>NZ_JBJFZV010000002.1:0-190092 GCF_045033015.1 Ligilactobacillus sp. LYQ60
AAACTCTCATTTTGAATTCGTGACTCATTATTTATTACTAGCGAAGTTTGACTTCGTTAAATTATGTTGCTCAAAAGAGCCCTACACATTTAATTCGTCGATACTGTGTTCAGTTTTCAAAGATCTACCGTCGCCCAAGCGACTAACCTATTATAGCGAGAAAAGAACCTGTCCGTCAAGTCCTAATTCTCAATAACGGTCGTCCACCGACAACGCCTATTAATATACCAGTTCAACAAAACAGCGTCAACCACTATTTTAAAAATTCCGTATTGTTCCACATAGGAACGACGTATGATTGCCCATCTTGCGTTTCAAGGACCGAAATGCTCGTATTCGCCACTAACCCGGCCGGACGAACCTCATCCACACTTAATCCCCGAATCGTTTGGAGTAAGTATGAAATTACCATCGCGTGGGCCACTACCAGCACATTCCCACTAGGGTGTTGCCGATAAACAGACTGCAACGGCCGTTTAATTCGCTGAATAAAATGCGCATACGATTCCGCGCCTAACGCCGTTCCATCGAACTGACTGGGATGATTAATCAACGCATCAAACTCCGGTCGCTTAACCACATCGTCTTCTAAAACACCATCCCATTTTCCAAAATCGAACTCTCGCCAATCATCGACTAGCACTGGATGCAATGTAATCCCCGCTGCCGCACACGCTAACTGAACGGTGCGTTGGGTTCGACCAAGGGGACTGGCATACACTGCCTCAAACGGAATGTTTTGTAAATACTTTCCCGCTAAACGTGCATCCTGAACACTTTGATCTAATAACGGCGAATCCGCCCGTGCGCCTTGAATACGAAGCTCTTTGTTATACACTGTACGCCCGTGGCGCAAAAAGTAAAACTTTGTCATCGTTATTCTCCATTTTTTACCGTCACGATACCACAAAAGGCCTCAGGGAACAATTCCCTGAAGCCTTTTAACCAAGAAGTTTCATCCTTCTTGTTATTCGTATTCCTAGTACGGAAACATCCAAATTTCACCATACCTGTAACCCAGGATTAATCCAACCTATGCTTCCGCTCCACTTACCTTGTAGTTTTAGTTCCGCCGCTACTTCGTAATCTTTTCAATCCCATGCATGTATGGCCGCAAAACCTCTGGGATGGTAACCGTCCCGTCCACATTCTGATAATTCTCAAGGATGGCTGCTACCGTCCGCCCAACTGCTAACCCAGAACCGTTTAGCGTATGAACAAAGTGTCGCTTGCCGTTTTCATCACGGTACTGAATGTGCGCCCGCCGTGCCTGGAAATCCTCACAGTTAGAGCAACTAGAAATTTCCCGGTACTTATTCTGTGCTGGCATCCACACTTCAAGGTCATGCGTCATTGCCGCACTGAAGCTCATATCACCGGAAGCCAGCGTAATAATATGGTACGGCAATCCCAGTTTATCCAAAATATTCCCGGCGTTTTGCGTCATCTTTTCTAATTCATCATAGGATGTCTCTGGCGTACAGAACTTCACCATTTCCACCTTATTAAACTGATGCATCCGAATTAACCCCCGGGTATCCCGACCAGCACTTCCGGCTTCAGACCGGAAACACGGCGTCAGGGCCGTTTCGTAAACCGGTAGCTGTTCCCGCGGAATCACCTCATCGCGGTAATAATTAGTAAGGGGCACCTCAGCTGTTGGAATTAACGTCATGTCCTCACCGTTTACCTGATAAACGTCTTCTTTAAATTTTGGAAACTGACTCGTTCCGTACATCGAAGCAGCATTAACGATGTATGGTGGGATCATTTCCGTGTACCCTTCCCTTTCATGCTCATCTAGCATAAAGTTGTACACGGCCCGCTCCAACTTAGCACCTAATCCCTTGTAATACACAAACCGAGCACCCGCAACTTTCGCTCCCCGTTCAAAATCAAGAATGTCAAGGTCCTCACCGATGTCCCAGTGAGCCTTAGGTTCAAAATCAAACTCCCGTGGTGTCCCCACCTTTTTGATCTCAACAGCGTCTTCCTCATTCATACTCATCGGGATGGTCGGGTTTGGAAGGTTCGGCAACCGTGAAGCCATATCCTTAACCTGTTCTTGAACCATCATCAATTCATTATCCAGTTGCTTAATTTGCTGCCCAACCTCCCGCATCCGGGTAATCGCATTCGTGGCATCTTCTTTATTTCGCTTGGCCTGAGCAATTGCTGCCGAAACATCATTTCGTTCTTTTTTGAGCTCTTCACTTTGCTGGAGAAGTTTCCGCCGCTTGGCATCCGCCGCAATTAATTGATCAATCTGGTCCGCAGTCACTCCCCGGGCAGCCAACCGCTGTTTGTATTCATCCGGGTTCTTTCGAATATCCTTAACGTCTAACATGGTATTCCTCCTTAAAAAAGTAAACGGAGCCCGTCATCCCATGGGACGAACGGACTCCGTTTCGCGGTACCACCCAAGTTCGCATTCCTTGCGCACTCAACTAAGGTAACGGTCTCCCGTGCGGCATTACCCGCCCATACTTAACTCGCTGGAGTTTCGGTTCGGAGCTCTCACCATTCCCCGTCTCTGAAAACCTACTTATGGCGAATTATGATGTTTAACACTTTAGCTTTGGTTTCAGTATAATCCGCTCCGCCTACTTGTCAACCTGTTTCTTCTCCGTTACCCGGGTCGTCGTCAGGTCAACTTCCTTGAGCGGAATTAACTTCGTATGATGCTTAAATTTGTAGTAGAAAAACAGTCCGAAGAACAACGGAACCGACATGTACGTAATCAAAATTTGATACCAGTCAAGGTGGGTAAACGCCTTAGTATTTTGCCCCACAATCACTAAAATACACATTACAAACGCCAAAATCGGCCCAAACGGGAACCATTTTGCCTTGTACTTCAGAGCGTTTAAGTCCTTCCCCTGAGCAACGTATGCCCGCCGGAACCGGTAATGTGAAATTGCAATTCCAACCCACGCAATAAACCCGGTTAACCCGCTCGCAGCCACTAAGAAAATATAAACCTTTTGCCCAAAAATACTCGTCAAGAACGTGGCCAACCCAACCAATGTTGTTACCAGTAACGCTGGGAGCGGAATTCCCCGTTGGTTCACTTTGCCAAAAATCCGCGGAGCATCACCGGTTTGCCCCAGCGACATTAACATCCGGGTTGATGCGTACATCCCCGAATTAGCCGATGACAGAACCGCCGTAAGAATGACCGCATTCATCACGGAGGCCGCCGAGGCTAACCCGACCCGTTTAAAGACCAGCGTGAACGGGCTAATGGCAATATCCTTAGCCGAAGAACCTAGTAAATCCGGACTGGTATACGGAATAATGCAAGCAATTACAAAGATTGACAGGATGTAAAATAACAGAATCCGCCAGAAAACCTGCTTGATTGCTGTCGGCACACTTTTTTCAGGTGTGGCTGATTCGCCAGCCGTAACCCCAACAAGTTCCGTCCCCTGGAATGAGAATCCAGCAACAACAAAGACGTTGAGAATTGCCGGCAATCCGCCCACAAACGGGGCCTGCTTGTATGTGAAGTTACGAAGGCCAACCGCATGGCCCCCTCCCATAATGCCTAAGATGGTAAGAAAACCAACCAACAAGAAAACAATAACGGTAACAATCTTTACCAGGGATAACCAGTATTCTGTCTCTCCGTACGACCTAACGGAGAGAAAGTTAATCAAGAAGACTAAGCTTAATGCGCCCAGACTAAAAATCCAATTAGGAACGTGGGGGAACCAGAACTGCAGCACCAATGCCGCCGTTGAGACATCAACCGCAATAGTGATTGCCCAGTTAAACCAGTAATTCCACCCCATCGCAAAGCCTAATGCCGGGTCAACAAACCGCTTTGTGTACGTAGCAAATGATCCCGACACCGGCATGTATGTCGCCATTTCTCCCAGTGACGTCATCAAGAAGTACACCATCACCCCAATTGCGACGTAGGCAATCAACCCGCCTCCAGGGCCGGCCGTAGAGATTGCGGAACCCGAAGCGACAAACAGCCCCGTCCCGATACTTCCTCCGAGGGCAATCATCGAAAGATGCCGGGTCTTTAAGTCCCGTTTTAGTGAATATTCGTGCGAATCCTTTTTCATGGGTTCGTCCTCCTCAGTAATATTATTGAGGCAAACACTAATCAACACCAAAAAGGGCGTAGCCTCGAACTACGCCCCACTCACTTCACAGTTATCTCTGATTCATGGATATCGATAGCGCTCCGCGGTCACCCGCGACAGTCGTCCAGCTCTTAACCAGACGCCCAGCTTCACCCGGGAGGATCCAGGTAAGGCTTCGGCGGTGCACCCTTTCACCTAGCTTCAATGGCAATCCCCTGCCTCAACTAAGTTACTACTGATTACCGCAACCTCTGTTCGATAGTGTTACAATACCAAACTTAGCGCTTAAATACAATCCCTAACTCACTCATCTTGATCGTCATGGTGCTCATCATGCTGTTTCCCCGCATTCCGCACCCGGTTCTCCGCTTCATCTTGTTCCTCTTCTTGTTTGGCTTCTTGCTGGTGCTGCTGGAAGTGCTGTTCAAACGCTATCATCCGTTCCCGGGGAGCCTGAAAAGTATACCGATCATTAGTAATTACCTGTCCCTTTATGCACAATAAAAGCAGCGGAATATCCCCTAACAGGATAATAAAAAGAAAGAAAAACGCGGGTAATTCAGCGTCATGAAACCGCCGAACCTGAGCCGTTAAGTTACAAATCACAGCTGCCGTTGTTCCAGCCATTCCAAGGGTAAAGCCAACCCGAAGAGCAAGTGTTTTACTAATTCCGAGTTCAACTAACAGCTGAACCCCTAGCCCAACAACCACCGTATAACAGGCCAGCAATAAAACCAATCCAAGCGTTCCCCACCAAAAATCTGCCCGGCCCATCCGTTTTCCTAAAACAAACGTATCCCGCATCATTAACTTCGTTGAAGGAATAATCCCCGGTTCAGCTGACTCATTTCGGGGAAGGTGTGGCACCCGCTGCTGTTCTCGTTGCATTTGCTGCTGCATTTCCATCAAGAACCGCTGAAGGTCCTCCTCACTATTGATTGTTGTCACCCGAATTGGCCTGTCACCCTGCACGGTCTTTCCCTGGAGATCCTCCTCTTCTTCCTGGTGGAGTTCATTCGGATCGAGGTATGCTTGATCCGCCCCACAGTACGGACAAAAATTAGCGTTTACCGGAATATCACGGTGACACTTCTTACATTTTTTCTTTTCACCCGTAGCATTATCCCGTTGTTGCCGGGCACCGCAAAAGGCACACTTGTCTTGGTTTCCTTCTAACTGGTGGCCACAGCGTTCACACGTATACATTAACTCCTCACCCGTTCTTAGTCATATTTCAGTTTGCCTTCAATATACCATACTTTATGCACTAACCCGCAGCAGAACCAAAACTTAATCAGCCGGTCTTTTTGAAAAGAGTATAATGAAGGTGATTTTATAAAAAGGAGCGTTACGTATGATTACAACAGCAGCGATCATGCTTTTTGTGGGGTTCCTTGCCGGAACGCTCGGCGCAATTCTTGGAATTGGGGGCGGAATGATTGTCACTCCAATTGTCACCCTCCTATTCGGGCTCAACATTAAGTACGCTATCGGAGCAAGCATCATCGCGGTGATTGCCACCAGCTCTGGTTCAACCATCGCTTTTTTAAAAGACGACTTAATCAACCTTCGGGTTGCCATGTTCTTAGAAGTGGCCACAGCCAGCGGGGCCGTCATTGGGGCTCTCTTAACCGGGTCAATGAACGGTAAGATTCTATATTTTCTGTTTGGATGCCTCTTACTCTTCGCATCACTTAACATGGTGCGGAAATTAATGGCTGGTGAGGAAGTGCTTCACCGGGCAAAACCTGATAAATGGGCTGTCCGTTTCAAGCTCAACAGTTCATACTACGATAAGAACACTCACGAGGAAGTGCATTACGATGTTCAAAATATTCCCGGCGGGTTAGCCATTATGTTTGGGGCTGGGCTTGCTTCTGGAATGCTGGGAATTGGTTCAGGAGCATTCAAGGTCATGGCACTTGATAACGCCATGAAGATGCCCCTAAAGCCATCAAGTGCAACAAGTAACCTAATGATGGGAGTTACGGCCGCCGCATCAGCAACGGTTTATTTCTTTAGCGGCGCCATCCGGCCAGAAATCGCCGTTCCTTTGGCTCTAGGAATTCTTGTCGGCTCCCTACTTGGTAGCCGGATTATGCAAAAACTGCCAACGCGGATCCTACGCATGATCTTTGTCCCGGTTTTCTTGTACCTTGGATTACAGATGGCCCTGAAAGCATTTGGAATTAACATTGGGTGATGATGAAATGAACGAAAAAAAACAACAAAATAAACTCACGCACAACCAAACGGGTGTTGATAAGGAACAAGACGTTGCACTGCTAATCGGTCATATCATGCGGATCGGAGTAATTTTTGCAGCCGTTGTTATGTTAATCGGATTACTTCTGCTGTTTATTCGTCATGGCGGCGGCTATGCAACGAAAAACTTCTTTCCCACAACCCTCACAGGAATTGTAACCGGGATTTGCACACTGAAACCGGCGGCTATCATGATGGGGGGATTGTTCCTTTTGCTGCTAACGCCGGTTTTACGGGTGGTTGTTTCTATCTACTCCTTCGTTAAGGAAAAGGACATACTTTACGTTGTCTTAACAACGATTGTGTTGCTTATCCTCATTTTCAGTTTTATCATGGGACACAGTAGGTAATCTTTACCCGTAACTTTGTAATTAGGGAATCCATTCTAATTCCCGCAACTAGAACGGAGAGTGCGCTATGCACGGCCTCCGCTTTGTTTATCACGTTTAATAGCGATTACCGCTATCAACCCCCGATGAATTGGAGGAAGTTTTAATGGCCTCACGGCGAACACAACATAATGATTCTGAATTCAATCCCCACCAGCAACAACGCCGGCGGATTGGTTATCCATTTGAAGACGATGGGCAACACGGCCACTATGAAGATAACTCCCGGGAACCGTACTCCCTAACCCCCGAAGAAGAGGAAAAAGGATACGTCGGGAACGCCTCCCCTTCCCGCCACAGCCGGCGGGAACGCCGACGGACCTTTTCCCGGCCAACGACAACCAACAATCGCCAGGAAAAGCGGCAACGGTGGTTCTTCTGGGGGCTCCTTGTGACTGTAATTGCGCTTGCTTACGGGTGTTTCTTCTTTTATAACCGGTTTGAGTACGCTCACCAGGAATCTAACCTGATGTTTCAGGCCACCGGAATGCAAAAGGAACGCAATGTTTCCAAGATGCTAAAAGAAGGGAAACCGATTTCTGTCTTACTAATGGGAACAGATACCGGAGCGCTTGGCCGAAACTTCAAGGGACGGACCGACACGATGATTGTGTGCGTGCTGAATCCTAAGAAAAAGGCGATGACGCTAGTCAGCATTCCCCGGGATACGCTAGTTGCCATCTACAAGCACGAAAACGACTACCCGAGTAAGATTAACGCCGCCTACCAGTACGGCAGTTCGTACACGGCGGTAAAGACCGTGCAACGTTACCTCAACATTCCGATTGATTTTTACGCCACCATCAACATGGGTGGGCTAGAAAGTCTCATTAAGGCCGTAGATGGGGTAACGGTTAAGCCAACGTTAACCTTTAGTTATGGTGGGTACCACTTCACCGAGGGAAAGAAGACGCACATGAACGCCAAAAAAACCCTGGCTTATGTCCGAATGCGCCACCAGGATCCACTCGGTGATTATGGTCGGCAAGAACGGCAACGACAGGTTCTTATGAAATTGGCCTTTAAGGGATCAGACCTCACCAGTCTGATTAACCAGAACTTCATGAAGACGGTTTCCAAGCAAATGCGCACCGACTTAACCTTTGATGACCTCCTGATTCTCGGTTCAAAGTACCGGGTAGCAACTCATCACATGAAGTCCACCCACCTTCAAGGCCATACCGAAGTAATTGGCGGTGAAGATTACGAGGTGCCATACCACTCCGAAAAACAGCGAATTACTAATATCATTCGGGCTGCACTAGGATTAAAACACGCCAAGACCGGAACGACCCTTGCCGGAACCTCTACCGAGCAAGAATATGAGCAAGATATTAAGGATGCGGGTACTCCATATGGTAATTCTACGGGTGCAACTACGCCCGCAAATACCTATGATTCCCAAGCTGCTAATCAAGGGTTAGGAACCGGGCACACCGCACCTGCTGTTTACGGCGCCCAGTAATTAATTCAATAGTGATAATTAAAAACCGGGAACATGATCCTCATCATGTTCCCGGTTTTTCACATTCACACTTTTATTTTACCCAAAAACCTGTTCGAGGTAGTTTCCCGCACTAACGTGGATTTTCTTATCCAACGTATTGACCTTATCAACCTTTAATAATGAAGTGTAATCTTCAACCATCCGCTGACCATCAAAGGCCGCTTCCGCAAAGACCGTAATTCCAACCAGGTTAGCGTTAAATTCCTCAATCATGCTCTTCATTCCGTTAACGGTTCCGCCGCCCTTCATGAAGTCATCAACTACCAGAACATTCGCGCCCTCTTGCAGGCTCCGCTTAGACAACTCCATTTTTTCAACCCGCTTACTTGAGCCCGAAACGTAGTTGACCGAAACGGTCGCCCCCTCAGTAATCTTAGAATCCCGCCGTACAATAACAAACGGAACATCCAGATACTGGGAGGCACTCTGTGCAATCGGCACCCCTTTGGTTGCAACGGTCATCACCGCATCAACCTTCTTGTCAATGTATTGCCGGGCAATTAACCGCCCAACCCGCTGAAGAACCTCAGGTTGCCCTAATAAATCGGACAGGTAAACGTATCCTCCCGGAAGCAGCCGGCTCTCCTCTGAAAGCTGGTCCGTCATTTCATCAATAAACGCTCGGACCTCTTGTTCGCTAATGGACGGAGTAAAAATCACGCCGCCAGCAGCACCGGGAATCGTTTCGATTACCCCGATCCCCCACTGAGCGAACGTTCGCTTTACAATGGTTAAATCCTCACTGATTGATGACTTTGCCGACTCGTACCGGTTAGCAAAGAACGTTAACGAAATAAGCTTATGCGGCCGGGATAACAGGTAATTAGTCATGTCAATCAGCCGCTCACTGCGCCGTGCCTTCACCACAATTCCTCCGTTTCTAATAAAAAATAATGAATGAAGTCCATGATTTGCATAATTAAATTATATGGAACCCTGACGAATTTACAACCCTTTGCCCCTGTTTTTTATAAAAAAGTTCGTCTTTGTCACTAAAAAAGGTTCACAATAACACCATTTGTCCGGAAACATTAGTGATTAATCTGCTGGCGCCGGCCGCGAAGCCGCCACCATATTCCCCGACCACCAAGGCAAGTCAAAAAAATGGCTACCAGTAGCAAAGTGATGGCTGCGCCCGGTGGTGTGTTAAAATCATACGAGCACACTAGTCCCCCAACTGTGCCAATCATTCCAATACCAATACCGGCAAAAACAACAGCATTGAAGCGCCGGGCTATCCGCATCGCAATCGCTGCCGGAAGAATCATTACCGCTGAGACTAATAACGCCCCCGCAATCGGCATAATCACTGCAATTGTAATTCCCGTTAAGGCGTTAAAAACCAACGACATGTACGACACGGGTAACCCTTCTGCCCGCGCCGTTGCTGGGCTAAACGTCATCACGTACATCGGCCGGTGAAAAAGAATATATGCTCCAACCACAATCACCGTAAGCACCGCCAATAAAAGCACCTGCTGGTTACTAATCGCAACGATTGACCCGAACAGATACTGATCAACGCTCAGCGCAGAGGTCCCCCGATCAAGGCTCATCAAGGTTAACGCAATCGCTAACCCCGCTGCCATAATAATTGCAATCGCAACTTCAGCGTACGTTTTGTATGCCCGGGTAATGTACTCAATTAAGATGGTTGCCAGTACCACCACCACCAATGTGGTAATCGTAGGGTTTAGGTTAACGAATAACCCCAGGGCCACCCCCGCCAATGAAACGTGGGAAAGAGTATCAGCCATCAGGGATTGTCGCCGTAAAATTAAAAACAACCCGAGTAGCGGGGCCAAAACCGCCATTAAAACCGCGGTAACTAGTGCGCGTTGCATGAAGCCATAGAAAAACATCGCCATTGGATTCCCTCCATTCTAACCAACCGAACCTGCCGGTCTGCATAATCCATCACGTTATCGTTATCGTGCGACACCATTAAAATACTCTTCCTGTGTGCTTGAACCTCGTGTTGCAATAGCTGATAAAACTGCGCCCGGGTTTCAGTATCCATTCCAGTTGTGGGCTCATCCAAAATAAACAAATCAGGGTCCGCCGCAAAGATACGAGCCAGACAAACCCGCTGCTTTTGCCCCCCTGAGAGTTCCCCAATGCGGTGTTGCCGCCACTCCCACATTCCAACAGCATCAAGCGCCTTTTGAATATGGCGCCGGTCATGCTCCCGAAGTGGGTGAAACCACCGTCCCCGTTGAAAGCGACCGGAAGCCACCAGTTCATAGACGGTTGACGGAAAACCGGCGTTAAACGCCGCAATTTGTTGGGGTAAATACCCCACTTTTAAGGAGCGGCCGTACCGATTACGGGGCGCCATCCGGGCTGTCCCGTGGGCCGGCCTAGCTTCCCCAAGAATGGTTCGCAATAACGTGGACTTAGCCGCCCCATTTTCCCCTGCCAAAACAACAAACTCACCGTCCCGCACTGTCATGCTAACGTGTTGAAGAACGGGATGGTCCTCATAAACAAAGGATAAATCGTGAACTTCAATGTAATTCATTCTTTCCTCCTAGTGAATTGCGTGCTTCAGTTCCTGCAAGTTGGTCCTCATGACCGTTAAGTAGTTAGCGCCGTGCCGAATTTCCGTTGTCGTTAAACTTTCAAGCGGATTAAGCGGGCGCACCTGCACCTGGGTATCATGAGCTAACACCCGTGCAATTTTCTGGGATGCATCCGCCTCAGCAAAGAGCACTGGCGTATGTGTGCGCCGAATGTACTGGTGCAGAAGTGCCAGCCGTTGCGGGCTAGGTTCCTCATTATCGGAAATCCCCGCAATCGTAATCTGGTGTAACCCGTACCGCCGCGCAAGATAGCCAAACGCAGCGTGTTGGGTAATAAACGTTCGCGAATGACACCCCTTAAATGCCCGCCGGTATTTCCGATCAAGACCGTACAACTGCCTAATATAGTGTCGGGCGTTTCGCCGGTAATAAGCGGCGTTTCCGGGATCTTTTTGGCATACTCCCCGTTCAATGTTTCGAACCATCGCAACTGCATTAACCGGATCAAGCCAAATATGCGGGTCCTTCGCACCCCCACCACCAAAATAGCCCGCTTCCTGCCGGTGTTCCTGAACTAGCAAAGCATCCTGCGCATTCATCTCATTCCGTGTACTAATCAGCGGAATTCCCTTGCCAGCCGCAACCAATGTCGTGTGATCATCCCGCAAACTTGGCCGTAAAGCATCAATCCACGGTGCCATGTACTTTGTTGTGTAAATTACCATGTCCGCCCGTGACATCCGAGCTACCTCCCGGGCGGTCGGTTCAAAATCATGGGGTTCTGTCCCTGCAGGAATTAAAACGGATACGTCCGCCCTATTTCCTACAACCGCCTTTGTAAAGTCGTATACCGGATAAAAAGTCGTCACAACCTGAAGCCGGTGCGTTGATGCCGCGACCACCCGTTGTGGGGTAGTACTCCAAGTAACTCCCAAAGTAAGGAGTGCGACCATTGCAACCCACCAGCGATGCCACCTCATCATTCACTGTCCTCCTGTTAATCGTAATGTAAATAGTAATAAGTACTATTTAAGACAATGTTTAGGGTATCATCGCAGTTTTCCCGCGTCAATAACTTTTTCTTTCATTTCACGGTTGCTTGTTTCATATTTTGATAACCAGTATAATGATGGAAGAAAAATGGACGGAAAGATGGTGACAAGATGGAATTAACCGCGAAAGCCCCTGCCAAGGTAAACCTGATCCTTGATACCCCGTTTCGTCACCAGGATGGCGCCCCTGAATGGGACATGATCATGACCGCCATTGACCTGGCCGATTACATCCACCTTAAAACCATTCCGGATACGATGAAAATTACCGTCCAAACAGATACAAGCTACCTGCCACGGGACTACCACAACCTTGCGTACCAGGCTGCTAAGACCCTTCAAACGCGATTTAACATTCACGAAGGGGTCACCATTACTATTGACAAGCACATTCCCGTTGCCGCCGGAATGGGGGGCGGTTCAAGCGATGCAGCAGCCGTCTTACGCGGCCTTAATTCCTTATGGCAGTTAGGCTTAACTATCCGCGAGCTTGCCCAAATTGGCCTAACGATTGATGCAGATGTTCCGTTTTGCGTTTACGGGATTCCCGCTCACGTAACTGGCCGGGGAGAGCAAATTACACCGTTAAAGACGCTCCCACCAATGTGGTTTGTCATCGCTAAACCACACGATAACATTTCAACTCCCACGATTTTACGGCAAATTAACTACGAAACCTTAGAACACGTGGCGGTCATCGAGGCCGTTCGAGCTATTCAAGCTGGAAATTATACCCGATTACTTGAACTAACAGGGAACGTATTAGAACCAATCACTGCCCAGGTTTGCCCGGCCATTACCCGGATTAAAACCAAAATGCTGCAGTTCGGGGCAGATGCCGCCACCATGACGGGAACCGGGCCAACTGTTCTAGGAATTTGCACCAAGTATTCCCGTGCTCAACACGTATACAACGCACTAAAGGGCTTTTGCCGGGACGTCCACGTTGTGCGGTCTCTCCAATAATTCTGAAAATTCCCATAGTAAATAAGCGCGGTGGAAGTGCGCATACCACTGAACTATTTTCGGTTCGGCATGCTCCTTCCACCACGCCCGTTTTATTTGTTTTAATTTACCCTTCTACTTTTACAAGTCTCCCTGCTGCTGTTCCCGTAAAAACGATCCTAACGGATAGAACACGAGAACCCCATCTTCTTCGTGCCGAACACAATAGTACGGCTCCATTTTCCCCTGCTCAAGGAGCTCATCCGGAACAGTCAGAACCCCCATATCACCAACTTGCATCAACGTTGATACCATCATTTTAACCACTCCCTTCACGTGTGGTCTTATTATGTCACGCCTTCATTTCAAAAAGCAGATTAAAATAAACGAAAATTATGTTTTTTTGCTATTTTAAGCAAAAAAGGCTAGGATTTAATATCCCAACCTCTTTTTATCATCGTTACCCTAATAATTAATAGTGTAATCTTATTCCAAGGATTTCCCTAATTCCCGGAATAGGTTGTAATTGCCTCCCGCGCAGATGCAACGACTTCATCCAGTAATGCTTGATCCTTAATCCCCGTCACTCCAGCAACAACTTCATCCAATGGCTGGTCAGCAACCATTTTCATTAGCCGCACACTTTCCGGATCGTTTGGTTCATCAAACGTGAAAATCCGTCCCGCCGTCTTAAGTAGGGTATCATAGGCCAAGCCGCGCTTTCGGCACTCTCGAATTGGCCGGATAAACCGTTCGTTGTATCCCAGTTTTCGGATTGGTGTCCGGCCAACACGGGCAATCGCATCTGAAATGTATGGATTTTCAAACCGAGAAACAATCTTTTCGTGGTATGCTTCCAAATTAGCCAGGGCAAAGTTAGGCCACTTAGCAGCTAACAACGCCCGCGTCTCCCCTAACGCATTCCGCAATAACTTCAAAATTTGGGGGGCCTTTACCGCTTCACCAATGGTGGTATAGCCCATAAACTTTCCGTTATACGCAACCGTGGCGTGGCCGGTATTAACCGAGAATAATTTTCGTTCAATGTAGGGTTCCAGGTCATCAGCATACTCCACCCCAGTCAGGTGAATAGCCGGGTTCTTCAACATACTTTTGTCAACGACCCATTCCTTAAACGGCTCAACCGCCACTAACAACGGGTCATCATGGTGCTGTTCCGGAACAATTCGGTCAACCGCCGCATTGGGGAACCCCACGTACTGATCAACAAACGCTAAGGTATCCCCATCAAGATGGGCATAAACTTCCTTCTTTAGAGCATCCCCGGCCCCAATCATGTTTTCGCAAGCCGCAACATCCAGTGGATGCCGGTTCCCCGTATCACGCCGGGCCTTTAAACCCTGCGCAATCAACGGCGCAATCAACGGTAACACCTTTGGCCCAATCGCCGTTGTTACCAGGTCAGCCGTCGCAAGCGCCTGGACCACCTTTTCTGGTTCCTTGGCGTTATTAATTCCTGAAACATTCCGAACGGTAATCCGTTTCTTTTCCGGTGCGGCATACTCAACTGAGTATTCGTGCCGTTTGTTTAACGCATCAATCACCGTCGCATTAACGTCAACGAATTCGATTTCAAACCCGTTATCAGCTAACGTTGCACCAATAAAGCCCCGACCGATATTACCTGCTCCAAAATGAACGTCCTTCATTATTTGCCGACCTCCTTTAATAGTGCAATAACATCATCCACCTTCGTTGCATCCGCCAGCCGGGCAACGTTCGTAACGTCACTACAAAATAACGCAATTTGTGATAATAGCTGCAAGTGTTCATCGTTTTTTCCCGCAATCCCAAAAACAACAGTGACGAGATTGTCTTCCTGATCATTAGAACTGAAATTCACTCCCATTGGCACCTGCACCACGGAAATTCCTGTCTTTTTGATATAGCGTTTGGCCTTATCGGTCCCATGCGGAATCGCAATAAAGTTGCCCATATACGTTGACACGTCGTTATCCCGCGTAATCATAGCGTCCACGTACTCAGGGGTAACGCATCCCGCATCGACCAACAGCTGACCGGCTTTCCGGATTGCTGCTTCCCTGGTAGCGATATCCTGGTTTAACGTAATCATTTCCGGTGTTAATTTCATCTTTCATTCCCCCTAAAACTGTTGACTAATTGCTGCCAACTGTTCCTGGTCAAGCAAGTTCGGTAGCACAATGACCTGAACGTGCGTGGCCCGTAACTTCAACGTTCGCTGAGCAGCCGGCGTAACGATTACCAGGTGCTGGTTATCGTCGGGTAAATCCGCAAGTGCAAGCCGCTTAACCGCAACGTCCTTTCCGGCTTGCTGCAGCTCTTCCTTAAACAGTTGCGTAGCCATTGTGGTCGTGCCACGGTGCTGATCGGTATGGATAAAGTCAACTTCCTTTACCTGATCAAAATCTACGTCTTGCCAGTTAGCCGGTTTCTGCTGCTGTGGGGTTGCGCTTGGTTGAGGTGAAGTGATCGGCGTTGATTCAACCTGCCGGGCAGCTTTTAAGTTAGTAACCACTTCGTCATACTTCGGTGAGCTCAAGAAATTATCAACAGCAACATGCATTGCCTGCGGGGTCCGTTCCTGAGCCCGTTCGGCCAGTTCGTTTTGCGTAATAACAAGTAATCCGGGCTCATCCTTTAACCGGCTAACCGCCGTATTAGTGACCGGTACATCATCAATTCCGGCTTTCTTGACCTTATCCCGGAGAAGGGATGCCCCCATTGCAGAGGAACCCATTCCAGCGTCACACGCAAAGATAATCCGGCTAACGCCACCATAACTTTCAACGGCCTGTTGGGCTTCTTCCTTAGAGACCATCGGCTGGCCCTTTGATTCAGCCTTCATGGCTTCCATCTGTCTTTGCTTAGCTTCTAAATCATCATCCTTAGCTTTCGTTGTCTTTAATAACAGCGTTGCCACCAAGAAGGAAACCAAGCACGCTCCGCCAACTCCTAACAGGTTAGCAATGTAGCCCCCCCGTGGAGTCATCAACAGAATCGAAATAATTGACCCCGGTGATGCCGCGGCCTTTAATCCCCCACCAAAAGCCTGAAAAAGGAACGTTCCGGTTACCCCGCCAGCCATAGCGGCAAGGATTAACACCGGCTGCATTAAGATGTACGGGAAATAGATTTCATGAATTCCACCAAAGAATTCAATGATTGCTGCCCCCGGAGCAGAACTCTTCGCGTTCCCCTTTCCAAAGAGCATAATGGCTAATAGGATCCCTAGTCCTGGACCTGGGTTTGATTCCATTAAGAATAAGACGGACTTCCCAAGGGAAGCAGCCTGCTGAATTCCCAACGGGACCAAAATTCCGTTCCCAACCGCGTTATTTAGAAACAGTACCTTAGCTGGTTCGATAAACAAGTTGGCCAGCGGTAACATGTGAATGTGCATGATCCACGTCACGCCCATACTCATAAAGTTGCTTCCAGCCACCACCAGCGGATTAATGACGTACACGCCAAAAATAGCCAGCAGCATTCCGATAATCCCGCTTGAAAAGTTGTTGTAAATCATTTCAAAGCCAGATTTAATGTGGCCCTGGAACAGGCTGTCAAATTTCTTCATGCACCAGCCGCCCAGAGGGCCCATAATCATCGCCCCCAAGAACATTGGGATTTTCGCGCCGACGATTACTCCCATAACGGCAATCGCGCCAACAACGGCTCCCCGTTCCTCATAAACCATCCGTCCTCCGACGTAGGCAATCAGGAGCGGTAATAGGTAGTGCAACATTGGTTGAATTAAAATTGCAATGTGTTTAACCGGAAACCATCCCTGGGCCATAAAGATAGCAGTGATAAGCCCCCATGCGATAATTGCCCCGATATTAGGCATAATCATTCCGCTTAAGGCGGTTCCTAGTTTTTGGATCCGTGCTTTTAGCGAAACATGTTGTTTTGATGTCTCTGTGTTCATATCATTTACCCCCTCTTTACTTTCGATCTTACGAGTCCGTGAAAACGCTATCAATAATTAGTGGCCTTATCCGTGGCGCGCCTTTTATGACAGTGATAAATTTCACGTAATAAAAAAGCCGATTCCTCGCAATAAAACGCTGTCTTTATAAAATAACTATTATAAATTGTGAAAAAAATACGTTGGTCGATGCCACTAAAAAAGAAAGATGCATCCAAAATTACATCTTCCTTATTTCTTCCGTATAATTTGGCGTCAAAGAAGCGAGCCAAGTACCCCCCGAATCTACGCTACGGATTCGGAGGCTCACTGCTTTCACTGCACCCGTTTCTTCGTTTTGGCACACTTTTTACAACTTCGCCGGTTCAAATAAACTAATACATTCTGTTAAAAGTCGCCGCGCCAGCAACTCCTTAATTTCTACCGTCGTTCCCGTCATAAAACAACGCAAGTATTCTTGATCAACCACCACTAGACTACTAATACTCCCTAAAATATGTCCCTGCCATCCACTCACCTTAGCGGGCGCAACCATGTACATCAACCGGGTCACGCTAATCGCTTCCCCGTCCATCGCCGGCATCTCAAGTGGTACTGCCAGTTCAATCACCCAAAAAAGAGGACGCGTAATTACTGGACTGGCAGTGTGTAAGAGAGCTAGTGAACTTCCCGGAATTCCAATTGGCGCTATCCGGGTTCGCCGTACCAACGCTTCTTTTAATTGACCCCGGTCCTTTACCACGGAATCCGGCATGCAGGCGCTTACGCGATCCACCAACGTACCGATCGTCTTCGTTGGTTGGGATAACTTAACCAATTTAAAGTGGTCAAATAGGTCATCCGTAAAGTTCGCGATGGCGACCATTCGTTTAAGCGCTTCTCTGGGAGCAAGGTGTTCTTGCTGCAACGGCCGGGCGTTTTTTACCTGCCGGCGGGAATCATTCCGTCCCCGGTAACGAGCGGCATAATCATGCAACCTGCGCTGAATCCGGGCCACTTCGTCATCAAAAAGTAGCGGATTAACCATCATGTAATCTCGCGGGAAAGACGGCAACCGTACCGTTGAGAGGATCACCGCATAATCATCCAGTGTCGTCGTGTTTACCCCCGCAACTCCCACGGCCGTAATCTCCTGCACCTGAGGCACCGCTACCCGAAGCCGTTGGGCTAAAATTTGGGATGTCCCCAGACCATTCTCACAAATAATCAATACGTTAAGTGGTAATTCCTTATCACCATCAAGGTATGCGCTTGCGAAATGAAGTAAAACAAGGTTACATTCATAGTTTCCCAGTTTAAACTGGGGAAAGGCACTCCGCCACCTGCGTACAATGCTAGCCCGGAGTTGAGGAAAGCGCGCTGCAACTTTATCGAGGGTCGCGATGTGTACTTCGGGGAGTTGTACTTGACGGCTCATCAATCCCATAATGTGATGACTAATTCGGTTAACAAATTCTGAATCACGGTGAAAGTCAAACTCATAGTCCCGCCCCACCGCCGTAATGAAATTCATAATTGCCCGGGATAAGTTCACCTCTTGGGCGGTAGTTGGAATGTAAACATTCCACGCAGGCCGTTCCAACTCGAAGTACCGGCTCAAGAAAAGGACCTCGTTAGCAGGGAGTTCGATCCGTAACTTTGCAAGAACCTGGTAAGTTAGCCCCCGTGCTTTAAGCGAAATTTTCGGGGGAGAAACGTCCCTAAGTAAGGCATCTGCTACTACCCGTTGCCAAGTTACAAAGAGCGCGCCCACGGTTTGGATTAACTGAATGTCCGTAATTTCCGGAAGTGCTTGTTGAACTACTTCACGCACTACCTGATAGCACTGCTGAAATTGGCTTAACCCGTAAAGCCGGGCAAACACCCGTCCCACCGTTGTGCGGGGAGCCGCTGGATCATCAGTAACAAAGTTAACCTCATTTAGAGTAGATACAAGTACCCCGGTTGCGAGTTCCCGGCGCCGCTGTTCATCCCCCACAACGACCACGCCCATTGATTTAACCCGCTCAATCGTAATTTCATATGGAGCAAACGTTTGATCTAGTACCGCCAAATCAGCCGTGACAGTCCCCACGCTCACGCCAAGATCAAGTGCCAAAGCCATAATCTTTTGTACGTCAGTCATCAATAACAGCCGAAAAGCTAACAGGTTGCGCCGGATCGCCGGCGCCAACTTATTATCGCTTGGCGTGCGGTGCTGATTCGTTAATTGGGCTTGCAGGGTTGCTCGAGCCTCAACGTCTCCCTTTAGCCGACACCGCTTTTGGTCGCGCACAAGGACCATCCCCTGTTCTTCAAGCGCAAGGCGCATTGCCGCAATGTCCCGGTAAAGGGTCCGCCGGCTAATTTCCACCTTAGAAGCCAAATCATCAAGCGGTAATCCCGCATGACTTTCTAACAGGGCACGCAGTTCCCGTTGTTGTCTTTCCGTAAAAATTACCATGTTCTCCCTCAATTCTTTTTCATGAATCGCGTTCATCATACCACACAAAAAGGGGCGGTGAAATCGCTTTACATGCGATTTCACCGCCCCTTATGGTTTAAATTTACTAGACTTAATTCTGTACTAACCGGGAAGAATTATTGATATCAATGTACGCCATAAAATTATCGAAACACTGCTTTAAAAAAGCTACGCTGTGCTCATCTTTTAGTTGACCATCCTCCGTAAAGGCTGCCGCTGCCCGCGGAAGCATAAATTCATTTCCAGGAACAACGATAGCATTCACCCCCGGACTATCAAGAATCTGGCGTAGATTCATCTGAGCCCGGACCGTCCCCTGAATTCCCAATGAAGCCCCAACAATCATTACCGGCTTATTGGTAAACGGGTGGTACGCACTGGACATCCACTCAATAAAACTCTTAAGGACAGCCGGTACCGCATGGTCATATTCACACGTTGCCAATACCACCCCGTCGGCTTGCTCAATGCGCTGCGCGATGGTAGTAACGACCGCCGGAACATCATCAAGTAAATCCTCGCTAAAAAGTGGCAGATCCTTAATCTCCTGAATCACAAAGTCAACGTCATTGCCGAAAAGTTCCTTCATTGCATAAACAAGCTTACGATTATATGATTTTGACGAATTATTGCCAACAACGGCAAGGAGGTGTTTCTTTTCCCCCATTCAGATCACCTATCCTTTGATTGTTCATTAATTAACAATTCACTCTATTTTACCATGTTTAATAAACAGTTTCTCCTTTTTCATACAAATTACATAAAAATATGGGGGGATTTTCGTCAATTCCCCCACAAGATTCACAAATTCCATCAAATAAACGTAGGAAGGAGATGAATTTGTTAGTACGTAGATAACTAAAAATTAAAATACTATTAACTATTTTTTCAAATCTTCAGCCATTGCTAACCCAGCTAATCTACCAGATGTCCAAGCAAATCCTGAAGCAAGGCCCTCATAAGTAGGATAATTCCGCCCATCGTAGTATCCCCCGGCATTTGTCCCACCAGTATATAGCCCTTTAATTGGATTAAAATCTGCATCTAAGACATGCATATAATCATCAACACGAACACCACCAACGGTTCCTAGATATGCAACCTGAGCAACAAACGCATAAAACGGGCCATCTTTTACAGGATATACAAGATGCTGACCATCTTTACTAAACTCAACATCATTCCTGTACTTAATAGCAGTATTATATTTGCTAACTGTTTGCTTTAGTTGGTCTGGATCCATACCCGTAGACTTAGCAAGTTCCTCAAGGGAATTCCCTTTATAAGCTTGCCCACCTTCTACAGCTTCATCAGCAAGTTCTATAAAATCACCCGGTGTCGTGGAAGCCCCCGGCCCAGCTTTTGATACTTCAAGCTTAGGGGTAACGTCATAATCTCTAAGCGTTGCTGAGTCAACCACAAAGAAATATTTCCCTCCAACAGATAAACCTGCGTTTGCCCATAAAACAGTATCGTAAACAACATCCTCATTGGTAAAACGCCGGCCACATAAATCAACCCACAACAATGGTGTTAATAATAATCGCGTAATTGGATTATCAGAAAAACCTGCTCTTATTTTTTTAGTCGTTCTCTGTGTAACCTTTGATTTAGTTAATTGAGCGGCGTGAATGAGGGCCGTCCCATCAATATTAACTGCCCCAACACGTTCCATTGCATCAAGGCCTTCACCCATATTCGGAACGCCCAACGAACGCATACGATCAGTTTTCATGACTTCGGCAACACGTTTCTTATTTCCTCCAAAGCCTCCTGTAGCAACCATAGTTGCCTTTGCATGCACAAGTACTTTGTTGCCTTCCTGGTCTACAGCACAAATACCCACAACGTGATCATCCTCTGTTAATAATTTCTGCAATGTAACATTAAAAAGAAACTTGACACCCTCACGTTCAAGTGTTTCCTGGATACGACGATAACTCTCATCTTTATTCTGATACATATGATATGATCCACCCTCATAAGGATTATCACGATGAGCAAATTGCGTTGTTTCTGCTGTTGGATTAAGCTTAATCTCCATTCCCATCCGTTCCAATTCTTCTAAAGTTGGCTTAGCATTCTGTACTATTCGTTTAACCAAGGCACCATTACTAAGGTAATGCTCATAATTAGTTAATTGCCGAATAGCCTCTTGATTAGATAAATGTAATCCAGCAGCCCGTTGTTCTTTGGTATCAATAGCAAAAAAACCACTCGATATTCGTGTGTTACCCCCTATTTGCGGTAATTTTTCTAACACAATAACACTTAAACCATTTTGTGCCGCCGCATGAGCTGCCGAAAGCCCTGTTCCACCTGCCCCTGCAACTGCCACATCAACTGTATATTCAGACATATAATTACCTCCCGAATAGTTTTGGGCAAAGCGCTTACATCCCATACATTCATTCTATTTCGAAATAGGTTTAAAATTAATCCACTATGGTAATATAATATATTACATTAAGTAACTTATAAGGAGTACATGTGCATTATGTTCAAACAAATTAACGTCAATAGGCCCACAAAGATTCGTCTTTTACACACTAAAAACACCAGAAATACAACTGAAATTCAAATTGACTTTTTAGAAGCACATAATGAATTTATCGCACATGTGAACGACGAAACAATACACATGAAGCATAGCGATGTTCTTGTGGGACGACATCTCAAAAAGCTAATAATTATCCCCACCAGTAATACTCCGGCAACCGCAACGCTACTATCCATTTCCCTGCAGATTCCCTATCCTATTAACACGCATTTAATGGCTGATAACCCGCTTTTTCATGATCTTATGACTGATACTCAAAGCAAATCTACATACATCAAATTTCAAAATATTATTGGTGATTTAATTCATAATTATTTCAATATACTAATTAGTCTTGAAACAGAGCCCGCAGACTTCCTTATTGACTTTCAAATACAAAGAGTAACCGCCCTTTTAATGACAGAACTCTTACGTAAACACCGTGAATATATTTCAAAATATGAATCATGCTTCCCATCAACACACATCAAATATGCCAGCAAAGATTCCCAAGCAGGAAGCATTATGCAATATATTTCCGATAATATTTATGATGTTACCCTCAATAAAGTAGCTAATCATTTTTCATATCATCCCAAATATTTTTCACGCTTATGTAATGAACTGTTTAACTGTTCTTTTAGTCAACTTATAAACAATATCCGTATCGAACGTGCGTGCCTCCAGCTCACTCTTACCACCAAAAGTTTAGCAGAAATTGCTAGTGAAATTGGATATCAAAATCCTACGAGTTTTTATCGTAACTTTATGCGTGTAAAGGGAATTCCCCCACGTAAATATCGCCAAATATACAACAAACTAAATACCCCACAACACTGATCCCAGTGTTGTGGGGTAATCCAGGCCTTTTTTAAAACTATTTTTCATCTAAAGTAGTACGGTTAACTAATTTTCGCTGAAATCCAGTAATCAAAACGATAATCCCAATAACTAAAGCCAACGTCCCACTAATTGAAAACACGTTAATAATCCCATTATTACCCAACCAAGCAACCAAAGGATTAATAACAAATGGACTAAGAACCCCACCAATTGAATAAACTGCTGCCCAAATTCCTAGACCCATAGAGACACTATTTTTATCAGTTACTAACGACATTAAATATGGGTATTGTCCCATAGCTATACTCATTGCTGCACCAACTACAAAGCTACCTATAAGGATAACTATTAAATTACGTGCACACCCGATAACTAAGTATGAAATTGCATAGCCGAAAAAAGACATAGCAATCGTTGAGTACTTAAATTTCTTGCCTAGCATTCCAACGATAAGGCCACACAATAAACCTCCAAGTAACGAAATCGTCGTAGTTATCGCAGCTTGTGACGTGCCCCCAAAATGATTACGCGTAATGAATAAAGCAATATTGTTATTCAAAACATTATTCATTAACATAGTAAAAAATGCCCAAAATGAAATGTACCAAACATATTTATTAATATGAATTTGCCCGTTCTCTGGGACATCGTTCACTGCATCTCCACTTTCTACGGAAAGTGGAGACATAGGAACTAACGCACAAATTAATAGCAATACAAAGATAGCGAATATATAAATCCAATAATTACGAACCCAACTAGTTACTCCAAGTAAGCCTCCGCCCATAATAAAGACCATTCCGCCAAGGTTAGTAAACGTTGTAGTTTGCCCCATCGCTGACTGTTGCATATCGCTTGGTAACATCCGCGTTACAAGTACCTGCGAAAGGTTTGTACAAGCCCCTTGGCCAAAACCAACCAAGCAGGAACAAACAAGTAAAAATAACAGACTCTCATGATAAAAAAGTGGTAATATTCCACCAATAATTATCATACTAATCGCACTTAATACTAACACTTTTTCACGAATACGCATGCTGGCCAACTTACCAACAACGAACCCAGCAATCATCATAAAAAGGTTAGGCAATGAGGTTAACATTTGAACCAGCGTATTACCGGCTATAAAATACTTAGCAATTGCCGCATATGACGGGGTGATTGCTAGTGATGCCATTCCCATCATGCTAACGGAAAGAACACCAATTTTTGTTTTTAATAAATATGATTTTGAAAGACCGTTTTCCATAGCAATTATTCCTCCAGGATTCTTATACCACGAAGAATAATATTGTGAAAAACAAAGCAATGCACTAATGAACAGTTTCTCGCAATTAGCAACCTACTATGTATTTCACACTCTCTTCGTGAAAACATAACTGCTCATTAACGGCTCCCTACTTCCGCTATGAGATAAAACCACTCATTTAGTTATCTACTTACATTCTAATTCTACGCTTATAACTATTAGTGTCAATATTCACAATTTATTTCTTCACCTTTGCCAACGTGTACTTCCGCTTCCCCTTCCGAAGAATAACGTACTTTCCGTCAAACGCACTTTTCGGGTCGAGTACGTATTCAACGTCCTGGATCCGTTCACCATTCACGGTAATCGCCCCATTGGTGACATCTTCGCGGGCCCGGCGCTTAGACTGTTCAATGCCATACTCAACCAACCAGTTAACAATGTTCATCGGCTCTGCCGTGACGGTCACCGATGGCATTTTCCCGAAAGCCTGCTCAACCTGCGCCGTCGTTAGTTCCTGAACATTGCCACTGAAGAGGATTTGGGAAATTTTCTGGGCTTCCTTAGTCGCTTCCTCCCCGTGAACAAACGTGGTTACCGCTGCCGCTAGGGCTTTCTGGGCTGCTCGCTTCCATGGCTCCTCTTCCACCTGCTTAGCCAGTGCATCAATTTCTTCCTTGCTAAGGAAAGTAAAGTACTTCAAATACTTCACTACGTCCCGGTCGTCCTGGTTTAACCAGAATTGGTAGAACTCGTATGGAGATGTCTTCTCTGAATCCAACCAAACCGCCCCACCGGCCGTCTTTCCAAATTTCGTCCCGTCGGCTTTAACCATCAACGGAATTGTTAGCCCGTACGCCTCTGCATCCTGACCCGCTTCCCGGTGAATCAGGTCAATGCCGGCAGTGATATTGCCCCACTGGTCTGCCCCTCCGACCTGCAACTGAACACCGTGTTCACGATACAACGTTAAAAAGTCCACGGCCTGAAGAATCTGGTAGGTAAACTCAGTAAATGAAATTCCCACTTCCAGCCGGTTGGCAACGACTTCTTTATGAATCATCGTATTTACGCTAAACTGCTTCCCGTAGTCCCGCAAGAATCCCAAAAGGTCCATCTGGGCCAACCAGTCGTAGTTGTTAACAAACGTAATGTGCCCGTCACCCCCAAAGAGCTTAGTCGTCTGCGCCGTAAGCGCATCAACATTGTGCTTCACCTGCTCTGAGGTCTGTAACTTCCGTTCGGCATTCTTTCCGCTGGGGTCCCCGATTGCACCAGTGCCCCCACCGATTAAAATGTACGGGTGGTAGCCGGCTAATTCAAATCGCTTAAGGACAATAAACGGAATTAAGTGACCAACGTGGAGACTATCGCCAGTGGGGTCCGTCCCACAGTACACCCCAATTTTCTTTTTCTTAAGGAGCTCCTTTAGCCCTGCCGCATCGGTCTGCTGGTTAATAGCGCCCCGCCATTCGAGTTCTTCAATAATATCCATGAAACCGCTCCTTTCATTCCATAAAAAGCCCCTACCGCATCACTGCGGCAGGGACGATCAAATCGTGGTACCACCCATCTTCACCCGTCACCGGGCCTCATTCTAGTGTTCCTAAAAATATCAGGGACGTAATTCACGGCACCGCTCGGACCGATTTCCAGCACTCCCGGCTCTCTGTCATGAAGATTCGCTCCCGTTACTGTATCCCTGTTTTGTTTCTACTACTATTACACCGTGAAGTCCGGCAAAAGTCAACTAGCGCTTTCGTTTACATTTGTAAACAAAAGCCGTAAAATACAAATAGAATAACGTAAATGAAGGTGATTCGAATGGTAAAGCTGATTGTCATCGGTGGGGCTTTCATGCTAATCGGCTTGATTTGTTGGTGGTTTTTCGGTAACCACGTCCAACGAGCAGGGCGGGCTACCCGAACGAAAAGCGGGCAGGAAGTTACGGTGGTGGTTAACGGCGGCTATTCACCCACAACCGTGGTGCTCAAGAAAGGCGTTCCCGCAAAGGTTAACTTTGAGATGCACGACTCCACGGCGTGCCTTTCCCACGTGGTGGTTGAACAATTGGGAATTGATAAGGACCTCACCAAACAACCCGTTACGACCATCACCGTCCCTACGGACCAGGCAAAAGAATTTAACTACGCCTGCGGGATGAACATGTTTCACGGAAAGATTATCGTTAAGTAATTTAAAGGAGGTTATTTCAATGAAATTATCAGCCTTATTCCACAAAATACCTAAAGCGACCATTAAAAACGGCCAACAAACCGCTCACATTATGGTCGGCGAAAAGGGATACGAACCCGCAAAAATTAAATTAGCGGCGAATATTCCCACCAAGCTCGTTTTTAACCGAACAAACGATTCAATGTGCCTTGCGCGCGTCCAGGGTGAACATCCCGCCTTTGACGTTGAATTACCCCTCAACCAAGACGTAGTAGTAACGTTTACCGGGCTCACCCCCGGAACATACCAATACCACTGTGGCATGAACATGTTCCATGGTCAATTAGTTGTTAAGTAGTTCTTCGATTAAGGAAGTGATCCCGATGAAACTCTCAAGCCTCACCCGGTTTGGGATTGCCTTTATCCTCGCAATTCCCATGTTGCTTCAAATGCTAGCCATGCCGTGGCACTGGACCATGCCGGGTTACCGGATAATCGCCTTTTTAACGACAACGATCATCATGGTAGTGGCCGCTTTCCCGTACTGGAAAAGCGCCTGGGCAGCGTTCTGGCACCATGAAGCAAACATGAATACGCTTGTTGCCGTAGGAACAGCCGTCGCGTACTTTTATTCGGTTTTTGCCCTGCTAACCGGGCGGGCCGTATACTTTGAAAGCGCAGCGTTCGTCACGGTTTTTGTCCTCCTGGGAGATGCAATGGAAGAGCGCATGCACAATAATGCTTCCGGGGCCCTCGAAAAGTTATTCGCTCTCCAGGCCAAGGAGGCCACGGTTCTCCGTCAGGGACAATTTGTTACCGTTCCACTCAGTCAAGTGAAGGTGGGCGATCACCTCCGAGTGGAACCAGGCGAAAAAATTCCCGTTGACGGTGTCATCCTAACGGGAACCGCAAGCATCAACGAAGCAACCATTACCGGCGAAAGCATGCCCGTAACCAAGCATCCCGGCGATACCGTTGTCGGAAGTACCATTAACACCGACAGCGTCATTACCTTTAAGGCCACTAAGGTGGGGAACCAAACCATGCTGGCCCAGATTGTCACCATGGTAAAGCGGGCCCAAACCAGCCACGCCCCTATTCAAAAACTGACTGACCGGGTTGCGGGAATTTTCGTTCCTGCCGTTCTAATTGCTGCCATCACCACTTTTACGGCTTGGTATGTGTTAGGCAATGTTAGTGCTGTTCGGGCCATGCTTTTTGCAGTGGCTGTCATTGTAATTGCCTGCCCGTGTGCACTGGGACTAGCCACCCCCACAGCATTAATGGTCGGAACGACCCGGGCAGCTAGACTGGGGGTTCTGATTAAAAACGGGGAAGCTTTGCAAGCAACCGCCGGAATTAAGACCGTTGTGTTTGATAAAACGGGAACAATTACCACGGGAAAGCCCGTCGTCACCGATGTCGTCGGAAACCGCGACCACGTCTTAGCCCTTGCGGCCGCCCTTGAACAATCATCCGAACACCCTCTCGCCGCCGCTATCGTAACAGCCGCTACGAAGGCGAAGGTTCAAGTTCCAGCGGGGAGCAACTTTAAAAACCATGCTGGTCAGGGCGTTACGGGAATAGTCAACGGTCATTTCGTAACGGTCGGGCAGAAAACCCTCGCTTCCCAGCAACTTTCTCCCGCCCTCGCCGTGCAACAACAAACTCTTCGGCACGCTGCTAAAACCGTCGCCGTTGTAAGCGAAGACGGAACCCCGTGCGGGCTAATTGCCATTCAAGACACCCCCAAGTCTGATGCTCCAGCGGCAATTGCCGCCCTCAAACGGCAAGGAATCACGCCGGTAATGCTAACGGGGGATAACGCTCAGGTAGCCCAAGCAATTGCCCACCAGGTGGGAATTAAGCAAGTGATTTCCGGCGTTCTTCCGGCCGACAAAGCAATGCACGTCCAAGCCCTTAAACAACACGGCCCCGTTGCATTTGTCGGCGATGGAGTAAACGATGCACCAGCCCTTGCAACTGCAACTGTGGGAATCGCGATGGGCTCCGGAACAGACGTTGCCTTAG
Source organism: Ligilactobacillus sp. LYQ60 (assembly GCF_045033015.1). Taxonomy (NCBI): domain Bacteria; kingdom Bacillati; phylum Bacillota; class Bacilli; order Lactobacillales; family Lactobacillaceae; genus Ligilactobacillus; species Ligilactobacillus sp. LYQ60. Next base: position 28,007 of record NZ_JBJFZV010000002.1, read on the forward strand.
AATCAGGTGACATCGTTCTTGTTCACAACGACTTAACTGGTGTCGTCCGGGCCCTGGCTATTGCTACCAAGACCTATCGACGAATTAAGCTTAACCTAACCGGATCATTAATCTATAACATAATCGGAATTCCGCTTGCTGCTGGCATTTTCAGCGGAATCGGACTTCAGCTTAGTCCGGCGATGGCAGGGTTGGCGATGGCCCTTTCTTCCGTTACGGTAGTCGGATCATCACTTCTCCTGAACACAACCCCCATCGAGGGGGAGCCCCACCAATCACACTGAAATTAAACTCGTATCAAAATATAAAACAGCACTGGTGAATTTGAATTTCACCGGTGCTGTTTTCTGCATTGTTGGCTTTTACCATAATTATAAAAGCCCCGTTATTTTTAATCCCTACCTGTTAAACAACGAGTCAACCGACTTGTTGTTGTAAATCAACCGGAGCGCCTTCGCCATTGTTGGGGCTACTGATAACACGTGCATGTTTGAAAGCCGTTTCTCTTCTGGAATGGCAATCGTATCCGTTACCAAAATTTCTTCAAACGGGGCAGTAGCGAGTTCCTGCACTGCATTCCCCGACAAAATTGCGTGCGTGGCACACCCATAAATTGCCGTAGCTCCATGAGCCTTAAGCGTCCGGGCCGCGTCAACCATCTTAGCACCCGTATCAATCATATCATCGGTAATCAAACACGTCCGCCCAGCAACATCGCCAATAATCGCCGTTGTTTCCGGATCAATCCGTCCTTTCCCCCGCTTATCGACAATCGCAATCGGCGCCTTTAACCGCTCTGCCAGGTTCCGGGCCCCTTTTACCCCATCATGGTTTGGAGCAACCACTACCAGATTCTTATCAATCTCTTTGTCCTGATAGTATGCCACCTTATCGTACAGAGCCGTTAAGTGGTCAACTGGAATATTAAAGAAACCCTGAATCTGGCCGGCATGTAAATCAAGCGTAATCACCCGGTTAGCCCCCGCCAATTGCAGGTAGTTAGCGATCAATTTTGCCGTGATGGGTTCCCGCGAACGGGTTTTCCGATCCGCGCGCGCATAACCATAGTACGGAATTACCACGTTAATCGTTCCCGCACTCGCCCGCTTTAACGCATCAATCATAATCATGAGTTCCATGAAATTTTCATTAACTGGATCCGCGATGGACTGGATGACAAACACGTCATCCCCCCGCACACTTTCGTTAATGTTAATCTGAATTTCACCGTCGCTAAAGTGCTTAACCGACGCGTTGCACAGCGTAACGTCTAACTCAGCCGCAATTCTACGGGCAAGTGGCTGATTTGAATTCAAGGCAAACAACTTCATCGTTGCGTTCTCTTGCATTATTTGTTCTCCTTCGAAGGTTCGGTTCGTTCGTACTTCGTTTTTATTGTATCACGAAATAGCTACTCCTAGTTGCCTACCATAAACATTAGTTGCCGGTTAGGTATGCGGGAACCACCTCGTTTATTAATATTATTATCAAGAATATCCCGTTTAATCAGGTTAATAATCTGCGGGTTCTGCGGCAAATCAGAGTGTTCTGCATTACTACCAGTAACGGTAATTTCCGTGTAGTGTCGTACCACCCCCTGGTAAATATACTTTCCGGCCGTTACACTAGCATCCGGGACCAGCCCGTCACTATCGTAGTTTTCTGTTCCTGCGACCGAGTACATATCCGTATCGTGCGGTAAGTTCTTGCGACCCTTAATAAAGTCCGCTAACATCTGGGTCTTATGCGTAATGGAGTCCTCCGAAAAATTGTACGGTGTTCCAATCGTCATAATCTGGTCAACGTGTTCCCGGTCAGAATACTGGTGAAAATACTTTTCAAAGAAGAGGGTGTAAATTAACCCACCGTTGGAATGACCAATCGCTTTGAAATTGTTGAAATGATACCGCGAACACAAAATCCCGAATACGCGATTAAACATGGCCGCCTGCTGCTTAATATTGTCATACCCATCATGGTTATTCTGAAATCCCACAACAATAAACGGTTCGTTATCCTTAGGGCGAACCTTCCCCGAATAAGTAATCTTCCCGTTATTCCACACCTTAATTTTTAACAGGCTGTGCTTTTGGGGGGCGTGTGCGTTAATCTTTTTAACCATCGTATCAAACCGGTTCGGGGTTGCCGAACTTCCCGGAATCATGATTACCGGCGACAACTGTGAATTCCGCCACTCCGCTAATTCCGTAATATTACTTTTCGTCCACCGGTACGCCGGAAAAACCAGGGCACACACGACCCCAAGCCATACCAGCAAGTTAAGAACGGACCACCGCCGCCGCTGCCGGGCCTTAATCCGCATAGTAACTTCACCTCCGTTCCTGAACCGTCATCCGTGCCGTTACCCGTTCAGCTAACCGCACAAACGGAATGTAGCACGCCACGTCAACCACCAGAATAAGCGCCGTAACTACCAAGGTCATCCAGTTTCCGTTACTTCCAATGAACGCCACTAAAAGCCCGGGTGTCCCTGTCGGTACGGGGTAAACTACGGGCGGGATCAGATGAATGAAGACCGCTCCTGCAGCTAGTAAAACGTTCAACAACGGTACCCCCACCATCGGCATGAGAAAAACCGGATTGAAAAGCAGCGGGATTCCCATCATGACCGCACTATTACTGTTCAGTAGGGTTGGCAGCACCGTCCACCGGGCGACCCGGTGGTTTGCTCGTTGTCTAGCAACCAAAGCAATGGCAATCAGTAACGCGAGGGTCGCACCCGTTCCTCCCACCGCTGCAAAGGCATGATACAGCGAATAATCACAGTACTTATACGGAACGTTCCAACTTGAATGATGAATAAGAGCCGTGTTTAGGTTCACCGTATAGCTGTTGCTAGGAGCCATGCTACTATACGGTCCGTCGGCACCAAACCACGCACACAGCGCCGTAACCGCACTGAAAACCAGGGTCATTCCTAATCCGTGGTGCCGGTTAACACTCCCCGCTATTGCCGACGAAATACTGGTTGACCAGTTATAGAACAGGATAAGAATCAGAAGCTTATTTAGCAGAAAAGCCCCGCCAAGCACTATTAAGATAGCCCAAAACGAGTCAAACGTTCGTTTAATAATTGTGACCGAGTCAATTCGGCTTCCCCGCCGAAGTGGCCGCCCGCACAGGTGAAAAATCTGCCCCACAACGTAACCGAGAATCAGCCCCAATAAAAGACCACCAAAACCCAAAAAACGGCTATCAAGCCCTTCAACAGCTGCCTTCATGTACCGAGAACTCAGTAATAAGAATGCAATCAGCGCGGTTAACCCCGCAGTAGCTGAATCCCGCCGATAAAGCTTAGCTGTATACCGCGCAGACTGATATGCTGCCAACAGGGCAACAATGCCAACCGTCAGTCCCGCAAAATTATCAAACGAATAGTACACGGCTTGAAAATGAGGTAACCACCGGTCAATCCGCAACAGGCAATTAAAAAAACCCTGTTTTGTCAAACACGACTGGGCAATTACCTGGGCAAGGTTTCCCAGTAAAACAAACGGAAACAGCACACTAAGAGTCTGCTGGATAACCCGCATAAAGGACCGTCGGCGAAACGCCGCGATCCAATTAACTAAGCGGTCAACTACCATTCGATTCATCTCCTTCACCTTTTTCTCGATTATATCCCATTCCTAAAAAAACACCTCACTGCCAATTTTATAATAAGACAATAACAAGCGGCGACCCCCGTTTCACTTTATAGTGAACCCTAGTCCTCCGCTTGTCATTATATGGTTAGTATTATTTCCGGGGAAATCCTTCTTAATTTCGGCCGAACGCCCGACCGAAATTGAGATGAAAGTAATTTTTCAAAACGTACCGTGCTCCCCAACCAAGAACACCGAAGATTACGTAGACAAACCACGGCATTGTTGTGTTCAGCGGGCCGCCAATCTGGGCAACAAAACCGTATGCAACCATCCATACAGCCATTAAGACTACCAATAGCAGGACGGTCCGAACCCACTTAATCTTAGGCCGCTTTCCGTTCACGGGCGTCATCATCTGATAAAAGTATCCCAAACCACAACCAGAAATCACCGAAATAATCACAATGGTCAGGATGCCGCCGTTTGTCCCGACAGCCTTCTTCCCGCCAAAAGCCTCAATCAGTGCGTACATCACGCAGAACATCATGAACATAATCAATCCGTTATCCAGCGCGGCTTCCCAAAACTTCTGGGGTTGCGGGTCCTTCTTGGGTCCCGCAATAATTTCCTGGGCGTGCTGCTTAACTGATCCGTACAGCTTAACGGCAGTCATCCCCTCCCGCTGCCGTTGCTGCAGCTCATTCTTCATCTGTTCAATGGCTGCCGTGCGCTTTTCTGCTGGATAGCCCTGTACCGTTAATTCTTTCTCAATCTTAAACAGGTATTCCCGGTTCCGCTTCGTCAACCCTGCAAAATGGTTACTCCGCTCCGTGTGCACCCGCTCTTCCCGGACGGCCTTCTGGCGGGCTGCTGCCGCCTGATTCTTTTCCCGTGTCGTTTCGTCTGCCACGTCTTAATCCTCCTTAACTTGATTCGTCGTTCTGCTTAAAAACTAAACATTAAACCGGAATTCGATAATGTCGCCGTCTTGAACAACGTAATCCTTTCCTTCCAGCCGCATTTTACCAGCTTCCTTAACAGCTTGCATACTACCGTATTTATCCAAGTCGGCAAACGAAACGGTTTCCGCCCGGATGAACCCGCGTTCAAAATCAGAGTGAATGATACCCGCAACTTGCGGCGCTTTCATTCCGTGCCTGAAAGTCCATGCCCGGGTTTCCTTCCCGCCGGCCGTAAAGAAGGTTTCAAGACCCAGCAGCTTGTATGAAGCCCGGATTAACCGGTTTAATCCGGGCTCGTCAACCCCTTCCATCTCGAGAAATTCCTTCTTCTCGTCGTCATCCATCTCAGCGATTTCTTCCTCCGTCCCGGCGGCAACCCCAATCACTCCTGAACCTGGATCATTTTCCGCCAAAAACTTCTTGATTTCAGGCATGTACTTATTGCCATCCGGGTTCGCCATGTCATCCTCAGCAATGTTAGCAACATAAAGAACCGGTTTAGAAGTTAACAAGAACAGCCCCTTAACAATCTTCTTTTCATCATCATTAAATTCGATTGAACGAACGGGCTTGCCGTCTTCAAGAACTGGCTTAATCTTTTGTAAAACCGCAAACTCAGCCTTTGCTTCCTTATCACGTCCAGTCCGCGCAACCTTTTCGACCCGAGTGTAACGCTTATTAATTGATTCTAAATCAGCCAAAACCAATTCCAAATTGATCGTATTAATATCATCAATTGGATCAACCTTCCCGGAAACGTGCGTGATGTTATCATCATCAAACGCCCGTACTACGTGAACAATGGCATCACATTGCCGAATATTTTCAAGAAACTTGTTTCCCAAGCCTTCCCCCTTGCTGGCCCCCTTCACAATGCCAGCAATGTCGGTAAATTCAAAGGTCGTATGCACAATTTTCTTGGCGGGGATAATCTCATCAATCCGGGCTAACCGTTGATCCGGAACTTCCACCATTCCAACATTCGGGTCGATTGTTGCAAACGGGTAATTTGCCATCTCGGCGCCCGCCTTCGTAATTGCGTTAAAAAGCGTGGACTTTCCAACATTGGGAAGCCCAACAATTCCTGCTGTCAGTGCCATTATTCATTCCCACTTTCATTTTGATTCGCGTGTTCTAAAACCTGTTTTAATTTTTTTTCAAATTCCCGCCGGGGAAGCATAACTAGCCGGTTACACTGCAGGCACCGGATCTTAATGTCCATTCCCATCCGGATAATTTCCCAGCGATTAGTGCCACATGGATGCGGCTTTTTCATTTTAACAATGTCATGAAGTTGATACACCATATATTCCCCCATCAATCAATGTTAACGTTTAAAACCGCCAGAATTCGGTTAAGGTCATCCGGGGAAAGGTACTCAATCTCGATTTTCCCCTTTCCCGTTCGGGCCGTCTGCTTAATCGCCACCTTCGTTCCGAGGCGCTCGCCGAGTTGTTGCTCACCCTGATGAAGGTACGGATCCCGGTGCACTGGCGCCTTCCTTTTAACGGAATATACCCCGTTAATCTGGTTGACCAGCCGTTCCAGTTGGCGTACAGTCAATCCCTCCTTAACGGTTCGCTTAGCAAGCCGGACCTGCTGGGAGGCATCCTTCAGCCCAAGCAACGTTCGCGCCTGCCCCATAGACAGCTGGTTTGCTTGCAGCATTTTCTTAACTGCCGTCGGTAATCCCAATAATCGGAGGTAGTTAGCAATGTACGGGCGCGATTTCCCCAATCGGGCCGACACCTCCGTCTGAGTTAAGTGTAACTTATCAATCAGCGTTGCGTATGCCTGGGCTTCTTCAAGCGGGGTGAGATCTTCCCGTTGTAGGTTTTCTAACACCGCCACCTCCATCATCCGTTCTTCGTCAAAGTCCCGAACAATGGCAGGAATGGTCTCCTTATGGGCCAATTTGGAAGCCCGGAACCGCCGTTCCCCGGCAATAAGTTCATACCCCTTTACCCGGGATTGCCGCACAATTATCGGTTGGAAGACCCCTTGCTTAGCAATAGAATCAGCCAGTTCTTGAAGCCGCTGATCATCAAACGTCACTCGCGGCTGGTACGGGTTGGGACGAATATCAGCTACCCTTAACTCAACAACGTGTTCCCCGGACGCCCCGGACGTTACTTGCTCATCAAAATCTTGAAAAAGAGCCTCAATCCCCTTTCCAAGTCCTCTGTTCTCCTTACTCATGGGCTGCCACCACCTCTTTAGCCAGTGCCATATATTCCACTGCTCCCCGGGACGTCCGGTCATAATCAATGACCGCCTGCCCGTGACTTGGAGCCTCCGATAGCCGGACATTCCGGGGGATAATCGTCGTGTATACGCGTTCCTTAAAGAACTTTTGTACCTCCGTCACCACCTCGTTTCCGAGGTTTGTTCGGGCATCGAGCATTGTTAGTAGAACCCCCTCAACGTGCAGGGTAGGATTATAATGCTTCTTAACCAGGTGGATTGTTTTCATTAACTGGCTTAATCCTTCCAGGGCATAGTATTCACTTTGAACCGGAATCAAAATGGAATCACACGCTGTGAACGCATTAATCGTTAAAATCCCTAACGCTGGGGGACAATCAACCAGAACATAATCGTAGCAATCAGCCACTGGCTTAAGAGCGTCAGCAAGGCGCTGTTCCCGGCCAATCTGAGAGGCTAACTCAATCTCCGCCCCGGACAACTGAAGGGTCGCCGGGACCACATCCAGGTGAACCCGACTAGTAGGCATAATTACCGTTTTCAAATCCATCCCGTTAACTAGAACGTCGTAAACGTCGTGTTGAATATCACCCTTACTAATTCCGATTCCACTTGTGGCATTCCCCTGGGCATCGGTGTCTACAATCAATACCCGCTTCCCTAATTCGTTCAAACAAGCGCCCAGGTTTACGGCCGTCGTGGTTTTCCCTACGCCACCTTTCTGGTTAGCAAGCGCAATCGTTACCGCCATTCTTAATCTTCCCCTTCCTGGTCATCTACTACAGGAATATCAATAATAACCCGGTGATACCCTACTACGTCTTCTTCCCAACTATGAATGGCCATTCCATCCTTTCCTGCACGTTTGATAACCCGCTGAATATCCTTCATGGTTTTTTGGTAGTGATATTCTGGTGTTTCGTGGGCCGGATTCTTTAGGCGCACGTTTTTGAGTGGCTGCTGTCCCTCCCGGGTCTGCTGAACCAGCTGCTCCGTTTGTTCAACCGAAAGATGCTCGTGCATAATTTGATTCATCAATTTAACCTGATTCTTCTCGGGAAGCCCTACCAGACACCGACCGTGCCGCTCGGTGAGTTGCCGTTGCATAACTGCCCGCTGAACCAGGGGCGATAGCCGCAAAAGCCGGAGTTTGTTAGCGATAAACGACTGACTCTTCCCCAACGCGGTTGCCAAATCACTCTGCGTCAACTTGTTAAGCTCCAAGAGCCGGTGATAGGCCCGCGCTTCTTCAATCGGCGACAATTCCTCCCGCTGAAGGTTTTCAATGACTGCCATTGAAGCTGCTTCATTATCATTCATTTGTTTAACAATGGCCGGAATATGGTCCCACTCAAGCTGTTTAACCGCCCGGAACCGCCGTTCACCAGCAATGATTTCGTACTTTTCGGGATCTGTCTCCCGCACAATAATCGGCTGAAGCAGGCCGTGTTCCTTAATGGTGGCCGCTAGTTCATAAATATCCCGGTCACCAAATAAATGGCGCGGCTGATACCGGTTAGGCGTAATTGCCGCAACGGGTAATTCCCTCACCGTTGCATCCTCTTCGTCGTGTTTCTTTCCAAAAAATGAAAATGCCATCTGCATCCTCCTACTTATTCGTCAACGGCTTTTTAGCCGGGGTCCCCGCCTTCCGCGGATACTGCCGGGGAGTCGCGTGTTTCTTATCAATCACAATTACGTTGCGTTCATCACCTGACCGGGGAAGGAAAAACCGCTTAGTTGTGGCTACCCGCCCGCCTAATAACGTAATTGCCCGCTGGGCCGCTTCCAATTCAGCAGCTGCCTTCTGAGCTTTAAGGGCAACCAACTGACCGCCCACCCGCACAAGTGGCAAACACAGCTCACTTAAAACGCTTAGGCGGGCAACTGCTCGGGCAGTCACGTAATCAAATTTTTCCCGATGAATGCTTTTCTTTCCCCCAAATTCTTCGGCCCGCGCATGAACCAACGTTACATTTGTTAGTTCCAGTTCCTGGCATAAATCGGTCAAAAAACGAATTCGCTTATTTAACGAATCAACAATTGTAATCCGCAACTGGGGAAACATGATCTTTAGCGGAAGGGAAGGAAACCCTGCACCTGCACCCACATCACACAAACTCACCGCCGCCTGCCGAAACTGCGGAACAGCCAGTGCGGGAATCAACGAATCAAAGAAATGTTTCTCATACACTTCATCCATAGCAGTAATCGCTGTTAGGTTAACGTGTTGATTCGCCGCAACTAACAATTCGTAATACCGGCGGAACTGGACAAGTTGGTCCTCTGTTGGGGTAAAGCCCACCCGAATCAACTGTTCCTTAAAAAAAGCAGGTGCCATGCAACATCCTCCCTCCATTCTTTGCTGTGAAACACCATTTTAAGCGTTTCACACATACCTATAGTGTATGCTAACCCCCTTAAAATAACAACCCGCCATTCCGCTTTCCACCAGCGGTTTATCTGGCATCGTTAACCTTTTCTTAAACCAATTATTGTGTTTTTCCAAGAAAATGGTTGCCTTTTCTTCATTTCTGTTTCTTACACTACAGTCATGGTTTAAATAATCATTACTACTTTCCTGCGAAGATGATTCCCCATCTTCGCCCCCATAATTCCTAAGTAGTAATAGTGAAATGAACTCCCCCTAAAAATTCATTTCACAACTCCCTTTTCCTCAGCGTAACGCTGGGGTTTTTCTTTTTATTCTGCTTCTTTTGTAATTCACCCTTTGAATCGACTAAATAGTTCGCATGTTGTTGAATTATAACGTTGTTTAATATATCATTGTTCGTATAGGGTAGGCGTTGGAACGTTAAGGGTTGCCGGAACGGAATGTGAACGGCAACAGAAGGCCAGTCGGTCGCGCTCCTGGGCCGCATTCACTATCAATTCTTATATAGTGCAATGAAACCCTTAATATTATTAAGGAGATGGCTTTCATGCATTACTTTTCTTGGCGAGGACCACGGTTTAATACCCGGGTATTAACCCTCGCAGCGCTGTTGATTGCTCTGGAACTAGTACTATCCAAGATCTCGTTTGGTCCCAGCAATCTAATGGAAATTGGACTTGGGTTTATCGGAACTATCCTGGTTGGGTACTACCTCGGTCCGTGGTGGGGTGCCGTTGCATTAGTGATAAGCGACATTATCGGTCATACCATTCTTGCTACCAATGCAAACTTCTTCATTGGATTCACCATTGGCGCCGGCATTTCAGGATTTATCGCCGGACTATTCTTGTACCGGCAGAAGGTTACCGCCCTCCGGGTTCTCTTATATGAGCTTACTCAGGTAATCATCTCAAACCTAATCATTACAACCCTTAATCTTCACTTGATGTACAAAACGCCGATTATGGCATTACTAATTCCTCGGGTGCCGAAGGAAATCATTACCCTCGCATTTAACTTTATTGTCGGGTGGATTGTCCTCCAAGCAGTCGCCCGGTTTAAGCTTCACGACCGTTTCGGGTTAAATTAGCGCCACGTTAGTTCCGTTTACCAACTAAATACGGTATAATAGGGACAATTAACACGGAAGACGTTAAGGAGAGACTTTTATGGCACAAATCAAGCTTGTTACCGACTCTTCGGTTCAGTTAACCCCGGAGGAAATTACCGCAAACGATATCCACATTGTCCCGCTATCCGTTGAAATTGACGGAAAAAACTACGTTGACGGCGTGGATATTACCCGGGAAGAACTCGTTCAAGCACTCCGGGATGGTAAGTTTCCGAAGACCAGCCAACCACCAATAGGAAAATTTGTCGAAATGTTCGACGAACTTGGAAAAGATGGGAGCGAAGTCATTGCTATCCTCCTCTCGGACATCTTGAGCGGAACCGTCGAAACCGCACAAGCAGCCGCTAAGATAACCACCACTAAGGTAACGGTTATCAATAGCAAGAGCACCGACCGGGCTGAATCATTCCAAGTACTTGCAGCAGCACAGGATATCCGGGACGGTAAGTCCGTTGATGAAATCGTTGCCCACTGCGCTGACATTAAAAGCCGAACAACAACTGAAGTTCTCGTTGATCAACTAGATTGTCTGGTCCGGGGAGGCCGGGTTAGTAAGCTAGCCGGGGCTCTCGCCAAAATTGCTAACATTAAAGTTATTATTCGGGTTCATGATGATGAAATTAAGGTGCTTACTAAGGGGCGGAGTCAAAAAACGTTTATCAAGCACTGCAAACAGCTTGCCAAGGATCATGAAAACAACCCGATTCAGCAGTTATCCCTTTCAAACGTGGGAACTGATCCGGCGTTTTTGGAACGAATTAAGAATATTATTCTTCCGGAAGACAGTGATGCCAGCTATATTGCCCGGTTAACAAGTCCAATTATCATGACCCATACCGGGCTCAACGCGGTCGGTGTAATTACATTGGCGGAAAAACCCCTTCCGAAAGATTACTAAGCCGAAGAATCTTTCCCGATATGTTAGTTTCCTTCGGCTAGCTGAAAACGATTTCTTATTCAAGAAGATTCGTTATAATTAAGTTATCCTTAACTTTTTCTTTAACATTTCTTATAGAATTATGCTTAGAATACTCTAAGTAACCTAATAAAACAACTCTTTCATTTACTCCCCCTATTAAGTAGATGAAATAACGGCTACGATAAGTGGCTGTTGCCTATTCCTTTTTCCTCGTATCAACCATGTTGGTGCGGGGTTTTTCTTTTATCCTTTATTCCCCTTTTAGAATTCATTATCCCCACATTTGCATCAAACTCCCTCTGCTCCTATAACAAAGATATAACCAATTATGGCACTACTAAATTATGGGGGTAATAGTAATGACACCACACGACGAACGTGAACTAGAGCAACTCGGCGCATTTGAAATTTCCTTCAAGCTTTTAAGTCTAGCTAAAAATAACGATAAACAAAACATCTTCCTTAACGCTGGCCGCGGAAACCCTAATTGGATTCAAACAATTAGCCGGCAAGCCTTTGCCCGGTTAATTCAATTTGGAGTGCAAGAGTCACAACGAACAATTAACCAACCAGACCTCGCAGGATACACCGAAAACGCCGGAATTCATGAACGACTTGAAACGTTTCTCAACCCTGAAAAATCCTCCGCTGATCACCTAATTCTAGCAGCTGTAGACTACGCCCATCAAAAATGGGGAATTGCCAAAAATGCCTTCGTTAAGGAGCTAACTGACGGCGTAATTGGAAACAACTACCCGGTTCCAAGTCGAATATTAAAGTATACCGAGCGAGTAATTAATGAATACCTTAGTTCTACCCTGTATCACAACACCACTAACAAGGAGTTAGCTGCTGATACCCAGCTATTCCCAACTGAAGGAGGAACTGCAGCAATTGTTTACATTTTTAACTCACTAAAGGAAAATAAGCTGATTCATCCCGGTGATAAAATTATCATTAACACGCCGATATTCACCCCATACATTGAGATTCCTGAACTCAGCGATTACCAGATGACTGAAATCGACCTTAAATCAACGGAAGAAAATAACTGGGAACTTGAACCGGACGCAGCGGCCCAACTGGAAGACCCGGCAGTTAAGGCTCTCTTCCTCGTTAATCCGTCCAACCCAGGTTCGGTGGCCCTTAGCCCCCAAACACTGCAGGCCATTAAACACGCCGTTGAGAAAAACCCGCACCTGATGATCATCACCGACGACGTTTACGGGACGTTTGTGGCCGACTTTGAAAGCGTCTATGCCGTTGCTCCATACAATACACTACTGGTTTACTCGTATTCCAAGCTCTTCGGCGCGACCGGATGGCGGCTTGGTGTTATTGGCGTCCACAAACACAACGTCTTTGATGACCTCATCAGTCAACTCCCGGTCGCTGACAAAAAGGAGCTTTACGCCCGGTATCGTCACGTCGTCCTTGACCCTAACAAGATGAAATTCATTGACCGAATGGTTGCTGACAGCCGGGCTGTTGGGTTATACCACACTTCTGGGTTATCAACGCCCCAACAAATCATGGAATGCCTGTTTTCAATGGCTCACCTGCTAAACGAACAGACTGATGGCCTGGACAACGACCACTACATCCAAGAAGCTAAGCGGATTGTTCGAACACGGTACAACGCTCTTCATAAGGGGCTTAATGCTCCCGCATTTAACGATCCCGCAAACGCTGAATACTACTCCTTGATTGATATCTACGATTTAGCCGCCCAGTACTACGGAGCCGCTTTTGCTAGGTGGCTCAAGGATAACTTTGAGCAGGTGGATTTCCTCGTTCAACTATCCCAGAAAAACGGGGTTGTTTTAATGGATGGGGTTGGTTTCGGCTCAAAGCCAGGCATTTTACGGGTTTCCCAGGCTAATCTTCCTGATAAAGACTACACGATGATTGCCCGACAAGTACGCGCCCTTCTTGCTGACTACTATGATCAATTCGTTAAGGCCAGTCAGAACTAATGAAGAAAGAAAATGCATTCCATATAAAAATAGAAGCTGCGACGGTAAGTCACAGCTTCTTTTTCAATTCACTTTCTCTAGTCGTGGCCGTCCTCAAACGACAGTTCAATGCTCTGCGTCAACACATCCGTATAGCTAAACGACGCATTCTCAACAGCACTTTCATCCTGATCTAACTCAACGATAAAAACAGCCGGAAACGTCTTCCGTAAGATTCCTCGCCGGCGCAATACCTTCTTCCGCCCAATCTGGGAGGTGACGGTCAGTGGCTTGCCAATGCGGGCATCAAGTTCCTTCTTGATGGCAACTAAATTCTTTGGCATCATGCTCACCTCTTATGAAGGTATTGTATGCCGATTAAAATGAATTTTCAAATTAATTTTTTTTAAAGAAATATTATAGGGCCGTAGCCAGTGCGTTACTCAACCGCACAAACGCCGCAACGGTAAGTTGTTCCGCCCGAACTCCCGTATCAATTTGTGCTTCCCGGAGTGCTTCTAGCAGTTGTTCCTTATTCTTTTTCCCGTACAAAGCTACTAAGTTATTCCATAAACTCTTCCGGCGGTGCATAAACGCTCCCTTTACCAAACGGGTAAAGGCGGCTGGGTCAGTAACTTCTGGGGTAACCGCAGGAGTTAATACTACAATTGCCGAATCAACGTTCGGTTGGGGGACAAAGACCGTCCGGGGGACAATAAACGCAACACGGGCGTGCATTGCAAGTTGAACTGCCACCGATAACGAACCGTAGTCCTTTGTTCCCGGTTTTGCTTCCAACCGAGCTGCAACTTCCCGTTGCATCATTACTGTAATTGCCGCAAACGAAACCGGGGCGGCTAACAACCGCATAATAATCGGCGTTGTGATGTAATACGGAAGATTAGCAACCACCTTCACCGGGTGTTGCCCATCCAAATGCGCCGCTACTAAAGCAGCAACATCCGTTTTTAAAATATCCGCATTTACCACCGTAATATTCTTATACGGAGCTAACGTATCAGCAAGCACCGGAATTAACCGCTGATCAATCTCAACAGCTACAACGTGATGCGCTCGTTGTGCCAACTGCTCAGTGAGCGCCCCAATTCCCGGCCCGATTTCAATCACATCATCATCAGTTGATACAGCTGCTGCATCAACAATCTTGGTCAGGACATTAATATCCGTTAAAAAATTTTGTCCCAGACTCTTTTTAAAAGTTAACCCGTGCGTAGCCATAATTTCCCGGGTACGGGTAGGCGCAGCAATTGGTAATGATTGTCCCTCTTTCATCCTACTGGTCCCCCTCGTCCAGTTGTTGTACAGCCTGGTTAAAAGCTTCCCGGGTAACTCGAAATAACCGCAACCGCTCTAATAAGTGCTTTCCGTTAACGTACCCGATACCCAGAAAATCGCCTAATCGTTCCCGCCGTTTCCTAGCGGTTCTGCCAGCAATCAGCCCCGCCTCAAACAGCATTTCCCGGGAAATAACCGTAGGCGCGTCGGGAGTTTCCGTATAAACATTCCGCAAGGCTGCACGGATAGCCGCCGGAGTAGCATGTTCCACACCTAAGCTTCCCGGGCCATGGGGCACAGCATCACGGCGCTCCAGGAAGGCATGTTTAACTTCCGGAACTTCACGGGCAATCATCTTCCTAATCTTTTCACCAGAATAATCCGGATCGGTAAAGACAATTACTCCCCGCCGAGCGTTTAACACCTTAATTTGGTGAAGGGTCTCTTCATTTAAGGCAGCGCCCCGCGTTTCCAATGTATCAGCCTCAACTGCCCGGTGAATTTGCCGGGTGTCATCCTTACCTTCGACTACGATGACTTCTTTAATTTTCATTTGCTTGCTGTTTCCCACTCTCAATCATCCTCATTGCATTGTTAAACGTCTGCCGGGCAAGCACCAAAGCTGGTATTCCCCGTAACCGTGCTAGGTATTCGACGGTATACCGGGTCATTCCGGGCTCGTTCATCCGATCCCGGTACGGCATTGGCGTTAGGTAAGGCGCATCCGTTTCCACTAGCATTCGTGATAGCGGGGTAACCTGAGCCGCTTCCCGGACCTCCGGTGCACCGTGAAACGTTACTACTCCGCTATACGACAGGTTAAACCCTAACGCTAAAAATTTCTTCGCCCACTGAGCATCACCGTTAAAGCTATGCATTACCCCGCCAACGAGGGCGGGCTGATGGTCTTGTAAAATAGCATACGTATCCGCAAATGCATCCCGGTTATGAATGCTTACCGGCAGCCCTAGCTCCTCGGCTAACGTTAACTGGGCTTCAAATACCCGCCATTGCAGCCGGTGGTCAACGGCGCAATGGTAGTCCAGTCCAATTTCACCAATGACCCGAAAACGCGGGTGCAACGCCATTTCCCGCAACATACCTTCCCATTCCTTGTCATATTGAGAAGCATCCTCAGGATGACATCCCGCCGCACCAAAGATATGAGGAAACTGTTCAAGCATGGTCATCAGTCGCGCGTTGGTGCGCTTATTATCCCCTAGTACAAGCATGTGGGTTACATCTAATGCCCGCGCACGCTCGACCACTGCTGGCAGGTCACCCACAAATTGATCAGCGTTAATGTGCGTATGTGAATCAAAAATTTGCATGTTAACTAACCAGCGATCCGGCTGGAACGTCATCTGGCACTGTTAATAGTTGAACCTGATTGCCAAATTCTGCTGATAATAGCATCCCCTGGCTTAATTCCCCACGCATTTCCCGTGGCTTTAAGTTAGTAACGGCGATTACCTTTTTGCCAACCAGCTTGTCTGGCTCCGGGTACCACTCAGCAATCCCCGAAATAATTTGCCGGTCGCCCTCATCGCCGGCGTCAACGCGGAATTTCAAAAGCTTATCCGCATTGGCGACCCGGCTTACCGCCTTAATTGCTACCACCTTAAGTTCAACCTTATCAAACTTATCAAACCGAATTTCCTTCTTGGTAAGGGTCAACGTCGTCTTTTGCGGATCAAAATCGCCCTGCTTCGCATGAGCCATATTCTTCCGCCCCTTCGCCTTCTCGTCCTTACTCATCTTCCCTTTAAGGTACGCAACCTCTTCATCAACGTCTAAGCGCGGAAAAAGTGGTGTTCCCTTAGCAACAACATGTTCGCCTGCCGGAAGATCATCGTACTTGGCATCCGTCAACATTACCTGATCCGTTGGTAGCCCAAGCTGTGCAAAAATCTCCTGGGGCGCGTGTGTCATTACTGGTTGAAGCATAATGGCCGCAAACCGCAAACTTGCCGTGAGGTGGGCTAATACGCTATCAAGCTGATCCTGGGCGTTATCATCCTTTGCCAACTTCCATGGTTCCGTCTCGTCAATGTACTTGTTTGTCCGGTTAATTAACTGCCAGACTGCCGCTAAAGCATCTGCGAAGTGATACCGGTCCATTTCCCGCTGGTACGCCGCAAAGGATGCCGCTGCAACCTTCTCCAGATCATTATCAACCGGTGTAACTTTGTGATGAAGAGCTGGAAGCACCCCGTTACGGTACTTATTAATCATGGCAACTGTTCGGTTTAACAGGTTCCCCAGATCATTTGCCAGGTCAAAGTTGACCCGGTCAATAAAGTCTTCGGGAGTGAAAATCCCATCATTACCAAATGGCAGCGCCCGGGCCAGATAGTAACGTAAGGCATCTAACCCGTAGCGCTCAACAATTAGTTCAGGATAGATGACGTTTCCCTTCGACTTTGACATCTTACCGTCCTTCATCAAAAGCCAACCGTGGCCCACAATGTGTTCCGGTAACGGAAGATCCAAAGCCATTAAAATAATTGGCCAATAAATCGTGTGAAAACGAACAATCTCCTTCCCCACCATCTGAACATTAGCTGGCCAAAACTTCTTGAAGAGCGTGTCATCCTTCCCCATATAACCTAGCGCCGTAATATAATTGCACAGCGCATCAATCCACACGTACACCACGTGCTGGGGGTCATTAGGGACCTTTACTCCCCAGTTAAACGACGTCCGGGTAATAGCCAGATCCTCAAGCCCTGGCTTAATGAAGTTGTTGAGCATCTCTTTTTTCCGGGATACTGGAAGGATAAACTCAGGATGTTCGTCGTAATACTGAACGAGGCGATCAGCGTACTTACTCATCTTAAAGAAGTAGCAATCCTCCTCAACGAGTTTAACTTCATGACCAGACGGCGCTTTCCCCCCAATCATTTTTCCGTCATCATCGCGGTATACCTCAGCCAACTGGGATTCGGTAAAGTATTCTTCATCAGAAACAGAATACCATCCCCGATACTTTCCTAGGTAGATATCACCCTGATCAAGCAAACGTTGGAAAATCTTTTGAATGGCCCGCTCGTGGTAGTCATCCGTCGTCCGGATAAACTTATCGTTAGTAATTTCGAGCTTCTTCCATAACTGCTTAATATCAGCCGCCATCCCATCAACGTATTCCTGCGGTGTCTTTCCCTGCGCAGCCGCTTTTTGTTCGATTTTTAATCCATGTTCATCCGTCCCCGTTAAGAAGAAAACGTCATATCCTTGCAGGCGTTTGTAGCGGGCTAAAATATCACACGCTACGGTCGTATATGAATTCCCAATATGAAGCCGACCCGATGGATAATAAATTGGCGTTGTAATGTAAAACGTTGGTTGTTTGCTCATCCTGATTGTTCCTCCGCTAATCATTGTTACTAATGTAGTTAGTTTTCATTATAGCATGTTCCCTGTCCGGCTTTGAACCGGAGTTATGCGTGAGCGCGCACCCATTTAAGGGCCGCTTGGGCTCCTGCCGAATCCCGGGTATTTTGGGCGGTCATCCGGGCAACTACTGCTGGAATTTCCTCATCACTAGCGCCCACACTACGCGCGAGGGACTTTAATTGGAGTCGCATATGACCACGCTGAATTCCTTCTGTTACAAGGGCATATAATGCTGCCAAGTTCTGTCCTAAGCCAACCGTCGCAATCACCGTCATTAGTTCCCGCGCATCATTAACCCGCAACAACTCATGGTTAATCTTTACTAGGGGAACAATTTTAATTGATCCCCCAACGGTTCCTACCGGCATAGGAATGGTAATCCGTCCACACAATTCATTATCAACCACTTCCCACGTGGAAAGCCCCCGATAATGACCATCCCGGGAGGCATAGGCATGCGCTGCCCCCTCAATTGCCCGCCAATCATTCCCAGTAGCAATCACCACAGCATCCACCCCGTTCATAATTCCCTTATTATGGGTGACTGCCCGGTACGGATCTAACTGTGCTACTCGGCTGGCCATCGCAATCTTAACCGCCGCCTGAGCGCCATCAACCTGCCGTTTCGTTAGCAGCTCAACGGGTACGCAACACGTTGCTGTAACAAGACACTGGGTCGTGTAGTTAGAGAGGATACTCATTAAGACATCCTGATCAAACTGTTGCCGAATATACGTTGCCACGGCTTCCAGCATGGTATTCATCATGTTGGCTCCCATTGCTTCTAAGGTATCAACAATCAAATCCAGCGACACCAAATCATTATCTAGCGCCCGGACACGGACATTGCGGGCCCCCCCGCCTCGCTTTTGCAGCGATGGGTGGGCGGCATTAGCCACCGCCACTAACTGCTCCGCGTGGCTTTGTAGACTCCCGCTTAGGGAAACGACGTCGCGGACATTTTCTATAATTACCTGGCCAATCATCTGCCGGCTGGTAACTTCCGCATGAAAGCCCCCCGCTTTCTTTACGATTCCCGCTGCATTACAACTAGCGGCAATCACGGACGGTTCTTCCACAACCATTGGAATAACGTATTCCTTTTTATTAACAACGTAGTTTAACGCCAATCCTTCCGGAATCGTAAAGTCGGTCACATAATTTTCAATCATCGTGTCACCAATCGTCGGCGTCCGTGCCATCTTCTTCAACGTTGCACAATCGGCCTCAGGTAACATTCCTGTCTTCAAAATAGCTAAGCGGTCTGTCCATTTTTTTTGATAATACTTATTAAACGCCTTCACGTTTCAGTCCTCCTTAACGGATCCTTAGTAAAAACGCTAATCTTTCCTCTAGTTCAGCCATTATTTCCATTATATAATAGCATAGGTAGATTGATCATTTGGTGGAGGCCAGAAACGTGAAACATCTAAAAAAATGGTTAACAATTATTGTTACGCTGGCAAGCGTATTCATTCTATGCTCGTGCGGCCGGCAACAATCAAAGTCTAAAACATTAACAATCGGAACGGTTATGAATAATTCACCGTACTGTGCCGGCCAACCTGGGCAACTTACTGGATACGATATTAAGCTTGGAACGGCCATCGCCCAAAAAACAGGAATGAAGCCGAAATTTATCACTTACCAGACCGATGAGGACCTCCTTGCAGGACTTCGGCACGGAAAGGTAATGGTCGCCCTAGGTGCAACGGACCTGATTAATCTTCCAGACGGCAAGTACAGCACATCAAGCCCGTACCTGTACCCCACAAACGTCCTTTTTACTACTACTGCAAACAAGCACTCAACCGTCACCGGAATGACGGGATGTGCAGTTGGAATGCTTAAAAACGGGAACCAAGCAACCCTCCTTCGCCGGTTGGTTTTTCGGCCTAAACAATATCAATCAATGAACGCCTTGATTTCAGCAATTAATCGTGGCCAAGTCCAGGCGGGGATTGTAACTAATTTTCAATACACCAACTACCTTAAGGATCACCCCAGCTTAGTCCAACCAATGAACCCAGCAAATACAACTGAGCGGGGAAAAGTGCTTAAACAGATTAAGGGGAACGGAATTTATGCTCAGCAACTCGTCGCCGTTACGTACCACCACAAACAAGTCACCCAGACCGTTAATCGCGCCATTGACGACCTCCGCAACGAAGGAACACTTGCAAAGCTTTCGCAACAATTCTTCCAGCGAGATATGAGTAAACAATAGTGCTTAGGATTAATTATTGATTGATAAAGAACTAACCGTTCAATTTATTTGGGTGTTGATCTGAATTTTAATTCCCCGCCATTTGCGTTATAATTTTACGCGTTAGACTACTATCTTTTATGAAAGACCGTCACAGAAAGAGGGTTTGTGGACATGTTAAAGGCACTCAATGCCCATCCAGTATTGACGTTTTGTTTAAAGACCGCCTTTTTCTTTGCAGTGCTCCTCGCACTCGCATATCTCTACGGCTACTATGGCGTTGGTCGCGCTACGTTCCTTTATAATGAATTCTAAGCAATGTTAATTACCGTTCACCCGTGTGGACGGAAGTATTTGAAGCGGCTCGACCGTTTCGGAAAGTAGGATTATCTTGGAAAATATTGTTAACACACTTGACCGGGTTGCCCAGGCCAACTCCCAAAAAATCGCCTATGACGAACTTGGGGTAACACATACCTACCAGGACTTTTACGAGCAATCCAATGCCTTAGCTGCGTGGATTACCAACCAGAAGTTTCCGGAAAAGAGCCCCATCCTCGTATACGGTGACCATCAATTTGAGATGATTGTTGCCTTTACGGCCGCCATTAAAACTGGTCACCCGTATATTCCCGTTGAAACGGGGACGGGCTTAGAGCGAATGGATTCGATTATTGCAACGGCCAACCCTTTATTGGCAATCGCAATTGACGAATTTCCACACGCCGAACTAACAAACTTTAACGGGCAGGTTCTCAAAAACACTGACCTTAAACAAATTCTTGCAACACCTCAAAATTTTACGGTTACTAACCCTATTAACGGTCAGGACATTTTCTACATCCTGTTTACCTCCGGAACGACCGGAAATCCAAAGGGTGTTGAGGTAATGCATGACAATATTAAGTCATACATTGAATGGGAACTTAGCGATTCGTTTGGCATTCCAGAAGGTGCAAGCTACCTGGGACAACCGCCGTTCTCATTTGATATTTCAAACATGTCATGGTTACCTGCTCTTTTAACGGGGGGGAAGGTTATTGCCCTACCGAAGGCGGCGGTAGATAATTTTGCCAAGCTCTTTACC
The DNA here is from genome assembly GCF_045033015.1 of Ligilactobacillus sp. LYQ60. Classification (NCBI taxonomy): domain Bacteria; kingdom Bacillati; phylum Bacillota; class Bacilli; order Lactobacillales; family Lactobacillaceae; genus Ligilactobacillus; species Ligilactobacillus sp. LYQ60. Next base: position 49,168 of record NZ_JBJFZV010000002.1, read on the forward strand.
GTCCTACCAACACTTAAATTTAACGTCTTTACGGGAACCCCCTCATTTGCAGAAATGCTCCTTTTAAGTAAGGATTTCAACGCAGAGAAGATGCCTGAGATTAAAACGTTCTTGCTGTGCGGGGAAGAGCTAACCGTTAAAACAACGAAAGCCCTCCTCGAGCGGTTCCCGAACGCCCGTATTTTTGACCTGTACGGGCCAACGGAGGCTGCCGTTGCGGTTACAGCCTTCGAACCAACTAAGGAAAACATTCAAGGGCTTGACCGCCTCCCAGTAGGATACGCTAAACCGGGGGTTAAGATGCTTGTTATGAAGAATGGTCAGGTTCTTCCTGCCGGTGAAAAGGGTGAATCAATCATTATTGGGGACAGCGTGGCTCGGGGGTACATGAATAACCCTGAAAAAACGAAGGCTGCGTTCTTTGAATATAATGGTCAACCAGCATACCATACTGGTGATCTCGGGGTTTTGGATGCGGATGGCCTTCTTCACCACATGGGGCGAATGGACTTCCAAATTAAGCTCCACGGCTTCCGGGTCGAACTCGATGAAGTCCGAGCCAGCCTAGAAAAGAGCCCCCACATTAAACAAGCAGTGGCCGTCCCGCGGTATACAAAGGATGGTCAAGTAAGTCACCTGCTTGCCTACGTCATCCCGAAAGAAACGCCAGTCGATGAAAAAGAACTAACAAAGCAAATTCGTGCTGATTTGAACGGAATAATCATGGATTACATGATGCCCACTCAATTTATCTACCGTGATTCATTCCCGCTCTCCGCTAACGGTAAGATTGCGGTTAAGGCACTAATCAAAGAGGCTAACTCATAATGGCAATTATGCATTGGTTATCAGGTTTACCCAGTTTTTCTGCGTACGGTACTCCCGGCTATCTGCTGGTTTTACTGATTGCGTTGATCCCGTTGGGCATCGGGCTATACTATGGTAAACGCTTTGATTGGTACGAAGTAATCATCAGTGCGCTGTTTTTATTCGTCATGTTTGATGGGGCGAACGCTCCCCAAATGATTTCCCTAATTGGGTACGTCATTTACCAAACAATTATTGTAACGTGGTACTACCATTACCGACAGCAACATAACCAGTCATGGGTCTTCTACCTAATTACGTTACTAACCCTCATTCCCTTAGTTATTGTGAAAGTGTCCCCCGCGATGGTCGGACACGACTCCTTATTAGGATTCATGGGAATCAGTTACATGACTTTCCGGGCAACCGGAACGGTAATTGAAACCCGGGACGGAATGGTAAAAGATTTCTCGTGGTGGACGTTTGTTCGGTTTACACTGTTCATGCCAACCATCACTTCCGGGCCGATTGACCGGTACCGGCGGTTTGCCAAGGACTACCAAAAGGTCCCTGACCGCGAAAAATACATGGACTTGGTCCAAAAAGGGATTAAATACCTGTTCCTTGGATTGCTGTATAACTTCATTATCGATCACTTCTTCGGGGCGGTGTGGTTGCCAGCGGCCGAGGCGCAAGCAATGCAGTATGCACCCCACATGTCATGGTGGGTTGTTGCCGTCATGTACCTGTACGGGATGCACCTGTTCTTCAATTTTGCCGGGTATTCCTTATTTGCCGTAGCGTTCAGTTATTTTATGGGCGTTGAAGCACCAATGAACTTCAACAAACCATTCAAATCAAAGAACATTAAGGAATTCTGGAACCGGTGGCATATGTCACTGTCCTTCTGGTTCCGGGATTACATCTTTATGCGGTTTGTCTTCATGGCAACTAAAAAAAGGTGGTTCAAGAACCGGAACGTTCTGTCCGCAATTGCTTATATTCTGGACATGACAATCATGGGATTCTGGCATGGTGTAACGTGGTACTATATTTTATACGGGCTCTTACATGGGATCGCCCTAGCCGTTTGCGACTGGTGGGGTCGGTTCAAACGTAAGCACCTCAAGAAGATGCCGCATAACAAGGTTACGAATGCCATTGCGATCTTTGTTACGTTTAACTTTGTTATGCTAACATTCTTATTGTTTAGTGGTTTCCTCAACACCCTGTGGTTTAAGGGTGCCCGGTTACTCTAGTTAATAAACGTGTAATTATAAATGGAGGGATTTATCATGGAAGAGGACATTAAAAACATTCTTGCTGACGCAACTGGACGGGACGCTGCGGATTTTGCTGACAACAATCAGGACCTCTTTGAATCAGGATTAATGGATTCAATGGCAACGGTTAGTTTTCTGTTAGCGCTACAGGATAAATACGACATCAACGTCCCGGTTTCGGAATTTGACCGGAGCGAATGGAATACAATTGACAAAATTGTCGGAAAGGTCAAGGAACTACAAAATGACTAAGCGTAAACTGTGGCGGATCTTCGGCCCGGTTCTTATTGCGGTTCTCTTAATCGTCGGCTTATTTTCTCTTCCCATTGGGAACCACCATTCCCTATTAACCGAAAAAAAGGCGGCGGTATCCCTTAGTCCGCTGGTAATGAAAAACGAGTCACTTAAAGTAGAGGCGCTTTCTGACAAGAAGGCCAACTTTGTTCCGTTCTTCGGATCAAGTGAATTTAACCGAATGGACCGGTACCACCCAGCTGTAATGGCTGCCCGGTATCATGGCTACATCCCGTTTTTCTTCGGTAAGAAGGGCGCCCAGTCCCTTCCACAGTACATGAACATGGCGATGATGCCAAAGGAAATGCAAGGACGGAAAGTCGTCTTTGTTGTCTCCCCTCAGTGGTTCGTTAAGGGTGGAATTAAGCCGGGGGCTTTCCAGATGTACAACGGAATTTTGCAAAACCTCATGTGGTTACGCCAAGCTAACCCACATTCCCGGTATGACCGGTACGTTGCCAAGCGGATCATCAAGCTAATCGGAACGGACAACATGACTGCTGTTTACTGCAAGCGAATTGCAAATGGTCAGTCGCTGTCTGGTCTGGATAAGACAGTAATCAACCTTCGCATTAACTTCTTAAAACACGAGGATGCGCTGTTCTCTGAAATTTCGCTAAATAACAATTATGAAACCCGGATTAAACCGAAGGTTAACCAGCTTCCGTCAAGGTACAACTATGATGCTTTAATTAAACAGGCTCAACGCGATGCTAAGCCAGAAACATCAAATAACCGGTTCGGGATCAATAACCAGTTTTACAATAATGAAATTAAGGACGTTCTCCCGGATTTAAAGGGCGAGCAAAAACATTTTAACTATACACAATCAGTTGAATTCAGCGACTTCCAAACGGTCCTGCACCAATTTAAAAAGACGCATACGAACGTTATTTTTGTCATTCAACCGGTTAACACTAAATGGGAAGCCTACACTGGCTTGCCGATGAAGATGTACTACCAGTCAGTAGCCAAAATTAAGTTCCAATTGCAACAGCAAGGGTTCAACAATATTGTGGACTTCTCCCGTGATGGGAGTAAACCAGCCTTTATGAACGATACAATTCATATTGGTTATGCTGGTTGGGTTGCATTTGATAAAAAGGTTAGCGGCTTTATCGATCATAAACAGCCAACCCCCCACTATCACATGAACAAGGCGTTCTTATCCAAGAAGTGGCAGAACTTAAAACCAACACAGCAGAATCTAAATAAATTCAAACAAACTAAACTAGACAAATAAAAGAATCCCGGAAGAACAGTAATCTTCCGGGATTCTTTTATTACTATTACCTAAGCCTACTTCCCAGTTACATCACCGGCAGTTAACTCGGCGAGTAGCCCCTCACGAACACCGCTTTCTGAGAAAAGCACCTTTGCTGGGCAAAGGCGTTCAATTAGTTGAACAACCGGGGTAAGGCCGCCTAAAATAATATCTGCCCGGTCACCTTCAGCCCCCAGAAGTCGCCGTCGTTCATCGATCCCGACACCTAACCACTGCTCGTATAAGTCAAGAATCGTCGCTGGCGCCACCGTTACCCCGTGGAGTTGCTGGTTTGAAGCATTCATATCATTCAATTCATAACGCGTAACAACCCGATTCGTTCCCCCAATTAAAACAATTGGTTTCCCAAAGCCCTGCTGCAGCCACCGAAATTGATTTAACTGAGTGCTTAATAGACGTTGGAGTTGGGCAAGTTGTTGCCCGGTCACGCGGTCTTGTAACCCAAACCGCTCGCTCATGCTAACCGCCCCCCAAGGAACGCTCGCACACCCCAAAAGTTGGCAATTCGCTCCCACGGCCACCTCAAAGCTACCGCCGCCCATATCACACATAATAAAGTCACGCACTCCCAACGTGTTAACCACCCCAAGGAAATCGTAACGGGCCTCTTCTTCCCCGCTGAGGATTCGAATAGTGCACCCGGTTTGTTCCTCAACGCGCGTCACCAGTGCCTCCGGATTCCGCGCATTCCGCACTGCGGCTGTTGCAATTGCCACAACCCGGTAATCGGAAAGTTGCGTATATTCTTGCTGATATTCGCAGACCGTTGCCATCACCCGGTCAATTGCTTCTGGTTGAAGCTTTTGGGTCATTCCCATTCCTGCAGCCAACCGGGTCATTTGTTTTCTCCGAAGCGTTTCCTGCCAGTCCCCAGTTGGTTGCTGCGTATAAACGGCAAGACGGGTCGAATTAGAACCAAAGTCTAAAATTACCAAGTTTTTCATTTGCTGCCTCCATTAATCGAAGTAGTTAACTCCGATTGCCCGCCGCACTTCCGCAAGCGTCTGGTTCGCCACCTCGTTTGCTCGGGCACTCCCTTTTTTAAGGATGGCATACACGGCACTCATGTCCCGCGCGAACTCCTGCCGCCGTTGCCGGATTGGCGCTAAGACGTCTTCGAGCACTTCATTCAGGTAACGTTTAATCTTCACATCACCAAGCCCCCCGTGTTGATACTGGGCCTTTAACTCGGCAACCTTCTCCTGATCATCCGCAAAGATATCCAAATAGGTAAAGACCATGTTCCCCTCAATGTGGCCAGGATCCTCAACGTGAACATGGGTAGGATCAGTGTACATTGACATAACCTTCTTCCGAAGCGTGTCAGCATCATCTGCCAGATAAATGGCATTGTTCAATGATTTACTCATCTTTGCATTACCATCTAACCCCGGCAGCCGTCCAGAACCCTTGGGCGGGAAGATCCCCTGTGGTTCAACCAACACATCACCATAAATTGAATTAAAACTACGAACAATTTCACGCGTTTGTTCAAGCATCGGTTCCTGATCATCCCCGACCGGAACCAAACTAGCCTTAAATGCCGTAATATCAGCAGCCTGACTTACCGGATAAGTGAAGAACCCTGCTGGAATAGACCGTTCAAAATCCTTTTGCTTAATTTCCGCCTTTACCGTAGGGTTTCGCTCCAACCGGGAAACCGTTACTAGGTTCAGGTAATACAGGTTTAACTCCGAAAGAGCCGGAATCTGCGATTGCACAAAAATAGTGGTCTTCGCAGGATCAATCCCAACGGCTAGGTAATCCAAAGCAACCTCCGTTAATGAACGCCGGATTTTTTCCGGATCACGGGCGTTATCAGTAAGGGCTTGCTGGTCAGCAATCATGATAAACGGCTCGTACTTCCCCGTGTTTTGTAATTCAACCCGCTTCTTTAACGAACCAATGTAATGACCGATGTGAAGCTTTCCGGTCGGGCGGTCCCCCGTTAAAATTACCTGCTTTTGTTCACCCATCGTATCTCCTCCTTAAGTAAAAAACGACAGCGTCCATCCATAGGACGCTGCCGCGTGGTACCACCTACGTTGCGGGAAAATCCCGCCACTCTTTACGTTATCTATTTTCTACCCTCACGAACCCACTTCGCTTGACCACGAAACTTTTCAACACCCGTTTCTCTCTGTCACTGGCCCCGCTACTTCCTTCGCTTCATTAGGATTACCCCTATTATAACGAATTTTAGGGGGAATTAAAATTCCTTATTGCAAAAGAATCCTAAATATAATATACTTTTATGGTACTTGATTATGCTACCTTAGCTCAGTAGGTAGAGCATCACCATGGTAAGGTGGGGGTCGTCGGTTCAAACCCGATAGGTAGCTTTAATGATTAATACGATGGCCGTTTTTTGCACCGCTGTTATGGCGTTACGCAAGGAGCGGTTTCTTTTTATCCAAAACTAAAATTCCCCCACTATTCTCATTAAAAAATCACAATTCATGCTCATTTTTGACTATCACTTCTCCACTAGAACCCTTATATTTAAGCCACGGTTCCACACATGGAGGGTCTTATGGCAAACACCCGTGCCGATTTGCAGCTTTGGGCTTACTATGCATCACCAACTAGTGCTAATTTCAACGCACTGTTTGACCAGTATTCTCCGCTGGTTCGCAGTATGTTAAGCCGGGTACGTTTTATTCCTGGCTATGACTGGGACGATCTTGAACAAGAGGCCCGCATCGTCTGCTGGCGGGCCGTGACTTCCTTTTCATTAACAAACGATGTCTCGTTTGGGGCATATTTTCGGGTTTGTCTTGCGCACTGCATTGCTGGATTAATCCGTGAAGCCCACACGCAAAAAAGAGGAGTTGCGTTTGCAACAACGTCGCTTGAACATTTTGTTGATACCAGGGGGATTCACCCCAGCGATACCATTGCACACGCATCATCCGCTGAGGATATTGTTATCCTGCGCGAATGGCTTCGACTTTATACGGAACAGTTGAATGTCCGGGAAGCGTTCCTTTTACGGAACTTTCTGACAGAACCCCACTGTTCCGTCTCAACCCTTGCACGGCAAATGCAATGCTCCCGTTCATCAGTTTACAGTCTCATTTACCGATGTAAGGTAAAGCTGCGCCAGTCATCTTCCCAGTAATTACACTTCCACAGTGGAACCGAACCACCGGGCTTTCCGGTGGTTTTACATAATAGCATCGGTCAGTTGAAATCTCTGGTAAAATGGAAGTTAGTTATCATTTACTAAAGGAGCCCAATTACTATGTTTCAGAATATTTTTCACGTGTGGACTGATGCTTTTCGGTATATCTTGAACTGGCGCAACCCGGTTAGCAGGAAAAAATTCTGGTACACCCAGTTAATTCTCCTTCCTATCGCCATTGTTTTTGCAATTATTAAATGGTTCTCATGGGGGCACTCAAGTCTACTCATCACCGTTGCAATGCTTATCATCACCGTTTTCTTTGCCGCCAACTGCCTGGCCTCCCTTAGCCTGGTAGCACGCCGTCTCCGTGATGTAGGCTTCAGCCTGAACGCAGTCATTCTCTTCTTCTGCGCAATGTACCTCGTGCGTCTTTTTTCCGGGGTTGTTTTTACGGTAATCTTCATTCTTGAATTAGTTGTCCTGATGTTTCCGACTAATAAATTCCGTGTTGCCCCCCAAAGCATCTGGACAGTGATTTGTGAACCGCGCGATAGTCATAAATAGGGAGAAACTAAGTATGAGAAAAAAACACAACTGGCTTGGGCGAATTACCACGGCATCACTTGTCCTCCTAACAATTCTTGGAGGAACTATTACCGCTACTATTCCGGGGATTTCCCGGCCAACAATTACTTCTGTTTCTGCTACCAGTGATATTTCAACAGCGACACACCTTGCAAGCCTTGACTACCACCCAGGAACCTCCCCGGTTGTCCAGGTTAACGGGGGAAAAGCCACCCTGTCACTAAACGACTGGCATTCTAACCATGTTGAGTACAGCCACCTTGATCAACTTAACCGGACAGCGGCGCCCGCAACTGCCATGTTACTACCGCGTAACGTGGCAAATGACCAATTACGGGAACGGCAAACAGTCAAACCCACCGGTTGGCACCAGAAATTTAACCGCCACCACACGGCAATTCTAAACCGTGGGCACATCATTGCCTATTCACTTTCAAAGGGCATTGCAACTACGGGTCAGTATGATCCCGGTCAACAATCAGGAGACCAGAATAACCCACGTAACCTCTTTACCCAAACAGCATTTTGCAATCAAAAACTCCAGACAATTTATGAAGAAAAAGTGCGGCATGCCCTCCGGGACGGTGCCCGGGTTATTTACCGGGTACAGCCCATCTTTCAGGGGAATGATTTGATGGCAAAGGGAGTATGGATGCAAGCGATTGGCTCAAACGGCCTTAACTTTAACGTTTACCTGTATAACGTCCAGCCCGGTTATCAGTTTAACTATCAGGACGGAACATCAACCAGTGATCCAGCAATGACCATCCCAACACCGCCAGAAGCACCCCACTATGACCATTACCGGGTTCATGGAAATATACGGCATCACTATCACCGCTATCGACGGACTTACCGCTGGTAATTGCTGTTTAAAACAATAAATACGAAAAAACGAGCACGCTGGAAGTTTAAAACCCGAACTATAAATTCGGGTTTCTACTTCCGCCGCGCTCGTTTACTTTTACTCAAGGGCCCTTTTTAATTACCCTTTTCCCTTCATGTACTGCTGCTCAATTTCCTCTAACGTATGGCCCTTTGTTTCCGGAACAACCAGCCAAACAAAGAGGACCGCTGCAAAACAGACTAATCCAAAGATTCCAAAAACAGTCGCCTGCTTCATTATTGCCGTCATTACCGGAAAAACAAGCCCAACGACAAACGCTCCTACCCAATTAAGGGCGGACGCTAAGCCTGATGCCTTTCCGCGAACAGCCAATGGAAAAATTTCGCCAACCAACACCCACGTTAACGGCGCCCACGTAAACCCGTAAAACGCGACGTAAATACATAGCAGAACTAACGTAATTAATGGATTAGCGTGTGGCCAAAGCCAGTTAATCACTACTGGGAGAACAAATGCTAGCCCCATCCCAACACCGCCAAAAATCAGGAGGGTTCGCCGGTTAAAGTGACTCGCAATAGCCAGGAAAACAAACGATGCTCCCAAAAGAATCAGTCCCTCAATCACAGGCCACATTAGGTTAGATGCTGCCGCATGCCCCGTTGCTTGGGCCACGATTAACGGAATGTAGTAAAAAATCGCATTTACTCCGATAAACTGTTGCAATCCCGCAACGCCGACACCCGCAATTACCAATGCACGATATTTCCCCGTCAGCATTTGGCCATACGGAAGAGCGCGCTCAGTCGCATCTTGCACACTGACCTGCTGAATCGTTGCAATCTCCGCATCAATGTTTGCATCAGGCTGCATTACCCGCAAAACCTTGGTAGCGGCCGCACGGTTCCCTTGAACCATCAAAAAGCGGGGCGTTGCTGGTAACTTCAAACTTCCAACCAAAAGAACCAACGCCGGAACAGCCGCCATTCCAAGCATTGCCCGCCATGCGAAGGAGGCGGGTAAGTCCTTCAAGCAATAATCAACCACGTACGACAGTAACGTCCCCGCTGCAATCATGGTGAAATTAATTCCCGTCATCCGTCCCCGTAACCGAGCTGGTGCCATCTCAGCCATGTACGCCGGGACGATCGCCGAGAGGGCCCCCACGGATAACCCAAGAATAATTCGAACAGCAATCAATAACCATCCCCCATCATTCGGAACAACTGCCGAAATAAGAGAGCCACAGGCAAAAACCGTTGCTGCTACGGTGATCATGGTTTTACGGCCATACCGGTCTGCCCACCGACCAGCTAATAACCCCCCAAAGATTGCCCCAAACATCAGCGACGACGTAATCATCCCGATGATCAGCGCGTTATGCATGTGCCAATCAAGCTGGAGAAATGGCAGGGCTCCGGTCATTACCCCAATATCATACCCAAATAGAATCCCTCCAAATGAACCAAAAAAATATACGTACGCGCGCGCGAGCCGTTCTCTTTGCATCTAAATCCCCCACTTTTTTCAGTTTCTCTCGATATATTGTAAGCAAAATAACGCGGCATGCACAGCACTTTGCTCATAAAATTAGAATTCTTCAAAAACGATTTTAACTCCTAAAAAAGACCAGCTGCTTTGCTGGTCCCTTTAGATTATATCCCTTAATTCACGTTAACTACCTTTTCCGGCGCCGCACAACCTCGGCTTCCTTTTCCATCCGGTCCGTGAGCGGATACGTTAACCGTAACAGGCTCGGGATAATTAGTGGAATGGCAAAGACCAGAATAATTAACCCAATAATTACCACAAGGGCTACCTGAATCAACGTCAGCACACCTGATGGAATCAACGCGGCAAACGTCCCACTCAGGATAGCAGCCGCGGAAATGACTACCGCTCCGATTTCTAAGGCCGCCGTCACAATCCGTTTAGCTGGCGTTGCCGAACCCATATCAAATTCACGGTACCGCATCATCAGGAAGATACTATAATCAACTCCCAACGCGACAAGAACAACAAAGCCGAAGAATGGTGTATTCCAGGTCAACATTGAATGACCCATCGTTATGGCGCTAATCCACCGCGTAATGTTTAACGCCATGACGTACGCCAAGAGAAGGGTCCCAATGATGTAAAACGGCTGGAGAACCGACCGGGTAATTACCATCAGTGCCAGAAGAATTCCCGTTAGCATGATCGCTGCTGTCCGCATAAAGTCACTTTGTGCTACCTTATGCGTATCGTTTGTCTTGGCGGATTGTCCGCCTAAAGCAACGGTTGCCCCAGCAAGTGGCGTCCCCTTCACTGATTGGTTAACGATTGCCCGCAGTTCATCAACCTTATGCATTGCCCGCAATGAACTCGGGTTCATGTCCAGAATAATCGTAAACTTAACGGCCTTCTTATCGGCTGATAAGTACGCATCCTTTGCCGTCTTATACGTCTTACTCCGCAAAACATTCTTTGGCACGTAGTACGTATCTGCCGCAGCAGAATTCTTTAATCCTGTCAGATAACTATTAGCCGTCCCAACGCCGTCGTTGATCTTCTGGGCACCAGCACTCGCCGTTTGTAACCCATACTCAAGCTGCTGCATCTGACCAAGGAGACCCTGCATCTCCGTTGCCATCTGGGTAACCCCATCGTTTAGCGTGACTAATCCAGCCGTCAACTCACCCTGTTTAGTTGCCAGGAGTGCCGCCCCATTCTCAAGCTGGTTAGCGCCAGCGGCCGCACTTGCCACCCCATTAGTGTACTGTTGGAGACTGTTTTGCATCCCGCTTGCTCCATTTTGGAGCTGGCTAAGCCCATTTGCTACCTGAGCAGAACCGTTTTGTAACTGACCAAGAACACTGGATAACTGGCTAGCCGACGATTCGAGCTGATTCAGTTGCTGCTGCATTGCACCCACGTTCATCCCGTTAGCCTGCTGCTTTAAGTTATTCAACTGGTCACTCGCACTCTTCAGGGTGTTCAGTTGACTGGAAAGCTGACTTCCAGCCTGCTGAACGTTCCCCATATCGTTTTGAAGGTTCTGGGCCGCCGACTTAGCGTTATTAATAGCCCCACTGTTTTGTTGCTGCATCTGGCCAACAGCTTGCTGCAAAGCACCTTGCAGCTGCTGTTTTTGTTGCGGGGATAATCCAGAAACCGCTCCCGCTACCTGATTAGCCACCTGATTGGTATCAACTCCACTACCGCCCATCTTGCTAAGGGCCTGCTGTAAGGTAGCCGCGTCGTTTTTTGCCTGGTTACTGTTCTGTTCAAGGGATTGAGCAGTTTGCTGGACCTTTCCCATATCGGGCATGTTATTTAACGCACTGAGCGCACTGTTCATCGAATTAAGCGCTGCATTTAACTGACTTAACTGTTGGGGATTTAACTGTGATTGAACCTGCTGTTGAACCTGACTCAAGCCGTTAGCCACCTGGCTGGCTCCATTCTGCAGTTGGCCAATACTATTAACCAACTGTCCCGTTCCGTTTTGAATAGCTCCCTGCTGGGCGTTCAACAGGTTAAGGCCGTTACCAAGCGTCCCGGCCCCGTTTGCCAACGCATTGGCCCCAGCCTGAAGTTGCTCACTCCCGTTTAATAACTGATTAGAACCAGCGGCCAGCATGTTAACCCCGTCAATGCCCCCCTGGAGGTTAGCGCCTTGCATCTGGGCAACTGCTCCGTTCAAACCATTACTAATCTGATTCAATCCCTTCCGGGCGTCCTTCATCCCGCTTGTGATTATTCCTAACTGATTCTTAACGTACAGCTGTTTAATCCGACTGCCACCAGGTTCCGTTACCGTTGCAACCGTCTTAACTCCCGGAACCCGTTGCAGTCTCTGAGCGAGCGCATCAATTTCCCGCAGGTCTTTTTCGTTATCCAACCGGTGATTAGTGCGGATATACAACGTCGTCGGCTCCGCGGTCCCCGGGGTGAAGTGTTTTTGTACAACGCGGAAGCCTTCCTTGGCTGGAAGCGTATCCCGCAGTTCAACAAGTGTATCGTAGTTCAGCGGATGACTCCCAGATAAAAGAAACGGTAATGCACATAAAATGGCAACGCCGAGTCCAAGAAGGGGCATCTTCACCGCATTGGACGAGATCCACCGCCACATCCTACTTTTACTGGACCCGTTAAACTGCTTAGTTGGCCAGAAAATCTTCTGCCCCAATAGCGCCATAAAGAATGGGTTCAACGTAAGCAATGCCAGCAGGAGCACCGCAACGGCCACGGCTACCCCAAGTGTTGACCTATAAATACTAAACTTTGCTAGCCCCAACGTCGCAAACCCAATCAAAACGGTGGACCCACTCATCAGGATCGTATGACCTGCCACCTTCAACGCATTGCGGGTCGCCGTTACCCGATCAAGGCCCTTACTGAGTTCCTCCTTAAACTGGTCAAACAGCAGGATATTATAATCCGTTCCAATCCCAAAGAGCACCACCACCATAAAGACCTGGGTAAAGTTTGATAGCGGAAATCCAAAATGCTTGGCGAAATTCATTACTACGCTCAATGAAATCAAAAATGAAATTCCCACTGAAAGGAGTGAGAAAATCGGGGTAAGCGGAGAGCGAAAGACGTACGCCAATACAATGAAGATAAAGATAATGGTGATTAACTCCGTCTTCTTAATTCCTTCTTCTGTCTCAGCGTCAAAGTCGTCCTGTAAGATGTCCGCACCGGTAACGTAGGTTTTTACCCCCGCGGTTTTTGCGCCCCGTTCAAGCCTTTGGCGCATCTGAGCAACGGGTTCCTTCTTATCGACATTTAATTGCAGAAGTTCCGTTGTCTTGTCCTTGGAAATCAACTGCTTTTTCGTATACTCATTTTCATTCGGCGCCGTCATCGCCTTAATGTGGTAGCGCTGTTTGTGTGCCTTAAGGTATGAAATTGTTGTGTTAATTCGGTGTTTCTGCTGGGCACTTAGCTTATCATTACCGTTATTAAACACTACAACAACTTCCCGCGTATTATCCATATGATGACCCCAATGGTTTTGAATCACCTGGGCTACCTGACTATTCGCTGATGCCGGAAGCTTAATTTGTCCCTTTTCTCGCACCAACGCATTAATATTTGGCATCATGAAAAGTCCCGCAAGGAGCAAAACAATCCAAACCAGCGCCTGAGCAACGTAACGCCGTTTATGCCGTTGATTTTGTTCGTTCATGATATTCTCCTTTCTTTCCTTTTCACTGTTTCTTGCGAAATAAACACAGTGTTGCTTTTCACGTACATGATAACGCGATTATAAACCTGCGACAACGGACAAAATCAGCAAAAGTGTTGCCTTAATCTTCATGGTTAATACTTTTTTGGGCAACAATGTGTTGTTTTAAAGAAAGAACATGGTAGGATAAACGTAGCGAGGGGGAATACATATGACAGTTCATGGAAAAATCGTAACAACCCAGCGGAAAATCAAGGCCGCCTTCATTTACCTGGTAAATGAAAAGGGCCTCAGTCGCGTTACCGTCAAGGATATTACTCAGGCAGCAAATATTAATCGCAGTACGTTCTACAAACACTTCGTGGATAAACCGGCGTTGGTTAGTTACTACGAACAAACCATCCTCACGGAAATTGCCGCTTCGTTAAATGATGGTTTCATCAAACACTTACCAAAAGACGGCGTAACAACGGCTGAATCCCAAATGAAACTGTACGCAACGGTTAATAAGATTGTGGATTATATCTACGAAGAGTTCGACCTTGCTAAGGCCCTTCTCGGTCCCAACGGAGATCCTCATTTTGAGGATAAAATTAAGCACTGGCTAATTGACATCATTGATAAAGACCTTGACATTATCAAGGGCAACCACCAGATGACAACCGCCATCCCTAACGATTACGCGCATGAAATTATCATTTCTCAGATTCTTGACATCATTAAACTATGGCTGACTAAGGATAACCCCGAGCCGCCCCAGCAAATTACCGAAATTATTATGCGTACCCGGTACATGAGCCCCCACGATATCTTGGGGGTTACTAACCCTGCAAATTAGTCAATAACCGGATCATCCTCAATAAGGATAATCCGGTTATTATACGCTATCTTGATAATTAATGGTTTGTACCCCGTTCGCGCTGCTGTTCTGCCTTAATCTGTTGGACCATAAACAACTCTTCGTTCGTTGGAACAAGGAAAACCCGGACTGTCGAATCCGGCGTTGAAATCAATCCTTCGCCCCCATGATTTAATTGCTTATTCTTTTCAGGGTCAAGTTTAATTCCAAGAAGTGCAAGTTGATGGCACACTTCCCGTCGAACGTAAGCATCATTTTCGCCGATTCCACCCGCAAAGGCAATGGCATCTACACCGCCCATTTCCACGGCATAACCACCCACAAATTTGACAATTCGGTTGATAAAGACATCCACGGCTAACTTAGCCCGTTTATTAGTTTTATACTGCGCCATAATATCCCGCATATCCGATGAAACCCCAGAAATTCCATACATTCCTGATTCCTTATTAAGAAGATCAAGTACCTCCCGGGCTGTTTTTCCCAATTTATCCATTAAAAAAGGAACAATTTCGGGATCAATATCCCCACTTCGGGTTCCCATCGTAATTCCATCAAGGGGCGTGAAGCCCATTGATGTGTCAAAGGCGTGGCCATCACGCTCGGCGGTAATTGATGCGCCGCCACCAAGGTGGAGGGTAATAATGCGGAGGTCACGGACATCCCGTTTAAGGAGGGTTGCCACCCGGTTCATCAAATATTCATGGCTAATTCCATGCTCTCCGTACCGGCGAATATGGTATTTTTCGGTATACCTATAAGGAAGACTATAAATAGCATTCATTTCTGGCATTCCCAAGAAGAACTTACTATCAAAAACCGCATACTGGGGAACGGCTGGCAGAATCCGCTGCATTAACTTAATGTACTTTGCCTCCATCGGGTTATGAAGCGGGGCATAGTCACTCATTGCAATAATCTTTTTCAACCGATTAGGAGTGACCCGTATTGCATGCTCAAATTCATGGCCCCCTGCGACTACCCGGTGACCCACACATGAAATTTTATCCAGCGTTGTAATTCCTAATTCCTGAATCTTATCGACAATTAACTGCGCAGCAGCTGCATACGTTAAATTATCAACTACCGTTTCGTCCTGCTTCCCGGCGTATTTGATAGTGAGTTTTGAATGGGGAAGATTAATCCGCTCCACTTCTCCCCGAGCCAAAAGCTCCTCCGTACTCATTCGAAATAATTTCCACTTAACCGACGAACTTCCCGCATTCATAAGAAGAATATGTGCCAATTAGACCATCCCCCAATCATTTTGTCCCTATTATACCGTACACCTACCCCAATACCCCTTTATTTATTAAATAGGTCTTAACAAAACCCGTTTTCGTTACAAAATATTACAAATATGGAGGAATATTACAAGAACAACTAATTTCGTAATTTAGCTGCTACATGAGTGTCACCTTCCGCCCGTATACTATGAATTGTTGGTTCGGGGGAACGATATCCCGAATGAGTAAGATGTTTAGCAAGTATCAAACATTACAGGAGTGAAGATATTTTATGAATTTAAAGAAGACACTTGCATCTGTAGCAGCATTAGGTGGAGTTTTTGCCGTTAGCGCCGTTGCAAAGGCCGACACGGTAACCGTTAAGGCGGGTGACACGCTTTCAGCATTAGCTCAAAAGTACAACACAACAGTTGACGAAATCGTTAAGCAAAACCACATTTCCAACGCTAACCTAATTTACGTTGGACAACAGCTTCAAATTGGAAACAACAGCCAATCTCAAACAAGCAACCAGAACAATGGTCAGGCTAACAACGCCGCCGCTACTGCTACTAATAACCAGAGCCAAAGTCAAGGTCAGAGCCAGAACAATAACCAAGTTGCCAACACGCAGAGTGATAACGGCAGTCAGCAGTTATCCGGTTCTGAAGCAGCTGCCCAGGCATGGATCGTTGCTCGCGAATCAGGCGGTAACTACAATGCTCGGAACGGCCAGTACATTGGTAAGTACCAGTTAAGCGCCAGCTACCTTGGCGGTGACTACTCACCAGCTCATCAGGACGCCGTTGCTAACCAGTACGTTGCTAGCCGGTACGGTTCTTGGGTAAACGCTCAGCGTTTCTGGGAATCACACGGTTGGTACTAAAATCTAGTATCAACTATTAAGCAAATAAAAAACAGGTTCGTTCTGGACCTGTTTTTTATTTGCTTAATTATTATTTTTATCTAAATATTCAAAGAAACGAGGCATCAACCTTGTAATCTTTCCCGTTACCCGATAAAAAACAAATTTTCCCTGCCGGTGCGGAATAATCACGCCACTCTCCTTTAATAGCTGCAAGTCCCGGGAAACGGTCGACTCAGCGCATCCTAGTGAACTAGCAAGCGTTTGAGTAGTTTGCGGCTGTTCATTTAGAACCATTAAAATCCGTAACCGCAAAGGGTCACCCAGTACCTTAAAAAGCCGCTCTAAGGACGGAAATACGTCCTGACTAGTAATTTTATCAAACCCATAATTAATAACAGCGTTATTTCGGCTCTGCGAAACAAACAGGTGCGGCCACGTAAACAAACTGGGAACTAAAAGAAGCACCCCAGAATCTCCAATATCAATCTCCTGATCAAAGGGCTTAGTAACCACGATTTTATTATTATTCCAAAAAATCCGGTCCCGTTGCAATGCATCAATCAAGTGAGAAAAACCGCGCTGCAAAAGTACCGTTTCCTCCTGAATTTCCTGCACAAGTCGGGGGACAATGCGTTGCTGTGTTAATACGTCCCCAAAAATTCTGCTCACATACATTGTTAGAAACTGTTTAAAACGGTGATAAACCATCACCGGATCAGTAGCTAAATCACTAATTAACCGTGAAGCCGATGTGGGGGCAAACCCACCCCATTCTGCTCCCCGTGCCAACGTGGGAATGAAGGCATTTTCTCGTTCAGTAATTAAGTGTTTAATCTGCTGAGTAACTCCAGCCGGATCCATTTCCTTTAAGTTGATGAAAAGTTGCTGAAATTCCGTTTCAAAGTCCCCCATAAACTTCGTAATTGCCGGAATTAAAAAGGCTGGGGTTTCCAGTTCGTATAATACCCGAAAATACTGTAAATCCGCGTACAGCTCTGGTGTCAGCCGGTCCTTAACCGCGAGCACCCACGCAAGATTTTGCCCGTGATGTTTTGGGTTCAATAGAACATGCAAGCTGCGAAAAAGCTCATTCACAGGTGATAATACAAACTGTATCCGCTGGGTTAACGCCGCTTCACTTGCTACGCCGTAATCTCCCACCGTAATACGAACACTCATTATAATCACTTCAATTCGATCTTTGTTGAATTAATGGATTCTTCATTAACCCGTATTTTATCATGAACAAGAATAAATTTAAAAGGAGTGGTTTTAATGAAACCAACCAAAGTCTACCCGTTAACCCGCATTCAAGAATGGTTTGTGGTGATAATTGCATCTACCGGAATGTTCTTATCAACCCTTGATACGGGAATCATTAACGTTGCTTTGCCGTTTTTTAAAGCGTACTTTCACACCACTACAAACACGGCCGCCCTCACAGTCACGGGATACGCAACTAGTCTAGCTATCTTTATTATGTTTTTCGGTGTTCTTAGTGATCAGAAAGGCAAACTCCGAATCGCAACGCTTGGAATGGGACTGTTT
Organism: Ligilactobacillus sp. LYQ60; assembly: GCF_045033015.1. Lineage (NCBI taxonomy): Bacteria > Bacillati > Bacillota > Bacilli > Lactobacillales > Lactobacillaceae > Ligilactobacillus > Ligilactobacillus sp. LYQ60. The sequence continues at coordinate 67,070 of NZ_JBJFZV010000002.1, forward strand.
ATGACCGCATCACTTTTATGCGGACTTGCTAATAACATTACCCTCATCATCCTGTTCCGCGTTATTCAAGGAATCGGGGCAGCCGCACTACAGGCAACCTCTGCTTCACTAGTCACCACCCTAATCCAACCAGCAAGGCAAAACCGTGCCATTGGAACAGTGGGAATTATGATTGGTCTGGGGCCAGTTCTTGGACCTTCGCTTGGCGGGATTCTTCTTGCCCTCGGATCATGGCGACTAATCTTTTTAATTAACGTTCCGTTTACCCTAATCGGAATTATCTGTGCGGCAATTCTTAATAGTCAAATTCAAGAACGTACCACCGGACAAGGTATTGATTACTGGGGATTTATCGTCAACGCCATTTTTATCGTAAGTCTCCTTGGAGGATTAAACGTCCTCGAAAAACCAGCGGAAAGATTATCCGGGGTGGTCCTTCTCGGAGTTGCGGGGATTACTGCATTTATTCTGTTTAAAATCGAACACCACCGCACCACACCGTTAATTGACATGACAATCCTAACCAGGAAAGTGCCTCTTATTTTACTAACACAAACCATGCTGTTTGGCTTTGCATCGGCAATGATCTTCCTTCTTCCGCCGTTTTTATTTGAAAACATTATGCACGTTAACACCGGGATTACCGGTCTCCTGGTGCTTGGTGCCCCTGTTGGTATCGCTATCTTTTCTAAGATTACCGGCAACATTAACGACGGGACCCGTAACCGGACGTTTATTCTTAGTGGAATCGGAATTATGTTAATTAGCTTTATCGTTTTGCTACTTCTTCCGCCAACGGTTTCGCCGGTATTTATCACATTAGCCTTATTTATTTACGGAAGCGGTGGCGGGTTCTTTCAGCCAGCCAATATTACCGCTCTGATGCATGCTGTAGGATTCACCCTCCAGGGAAGCATGAGTGCCCTTCAACGAATGACCCAAAACATCGCTATCGCTTTAGGAAGTTCGGTAGGATCATTAATCATGGTTACCAATCGTTACCATGAATTAACAGGAATTCGAATCAGCTACCTCATCACACTTATTCTCATCGTTTTAGTTCTCATTATAAGTTGGCAAACACCCCGCCAATGCTCATAGTTCCAGTAAAATCCATAAAACAAAAACGGGAAGGTCATCTGGCCTTCTCGTTTTCAGTGTTATTTTTATCTGGTTTTAGTACCAACCACACTGCTTCCAGTGGTTTTCGGCATTAACCCATGAACCGTACCGGCTTGAAACATACTGGTTAGCAACCCGATCTTGGTTTGCCGGTGAGTAATCACCGTTCAGGTATGACCGTGATAACTGATACTTTCCGTAGTAATTTCCGTTCGTAGCGTTGTAATTACCACCTGACTCACGCGCAACGATCCACGCCCGAGCAGCATCATTAGCAGCGTCTAGATTATTATCCGATGACGTATTGTTTGTTGAAGCAGAAGCCTGAGTGGACCGAACAACCCGCTGAACCGTCCGGTTAGCGTTGTTGTAGTTAACCCGGTTTTGCTGTTGAGCGTACTGCTGCTCCTCACTTTGCTTCTGCTGAGCAGCCTTAGCAGCGGCGTTAGCTTCAGCCTGAGCTTTTTGCTGGGCAGCTTCCGCAGCAGCCTTCTGTTGAGCCTCTTGCTGTGCTTGAGCTGCTGCTTGGGCCTGAGCTGCGGCAGCTTGTTGCTGTTCCTTAGCAGCCTGAGCAGCAGCATCCTGAGCTTGCTGGGCAGCGGCGGCCTGAGCTTCTGCGTTTGCCTGAGCCTGCGCTGCAGCAACCTGAGCATTGGCATTTGCCTGGGCCTGAGCATCAGCCTGCTGAACGGTCTGCCCAATCTGGAGCTGTTGACCAACGAAAATCAAATTCGGGTTTTGCAGGTTGTTCTGCTGCGCAATCTGTGAAACTGTTGAATTAGTTTCCTGAGCAAAGCCCCAAACCGTATCTCCCTGCTGAACCGTAACAGTATCAGCATTGGCAGCAACTGAACCAGCGGCTACAACCCCGGCCATCGTTGCAACTGACATCAAAACTTTGTTTAACTTCATAAACTGCATTCACTCCCGTAAACTAACCTTTTATTTACAACTAATCTATTCCTAGTCCGCTAGGATAACTATCTTTAAGTATACGGGGCATATGTAACAGCGTTTTGCCAGTAAAATTACTAAACGGCGTTATTTTGTAACATAAGCGTTATTTTGTAACATTCTGTAATATTATCCATAACGAATAATTACTATCTACTTTACCGGGACCAGCGAGTAGTATGATGAAACCGATGGAAAAGGAGTACCCCCGCAATCAAAATTAATAGCCCGCCGCCAACAACTAATAAGCGCCGGTAATTCCCCCGTAAGAGAGCATCACCACCAAAGGCATACAAGAAAGCGGTCGGTAAACTTCCCCCGACGACCGCCATAATGATCTTAGAAATCTGAAGGCGTGCTTTTACCGCCGCGTAACTTACCAATACGGACGGAATTACTGGAATCATATAACCCAACATTGCGGTCATTCCCGGGTAACCCGTTGCTTGCAGATTAATTCGCGAACGGCTTTTATCCTGGGCCGGAAGCCTATCAAGGGTCATAATTACGCCGCCATTTCCTAGCGCCATTCCAATGATGTTCATTAGAAACCCTATAATTGGGCCATATGCAACTCCGTTAAACACACACACAATGGAACTCGATACACCAGGAACCGCCGTCATTGCAGCGGTCAATAAAATTAAAATTACTGCACTTACCGGGCCATGGTGGCGCAATAATTGCCGCAGACCTATCCGTCCCAGGGGTAATCCCAATTTAAAATCGGGATAATACTGGTGAATAACCAATATCCCTAAAATAATAATCAGGGTAATTCCCCCACCAACTAGCCATTTTCGTTTATCCTTCACGTAAACCTCCAATTAACCTAACCACCAACTAATCATTATAATTAGCACAAGGACAATAATTAACCCCCATTCCTGTGCAGTTAACCGTCGGCGTATAATTCCAGTTGCACCTGTTGCGCAAAGAGTTAGCCATCCGAGCGGGGAAAGCCACCGTAGCATCACCGTTCGCCCAAGAAAAAAACCAAGTGCCGCTACCACAAACAGTGCAATCATTAATAGCACCGTTGCCCCATAAAATATCCGGGTAAATTTTTCCCGCATCGTTCTCCTCCTATATTGAGCGTATCAACCGAGCCCACCAGCTAATTCGAGTGGTTGCCTGAGTAGCTTCAACCGGAAGCTTCACCGTTGACGTCCCATCCATTCGCTGCAGTCCCTGAGTAGTTACATTAAGGGTTCCCACTCGTTGGTAACGAACTACTGGGGCTATGACTTGATTATTTTTAGCACAGCTTGTTATGGGGGTTAACTTTTTTTGAAGCCGGCTTCCCTTGTGCACCCAAATTGCTGTTCCCCGTTGAGGAACAACCTTAACCCGGTATTTGTGTCCATCCACAACACGAATTGTGCGGGCCCCCCGAACTGCTTTGTGGGCTGCGATTTGCTGAACACGATAATTATTGGTTACCTGATCAAGTAACTGTTTAGTTGCCGAAAACCGGGCATTCTGCTCCTTATTAGGTACTCCCAAAACAACCGTAATTAGCCGGCGACCCTTTACGTCAACAACACCAACAAAGCATTGACCCGCAGCCTTCGTTGACCCGGTTTTTAATCCTAAAACGTGGTACGCCGGATCGGCTGCAGACCCCCCCGGAAGCATCTGATTAGAACCCTGATACTGCCGGCCAGCAAACGTAAGCTGTCGTTGTTGGCTCATCGTTAAAATTTGGGGATCCGCGCGGAGCAAATGTTGCGTTACAATTACCAAATCACGTGCAGATAACTGATTCTTCGCCGCTTTAGAAACGCCCGCAATCCGGTCAGCACCATCGTCACCGTTATCAAGGCCATTGGCGGTATACATCTTGGCATCCTTAATTCCCCACCGGCACAGCTGCGCTCGCATCATAGCCGCAAACCTCGCCGGATGATTATGAGAAACAACATCAGCGAGCGCTTGGGCCGCGTCATTCGCAGAACAAACAAGAGCTGCCTGAAAAAGATCCCGAACCCGGTACTTCTTCCCAGCAGTCAGCGGAACATTCATTAGCGTTTTATCCTTAGTTAATCCAGCTGCCGCCTTCGAAACAACAATCCGCTGATTCCACCGGAGCTTCCCTGTTTTAATCTGTTGCACCACAATATACAGCGTTACTAATTTGGTTAACGAAGCAATCGGAACAACCTGGCGACTATTTTTCGTCGCAAGAATCTGCCCGGTCTGATTATCAACAACCATCGCGGCCCGCACATTTGCTTGGTTAACACGCAATCCCTCTGTCCGCGCTGCACTAGCAGGGAGCGCTCCTCCTAGCGCAATTAAGGTGAGGAACGCAATCTCCATTACCATAATTCCAAAACGTTTCATTTCTTTTAAGTCCCTTAAGCATTATTTTCGTGGTGGTTGCAACTTATCCGCATGATTAAATGGAAGGTGTACCATAAACTTTGTCCACTCACTATCAGACGTTACTTGAATATATCCGTGGTGCCGGTTAACAATTCCCTGCGTAATAGCCAGTCCCAATCCGGTTCCCCCCGTTTTCCGGGAACGAGAACCTTCAACCCGGTAAAACCGATCAAACAGTTTAGGGAGGGCGCCAGCTGGAATTGGTTCCCCATCATTAGCCACGGTAACAATTACTTCCTGGGAAGAGAGCTTGCGACACGTCACAACGATGTGCTTACCGCCTTTCCCATACTTAATCGCATTTGTAATAAGATTACTGAAAACCCGCGCAAGTTTTTCTGGGTCAACCTCAACCCGGAGATTATCCGGAACATTAGAAGTTAATTCCATTCCCTTCTCTTCGGCCTCTAACTCAAAACTTGCCGTTAACTGGTCAAGCATTGATCCCAGATTAACTGTTGTTAGTTTTAACGGGTTGTCCGTTTGTTGGATCTTAGTATACTCAAAAAGATCCTCTACCAGCGACTTCATTTGCTTCGCTTTTAAGTAAGCTGTATGGGTATACTTCAGAAGGTCATCTTCATCCTTATACTGACCTTCTTCAATTAATCCTAAATACCCGATAATTGAGGTTAACGGTGTGCGAATATCATGACTAACATTTACAATTAATTCATCCTTCGACCGTTCAATTCGCCGTTCCTCAGCCATTGCGTTAATCGTACTATCAACTAACGTGTTAACACTAGTTACAATCCGCTGCATCTGGCCCTTAAGAACAAACGGAATTCGGTGTTCAAAATGACCCGCGCCAATGTAGTGCAGCTCCATAATAATATGACGAAGCTCGATCTGATGCATTCGTCGCACTAGCCGCCAGTGCACAATGATAAAATTAACCACCATCATTACCAAAACAAAAATGGTTCCCCAACTAAGCATCGTTGCCCGGTTAGCTCCAAAGATAAACGACGTTCTAAGTGCAAAAAGCCCAGACCGCAGCTGTGGGTCAGCAGAAAGTGCCGTGTTAAGAATAACAAAGACGGACGTCTCAAGAAGCAACGATAAAATTAACGTTACGACACCCTCGCCAACTAACTCACTTTTTTCCCGCGATGTTAGCTTTAACTTCATTTTTCTTTTGTATTATGCCTCAATCTTGTAACCAACGCCCCAAACGGTCTGAATCACCTTTTCACCACCAGTAGCTTCTTCAATCTTATCCCGCAAATGGCTAACATGAACCATTACGGTCTTAGCAGAAACAACTGATTCCTGGCGCCAAACCCGTTCAAAAATTTCATCGGCAGAAAATACCCGGTTCGGGTAACTTGCGAGTAAATATAAAATTCCAAACTCAAGGGCCGTCAGCTGAATATTATTCCCGTTTACAGTCTTAACTTCGTGAGAATCCTTTTTAATAATTAATGGTCCCACTTCAATCCTATCAGGTTCGTCGTTCTTAACTTCATGCTGTGCCCGCCGCATAAGCGACTTTACCCGCGCCATAACTTCCAGCGGGTTAAATGGTTTCGTTACGTAGTCATCCGCTCCCTGAACAAGTCCCTGAATCTTGTCTAGGTCGTCTGTTTTTGCGGAAAGCATCAAAATCGGAATTTGCGAATCGCGCCGTACTTCCCGGATAACAGCCAGCCCGTCCATTTCTGGCATCATTACATCAAGAATCATCAATGCAGTATCCGGGTTAGTATTTAACTTCGTGAGGGCTTCCCGGCCATTGTAGGCCTTTTCTACTTCGTAACCTTCATTTTCGATGTAAATGCCGAGTAATTCAACAATTTCCTTATCGTCATCAACAACTAAAATTTTCATTCGTCACGTCTCCTTACTTACCCACGAATTACGTGGACGGTTGGCTTTATTATAGCAAATTTTATCCGCTCTCTGGGAAATGATCGGATTATATCTCCCAAACAAAAACAAACCGGAAGACCATCATCCCCGTTCTATTGCGGGTTTGGTCGGCCAACCGGTTTGTTTTTATTATTATTTAAAATTAAGTTAATTTAATCTTTTCTTCGATTATTTCCGAGAATAGTTCGGCGCTTCCTTAGTAATCTGAACGTCGTGGGGGTGTGATTCCCGCAACCCAGCCCCAGTAATCTGGACAAACTGAGCATTATCAATTAAAGCTTGGAGGTTTGAGGCCCCACAATAGCCCATTCCTGCTCGAAGGCCACCACATAATTGGTAAACCATGTCAGCAACCTTACCCTTATAAGCAACCCGACCTTCAATCCCTTCCGGCACGAGTTTATTAGCCTCGTTTACCCCGCTCTGGAAGTACCGGTCTGATGAACCGTGCGTCGAGTCCATGGCTCCTAAACTCCCCATTCCACGATAGGTCTTGAACCGCCGGCCCTGATAAATTTCCGTTTCACCCGGGGCTTCGTCCGTTCCGGCCAACATTGAACCCAACATAACAGCGTTCCCGCCGGCCGCAATTGCCTTAACAATGTCACCAGAGTACTTGATCCCTCCATCAGCAATAATCGGCTTCCCGTACTCGCGGGCAACGCTTGCTGCATCATAAACCGCCGTTAACTGGGGAACTCCTACCCCAGCCACAATCCGGGTTGTACAAATTGACCCAGGGCCAATTCCAACCTTAACCACATCAACGCCCGCTTCAAACAGAGCCCGGGTTGCTTCACCCGTAGCAACGTTCCCCGCAACCAGCGTTGCGTCCGGGAAATGCTCCCGAATTTCCTTAATTTTCCGTAAAACACCAGCAGAATGTCCGTGGGCCGTATCAATAACCAGTGCATCTGCTCCAGCATCAAGCAAAGCAGCTGCCCGGTCAAACGTATCGCTCGTTACCCCAACAGCAGCGGCAACCAAAAGTCGGCCGTACTTATCCTTAGCTGCATGCGGGAACTCAACGACCTTCTCAATATCCTTAAGGGTAATTAACCCCGTCAACCGTCCTTTATCATCAACCATCGGTAGCTTTTCAATCTTGTTATCTTCAAGAATCTGCTGTGCTTCTTGCACGGTCGTTCCCTGCGGTGCCGTTATCAACTCTTCTTCCGGACTCATTACGGTTTCGATTGAAACGGAGTAGTCGCTAACAAACCGAATATCCCGGTTAGTAATAATCCCCACCAACTTCTTATCCGTCGCATTGTTAACCACCGGCACCCCGCTAATATGATACTTGCTCATTAGCGCTTCTGCTTCGCTAACGGCCCGGTCAGGAGTCAAGAAGAATGGATTAATAATAACGCCGTTTTCGGATCGCTTAACCTTCCGCACCTCATCAACCTGACGGTCAATTGTCATGTTTTTATGAATGACACCCAGGCCTCCTTGCCGGGCCATGGCAATGGCCATCGCCGATTCCGTAACAGTGTCCATCCCAGCACTAATAATCGGGATATTCAGCTTGATATTCTTTGCCAACTGGGCACCCAAATCCACCTCATTTGGCAAAACATGGCTCTCCGCCGGAATTAACAAGACGTCGTCAAAAGTAAATCCTTTTTTATCAAACTTGGTATCCCAATTTGTCATTGCGCTGTCTCCTTTATTAATTATTTAACGTCTAATCTACAAGAAAGATGAACGTTTGGCAAGTAAATTCGGCTAACTAAGGCAATTCTAATGCTAATATCATTATTATTTACAAAATAGTTCGCAAATTATGCCGTATTAGTTTAAATACAACTTACGGAGCCGGGCGACCTGTCGGGACGTAATTCCCACGATATTTGTTAGGTACGCCATAAAATCCCCCGCCATCAATTGAATTGTCAACTCCATCACCTTAAAATCTTGTTCACTAACCATTGGTTGTTTATTCATTTCGTTTACCAGAGCAGCATCCTGTCCTGGCACCAATAGCTCGTTTAACTCCGAGGGCGAAAGCGAACTGAACGTCAGGTTAGTCAGCATGTAATCCCGCAAAATATCCGCTCGCCGCACACCCAGCGCATTTAAAACCAAAAACGCAGCCACCCCCGTGCGGTCCTTTCCCGCCGTGCAGTGGAACAAGACTGCCTGATGTCGCCGCCGGTTTTTTAATAAGACTGCAAAGAGTTCGCGCCAAACACCAAGGGCATGCGGATCCGTCAACATCTGGGCATAGGCCTGCCCGGCAAGACTTAACCCCACACGGTTTAGTCGCGCCATCCGGGCAAAGCCGACGTTTTGGGAAAGCTGATTGGTGAACGGATAAACGGACATGTGGTGGAAGGACACCCCGTGCATCGGCCGGTCGGGAACCACAATGGTTTCAGCTTCCTCACGGAGATCAACAACTTGTCGTAAACCAGCAGCTTTAAGGGTAGCCTTGTCCGCCTTACTCAATTCACCGAGATGGCCGCTCCGCATTAGCTTATGCCACCGAACATGCCGCCCATCCGCTGTTTCGTATCCACCAAGCTCACGGAGGTTAATTCCCCGTTCTAGCGGTAAAATCCGTTCCATTATGCTCACCTTACCTTTTTACAAATAAAGCGGTTGCCCCGCTGCAACCGCCAATCTACGCATCATTTATCTAGTGGGAGAACCGATGCATCCCCATCATCTTCGCGCACCTCATCTGCGGGGAGTCGCCGCACAGTAACCCACTCAATGAAGTTCCGCTCAAACTTCGTTACTTCCAGTTCAAATGGTCCAATCCGAACCTTTGTCCCCTGTTTAATCTGCTGGTAATTTTCAAGTAAATAGCCAGCTACCGTTACGCTTTCCGATTCCAAGAAGTCCTTACTCCGAAACTTAAAGAATCGTTCAAAGTCATACAACGTTGTCTTCCCGGATACCTGATAAGTCCCGTCGTCGTTTTTTATAATGTCTTCAGCAGAAACATCGTCAATTTCATCCTTGACGGTCCCAAAGAGTTCTTCGTAGATATCCTTGTCAGTTACGATCCCACTCGTTCCGCCATACTCATCCAGAACAACGACAATCGGGGTTTGCCGTTTAATCATCTGCTGGAGAAGCTCCTGAATCGGAGTAACTTCCGGTACACTTATGATTGTCCGTAAAAGCCGGCTAACGGGCAGTTGAGCGTCAACCTGCGCCTGCCTGATCATGTCATAGATGTAGACGTACCCAAGGATCTTGTCCTTATCATTTTGTGCAACAACTGGGAACCGGCTAAAACCATCTTGCAGGTACCGGTTAATAACCTCCTGAACAGTACTATTAATGTCAACGACTTCAAGGCTTGTCCGGTCCACCATAACGTCCTTAGCAACCTTATCATTCAAGTCAAACGCCCGTTGCATGTACACGTAGTCGTTCTTTTCAAGGGTCCCCCCCGAAACAGCATTCCGTGATAGGTTGAGAATTTCGTTTTGCGACAACGCATCCTCTTCTTTCCCAGCCGGCGGAAGCCCTAACCACTTAACAATCGTCGATGCCGAAACGTTTAATAACCATACAAACGGGTAAAATAAGACATGGAAATAATGGAGTGGCGTTACAACAAACATCATCATTTTCATCGGCTTATCGATGCTGATGTTTTTGGGAACAATCTCCGTTAACACCACTTCAAGGTACGTTAATAATAAGACACCAAGGGCTGAACTAACCGCAACGGCTGTCGTGTGGTTAACATGCGCCAGTCCTAAAAGACGACCAAAAAACGTTGCCAACCCGTCGGCACCAATCCATCCTAAGAGGATTCCCGCTAGTGAAACCCCCACCTGCGTGGTTGAAAGATACTCGTTTAGGTTAGACACCATCTGCAAGGCCATTTTAAGTTTTCGTGCACTTCCCTGCCCGTTTTCAAGCCGACTCTCCAGGGCTGTTTTCCGCACTGATACCAACGCAAATTCTGCCGCCACAAAGAAAGCAGCAAAGTAAAACACAATAAGTACAGTAACTAGGTCAATTATCGCCGGACCACCTGGCACAGGTCATTCCCCATTTCTTTTCGGGCTTTTACCCGTAAATCTTTTCTAGCCCCATTCTATCACTTTTCAGTTGCCACGTTTTTCTCAATTACCGCTTGTTTTTCAGCGAGCATTATAGTTAACTTAGCGATTACGTCGTTAGGAGCGCTTAAAACCGCCGCAACAGAAGCCACCTTATCAATTCGTAATCCCGAACGGTTGATTGCGGATGATTTAACAACCAGATACGCATTAACCGGAACACTTTCATCCGGATCATCAAAAAAATTAGCAACCTTTGTAATATTTTCAGCCGGCAAATTAATGATTCCCGTCTCTAATCGCAGTGTCACTTGCTCCCCCGCAAATTGCGTTGTCACGCTGCTTTGGACCAGTTCGTTCTTTGCCACATGCTTGGTCAATCCATCAACTAAGACAGCGGCCACCCTTTCACTGCCCAACCGTGCGTACTCCTCAACACCAGCGGTGACCGTTTCTTGCGTCATTCCCGCTGTTACCTGATCGATAAACGTTGCCACCTTAATCTCCATGCTGAATCCTCCTGGGCTAGTTTAAATCATGCGGTATTCTACCCGATAATTCGGCGAAATGCAATCATTGCTGGTAAAAATTGACTTTTCTAGCCGTTCCGGCTAATTTATCTATAGTACTAAATAATAGTAAAAACGAACGGAGATTAGTAATATGAAGACCAATTTACGCAAGCCAGTTCTCCTAATTGGAGCACTCGGATTAATTATTCTTGGGGGCGGACTTCTCGGCTACGGTCTCACCCACCACCCGACACAATCGTCCCGCCCACACGTAATCGTTCATTCAACCAAGCAAACAACACACCATTCTACCCCGAGGACACCGGTCAATAAGCAACAACGGATTGCATTCCCCACTCCCAAAGACATGCGCCAACCAATTAATTGGCAGCAATCCTCAGAAACAAAGGAGTACCCGGATTTAAAGCACGTTCATAATCTTTCCTTACTAGTAAACATTAGGAAAAAACGGGTCTACGTGATGAGCAATAACCATCCAGTCTACACGATGTATGCGTCCGCCGGGACACTTACCAGCAATCCAAATAACGAAGAGCCTACTAGTAAGACGCCGAGCGGAAACTTTACTACGGGGGATAAGCAAGAACCACTTGTTAACAACCAGCAAGGTTACCACTTCAACATCGCATTTACTAACCACAACGGGACAACCTTATATTTCCGCACTGGTCCGACAAACTTAAGTGGAAACTACAACGCTAAGAAAAACAAAGCAATCGGGAAAAAGAACGTAACGGACGGGAGCATCTGGTTAACAAAAACGGACGCACAATGGTTGTACCAGAACCTTCCGGATCATACCAAAGTAACAATCGCTCTAGGGTAATCCCCAGCCCGTTAAATCAGCACATTAATAAGGGGTATCCAAAGGAGGATTAAAGAAAATGAAAAAATTTTTACCATTATTGGTGACCGGTTGCATTGGTTTGACCATCGGCGGGAGTAGCACTTCGGTTATTACTTTAACAACACCACTTGTCCGCGCAACAACCGTCAGCCACCACATGCGGACACCAATTAACTGGCACAAACCATCCGAAACGGTCGCATACCCTAACCTCGAAACCACTAAAAAGCTATGGATTAAAGTTGCACTAAAAAAGTGCAGGGTCTACATCATGTCCGGTAAAAAAGTGATTTATACAATGTATTGTTCGGGTGGGGTATACCAGCGTAATCCAAAGAACCATAAAATGGTCAGCACCACCCCAACAGGCACGTTTCACATTCAAAACGTTCGGGGAGATTCCTTCTTCAATAACAAACTTGGTGAAGGCGCCAATTACTATGTTTCATGGAAGGGAAATGGAGTTTACCTTTTTCACTCCGTTCCAACTAAAGCAAACGGCCAATACAACGTCAAGGAAGCCAAAAAGCTCGGAAAGCATCCAGGATCACACGGCTGTATTCGGTTATCCGTAGCCGATGCTAAATGGTTCCATACTGCTGTTCCAACGGGTACTAAAGTCGTAATTACCAATGAATAATCCGTAAAAAGCAGAATGGAGTAAAAACAAGCGCAATGAAAGCAGCAAACTAAGCAAATCACGCTATGCTTTCATTCCGCTTGTTTATTTTGGCTCGAATTAGAAAATTACACCTTACGCCCCAAGCTTGTTATGCAGTTTTAAAATTGATTCCAGTACTGCGCAATACTATCTGATTGGTAGCCATTAACAATAATCTGGGTCCCAGGCTTAATGTTTCTACTAAGCCACTGAGCATCAGGGACAGACACATAAATAGCCCCATTATTCCGGTGGTTATGTTTTTTCGATAATTTGGTTGAACCAAAGCGCCACAAACCCCTTTTTAACGGGTGACCCTTTTGTGATAACGGAATGGACTTAATTTGTCCTTGGCTTTGCCCCGTCGAATAAATTAACCATCCGCTAGTTCCCTGATTCAATTGCGGATCAAAAAACTGCCCGCCCCTCCGGGTAATATGAGCAAAGCCAAGAACCGTCTTATTTTGCTTTACTCCATTCTGATAATTTTTCCCGATTGATGCATACATTGTATACACCGGATACGGTCCTTCCATTACAAAAACCCGCTGCCGTTTAGTTGATACCAATAACCAAACGGTGTGTCGATTATCCCGATTAAGTTTTTTTCTCAAATAAGTCCGCTGGGCCGAACCCTTCTTTTTTTGTGCGCGGGCTAATATCGTCGTCTGGCGTTTCATTTCCCGAGAAACATTTGGATATGGAATTGTCATTGATGGCTGATTCCACTGGATATTTTGGCGCATTGCTTTCTTTTGAAGCCGTTTTTGATGAGCAATTCGTCGGTTAAGCCGCCGGTCAAGCCGCGCTTGACGAGCCATGCGAATATTATTTTCCCGGCTTGCACGGTGAACAACCACAGCACTAATTCCTGTGATCAAAATCAAAACTACGGTTATCGTCCATGCCAGAACGTGCTTCTCTTTTTTCATTATCTTTCTCCACCGTCCAGTTAAGATTCCTAACTAAATCGGGGTCATGACCACCGTCACGACCCCGCCTTAGTAATTACGTCATTAAAATAAATATTACTTAGCAGCCTTATCAGCCTCTTCACGTTCCTTTAAGAAGTCTAAAACTGCCAGGTGCTCCTTCCGCCGCTTCTTAACATTCTTTGAGTTAACCGGGCGCCGGTCATTAGCAGCACCGATATGATTATTGTGTGCCATGAGCTTAACCTCCCCTCACACTGCCTATGCTTGATTCATTTTACCTGGTTTAGGGGGATTTTTCAAGGTGCAATAGTTGTTTCACACTAAACAAGCTTAAAGAGGTCCTTATAGGTATTAGTTGACTTATGATCAAATACCCGCAAATTCTTATCGTTAGCGTCTTCCGTCCTTACCAATTTCCCATGCACAATAATTCTTTGCGTAACACCCGGATGCCATGTCCGACACGTAATTAACGTACAAATTCGTTCACCCGGAATAATTTTCAAAACGCTAGTATCGTCTTCATTAACAATCTTGTTACTATATACCTTATACACATATACTTTTTTACCATCCGTTATATAAACATAGCTGTTTTTCTTTACTTTCCCCAAAGGCGAAAATAACATATGTTCATTGGGAACATGGTGGCATGCTAATGCATAATTACCTTCTCCCATCTTCTCGGTAGGAGACATTGTTCCCGCTCCCTTTAACAGAACATCATTGGATACACCATAAAAAATTGGAAGGCGAATGCTAACAGAGGGTATCGCAATCTTCCCAATTACGCTTGGGTTTGACCGCATTGCTTTCAACATATTACTAATATTTGCAGCTTCAACCCCACTATAATTAAACGTTGCATGCTTCTTATCCGTCGCGGTTACACGCTCAATTTTTTGGCCCGCAGCGTGATTACTCATAATTCCGATTCCTAATTCCTTCAACTGTTCGTTAAATACAAGAGCCAACCCTACTACTACAAGCACGACTACCAGTATCCACCGTAACCATTTTCTTAATTTTCGCACATCAATTCATCTACCTTTAGCTCAAATTAATTACTTATCGCCAGTATACCGCGTCAGATACCGAACCGCAATTTTCACGGTTGAAATCGGTTGCAAAAAAATACTAATTCTGATAAATTAAAGTTGATTATGAGCCAGTGGAGGTGGCAGTTATGAACGATGCTGACAGTTTTTCATCGCAAATGTTCCAGTATTTCCCAGGAAATTATAATAAACAAACCGATGAACTCTCACTTGAAGGGGTAAGCCCCGAAGTACTTGATACTCTCCAAGCAATGATGGAATTCGCTGCCGTCTCCCCAACATTGCGTTAATGAGTTAACTACAAGAGTGCGACAAGAAGAAAAAGCGGGCGTGAAGACATTACGCCCGTTTTTTCTAATTAACTTACATCTGCTGATAGTCCGGCCCGCATCCAACCACAATACTATCCGTTCCAAGATAAACCGCCAACGCTGGCCCCATTGGTGCACTGGAAAGCTGACACAACGGGAACTCTTCCTTAAAGAACCCCATGCGAGCAAAGCGATTGGCTTCGTCGCCACACGTCATCGCGGTAATCCGCAGCTGTGCGCCAAACCGATCATACCACGGAATTATCCGGTCACAGATTGCCTGGTTCGCTCGCTTAATCCGCGACTTAGTTTCAACTGCGGTAATCTTTCCTGCCTGATTAAACGTTAACACCGTCTTCAACCGCCGAAGCTTATTTCCAACTACCGTTGCGCCGTTTGAAATATACCCCATCTGGGCTAATTGACTCATCCGATCAACAATCATCAAAGTTTGACTCTGATCACGCATTGTTATTAGCCGCGCCATTACTTGAGGCAAAGCCCGCCCCTGTTCAAGTAACCGTAACGCATACCGAACATACTGTTGCTCAGGGAGGCCCGCCGTATTCGTATCGAAAATGTGAAAAGTTAATTCTGGCAATTGGGAAACGCACGCCTGAACATTAGCCCCCAAACTATTAATTCCCCCAGCAAGATGAATAACTAAAACATCAGTAATTCCTTCGTTTTGAAGCGCCCGAAAGACACCCACAAGTCGCTCACGGGGAATGGGCGTTGGCGTTGGCACGGTTTCGGCATCCATGGATGCTACTATTTGCTGGTAGTCTAAGTCAATCCCCTCCCAACAAACATGCTGGCCGACCTGGAAAGGAAGTGGTAACACCGTTATATCAAGTTCCTTTGCTTCACGTACCGTAAATCCCGCTGCACTATCAGTTACAAGCGCACATTTCACTTTTGTCACCCATCCATTCGTTAAAACTGTCCGTTACCAACCATCATTCCAAGAAACCCGCAAATAAAACCACAAGTACTCATCAAAAAATACCCCAAGCCCGCTACGTAGCGTCTACTATGTAACAATCCAAACAGTTCCGTTTGGAAGGTTGAAAAGGTAGTGTATCCCCCCAGTACTCCTGTTCCGAAGAAGGCATACCAACCTGTTTTCAAACCCCGACCAACAAGAATTCCTAATAAAAATGCCCCCGATAAGTTCAATAACAGGGTCGCCCACGGAAAGTGATCCCACCCATGAGACCGGAAAAAAGTTGTTACCCCGAACCGCAAAAGAGCACCAAGCGCTGCTCCCAAGCCGACCGTAATAATCACAGGTGTTCACCTCCAACCATTCGGGCCAGAAGATACCCCGCCGTTACACACAAAAAACCACCTAACAAACTCAGCACGACGTAAACTCCCATCGCTCCTTCTAAATGCGTTCCCATCAATTTAAGGGCATCAATAACGTACGAAGAAAACGTTGTAAAAGCCCCGATAAACCCCGTTCCTAACCCAAGCGATAACCACTCCGGAAACGAAATTCGCGTTAAGATAGCATAGGTTAAAAATGATAGTGCAAAACATCCTACCAGGTTTGCCGTTACATCACCCCACAGTCCCCATAAAAGGCCGCAAAGATACCGGGCAGCGCCTCCCAAAAAAGCACCTCCCGCCACCGCTAAGCAGTTTTTCCAGTTCACGCTTTACTCTTCCTCTCCATTCTCAATAACTTAACTATGGCGATCATCATTCAAAATGAACCGTTCAATTACCTCTCCGACCGCACCAGCATCATTATCCGCCATGGTTACGTAGTCAGCAACCTGCTTAACATCATCCCGGCCGTTCGCAACACAGACTCCTAATCCCGCAGTTTTTAACATCGCCACGTCATTTAAATTATCACCAATTGCAACAATCTCTCCCGGCTTAACTCCCAAATACCGTCCTAAAGCAACAGCCGCCTGTCCCTTATCCGCTCCCGGCGCATTCACCTCCACGTACATATCCGACGAAAAGGTAATATTGAGCGGCTCGTGAATTGTTTCAGTGATCACCCTTCGGAAAGTGCGCCTTTCCTGCTCATCAGCAAGATAAAAAATAATTTTCATAATCGGCGTTGTCTTTAAAAAGGATAGTGTCCCCGTAGCCTCTTCATAAATAACCTTCCGCTGATTAAGGTAATTCTGATCAGCCGCCGTCATATTCCACACATATAATTGATCTGCAGTGTAAACGTGGGTATCCAATCCTCTACTCTGCGCGAGGTTGAAGAGTTGCACAACGGTTGTGTACGATAAGCCGTTCGTAATGATGGGGTGTAGTAGGTCAGTATTTGAAAATACCGCCGCTCCATTATACGAAATAACGTACTCATCCTTTAGCATGGCTAAACCTAAGGTATCCAGCACATAACCTAACGATCGCGCCGCCCGCCCCGTATTGGGAACGAACTTAACGCCTTGCTCATACGCAGCCTTAATTGCCGCAACATTACGCACCGGAATTTGCGCATCACTTCCAAGCAGTGTCTCATCCATATCACATACAATTAACCAGTACACCTAAAACTCCCCCTAAATCCATTCACCCATTACCTATTCCGTATCCGGTGAACAACCAACGTAACAACGACTGCCACTACAACGATTCCTCCAAAAAGGGGCGCTGGAATTTCAATTCCAATTTGTGGAATTGTTAAGAACAACTTAATCCCGATAACAATAATGAGAGCGTATGCCATCACTTCCAGCTCAGGGACTAATTCCATTAACCGCATAATTACTTCAGCGATCCCCCGCATCGCAAGAATTCCAATCATTCCGCCAATCAAAACAATCACGGGATTCGGTGAAATCGCTAATGACGCTAAAATTGAATCAACAGAAAATACTAGGTCCATTAATTCAATCGAAATAATTACCGACCAAAAGAGCGGTAACAACCGGCGCCGCGGCCGATTCTGTTTTTTATGACTGGGACGGGCCATATGATAAAAATGACTCCCCGCGAGGTAGAGGAGATACCCTGCACCAAGTACCTTAATCTCCCAAAAATTAATCAGGTACGCACCAATTCCAATTAAAATAAACCGAAATAGGTATGCTCCGCCTAAACCATAGAACAGCGATTTTCCCTGCTCCTTCTTTGTCGGTAGTTTTCTTGTCTGAGCTGCTAATACAATGGCATTATCCACTGATAAGAGACACTCAATAACAACTAACGACAAAATCGTTAGCCAATCCTGCGCTGAACTGATCACCGTAACCCAATTATGAAGATCAAAAAAGGGACCATAAAGGTGCTCTAAAAGTGACAATCACATCTTCCTTTCGTCTTAAGTTACCATTATTTTAGCATATCACCGAAACAGTTGAAGAATATCACCGGTAAACGTACTCCGGACAACTTGTAAGGTTACAAACGCATGAGGATCAATGGTAGTGATTAACGCCATTACTTGAGTTAAATCCTGCCGTTCACACACGCAGTAAATCACCTGTTTACGTTGCCCGCTCTTATAGCCATGACCATCTAAAAGGGTTACCCCCCGGTGGGTCTGGTGGTTCAACGCCCCCGCTAACTTATCCGCCTGATCCGAAACAATCATTACGCAGCGTTTTTCAACAAGTTGCGCCAATACCCGGTTAAGGACAACCGCTGAAACGTACAGTTCTATGATGGTAAGAAGCATGTTTTCCCCACCAATCACCAGTACCGACGGAAGGGCTACTGCCAAATCAAAGAACAGCATTGCATTCCCCGTTGCAACCCCCAAATACCGATTACAAATCCGCGCTAAAATCGTACTACCCGCAATTGTTCCGTCCCCCTGCATAATTATGCCAATGGCAATTCCCATTAAGACACCACCAACCAACGCCGCAACGAGTGGTTCACGGAGTGGTAGCCGGACGTCATGAAAAACACGCAAAGCAACTGTCATTACTGCGATTGCGTAACAAGTCCACCCGACAGTTTGCTGATCAAGGAAGCGCCACCCCACAATTAGGAGCACACCATTCAACACAAAATTCGTTAAACTAGGAGCAATATGGAATAAATAGTATCCCAACGTCATTAACCCAGAAACCCCGCCCTCACCAATATGATTAGCAAGCAATAAACAGTCCATTGCGATGGCATACAGGATCCCTCCGGCCGTAATTAAACAAACGTTCTTTATCCAGTGCTTCATTTTATCCCCCATAATAAAAATACCGACACTCCCGCGCCGGCAAAATTCTATTCAAGTGGTAACGTCACTTCATCCGATGATTGCCTCTTTCCTCGGTCATTCCGCCCGTGAAGGTACCCCTTAATAAGGGCATACACCTCCGTCCGCTCCTTTACCGTTAACGCGTGCCCGTTAAAATGCAACTGAGTTTCACCGACAAACAGATCCTCTAATTCAACGGTTGTTGGCTGGTAACCACTTAGGTAATCAACGGAAACACCAAAAAAGGTTGCCAATTTACGGACTTCAAGGTATGACGGGGTATTAGTCCCCCGTTCCCAGCTTCCAATTTGTGGACCGGTATTAGGGTGGCCGTCATCAATATCCCGATTTAACTGTGTTGCCAACGCAGGCAAGGATAACCCGCGCCCCTTCCGCAACGCCCGTAAACGCTCTGGAAACATCCAATCACCCCGTTTAATCATTACTTCGTTTTATCCTGTATAGTTTATGGTACACTCCCGGAAACGTTTTAATCAAGATGAAAGAGGCCGCGTATTTCCGGGGTAACTGCTTAAGAACCCCCAATTTTAACGGTAATTTCCGTAACTTCTTTTTGGTATCACGACTCATCCATTGATTACTTAACCTTAACTGATGGTGAATAAAATGAAGCGCTGTTCGAAAATAAAACGCAGTCCAAACATCAGAAGGGAGGGTTATTCCCACCTGTCTCATCAGCTCCTGAACAGCCGTAACATACCACTCAAATTTTTCACCAAGATGCTGATCATACGTATACGTTGTTGAGCCTTCATGTTTGTATAAATCATACAATGGCTGCTTAACCCACTTGATTTGTTGAGGGGTACAATGTGTCAGGTACTGGAGGACAAAAAATGAATCCTCATAGAAGTTTTTCCCCTGAAATTTAATCCCATTTTGAGCAATTATATCCGTCCGAAAGAGTTTATTCCACAAGCCAGCATCCATTTCCTGGTTACGACACAAAAAACGGGTAACCAAATCAAGCTGGGTTGTCGCCTGCTGAAGTGTACTGGTTATTTCACATTCCGCATGACTAGGGAAAATTTTTTTAATTCCACAAACTGCTAACAGTTGGTCACCGATTACCGTTGCCAATCGATCCAACATCCCCCGCTCAATTTGATCATCACTATCAATAAAGATAACGTGGCTCGCCCCATCGCTAATAGCTTGAACAAGGCCTTTTTGACGAGCAATCGCCTGGCCTTGAGAGTCCTGTTGAAACAGGTGAACGTTTGCTAACTGACCGTACAATTTTTTCATTGTTTCCGCCGATTGGTCCGTTGAGCCATCATCAACCAGGTAAATATCCCCCTGTTGCATACACTTCTCGGCTAATATCCCATCGACACACCGCTGAATGTTAGCAGCCGCGTTATACACCGGAATGATTACAGCAATGTTCACTATTAGCCCTCCTTTATTAATGACAGTAAATATTGAACTGGTTCCGTATTAACACGAACATCAAACTTTCGGGCAAATAACGCATCCGGTTGCCGCTCATATTCTTTTAAATCCGTAACTGTCACCAACGTCGGATTATGATCTTGCCATTTATACCGCCGAAGAATGGCGTCGCGATAGTCGCTATGCCGGTACACTCGCTTATAAAATGGAGAATTATACAGCCACGTAGCAACAAACACTTCGTCAACGCAGTAACCATACCTGCAAAACCGGAGAATTGCTTCTCGCTGTTCATTTAGGTACATTGCAAAATCCGTTGGTATACTAAACCAGTTTGCTCCGCTTTTAATCGCTAAGTTACTATTCCTCGTTCGTGAGACTCCTAGGTAATGCTGTAGCAGTGCTATCCCAAAATCAACATACTTTAACCCGCGACGCCCCTTAATAAAAGACCGGCCTTTCCCCACATATTTTTGAAACGGATGAAAAACATCATACCGTAATCTAAACCGTAGTGGATCCTCATCATGCTTCTCATCGTTGCAGTCAACAAAGATTTGTCCCTCATGTTTTTCAAAAAAGTCCATGATCCCATCCATTGGCTTGATCGGCAAATCCTGGCCAGACAACAAGTGGAAATAGTCATATTCCCCTCGATGTAATGCTTCCTGTAACAGATTCATTTCAGCCCAAACTTGCGTATAGTCGCCCCACGTCACCTTAATTCGTGGAATAAATATCACCCGCGATTGTTGGCACGCTCCAGCAAAGGCTGCCTCATTAAAAGTGATGTCTGCCTTATCAACATGAACGTATATATCACAATCCTTATGATCCAACAATTGAAGGAGAATTCGGAGTTGTTCATGATGTTGGTATGCGGTAATTAAAAAAGCATGTTTCATATTGATTTCCTATTCTTTATTAGTCACTAAATTCTGTTTGTTTACCGTAAAGTATGTGATATTTGCCATCGTTACTAAGAAAATAAAATCAAATGACAACTCCGGTAAGTGCTGATCGATAATCGAACTGATAACCGTTAAGAACATTACAATCACTAACGGATAAGCTTGCGCCTTAACTAACCGCTTCGTCACAAAAGTAATTAATACCAATAACAGCATAAACGTCACTGCCCCATTTTTCAAAAGGGCAATTAGGTAACTCGAATCAATAAAGAAGTAATGAACGATGTGTGGATGAAAGCCACCGTTTCCCTGCTCGGCAATGTACTGACCAAAAAGGTTAACGGAATAATTTTTAAACGCAACGTGTCCTTCAACGAGCCGCCCAGATAATAAATGATTAACAGCGGCTAATACCCGATTATTAGGATTAAACATTACCGACATCAAAAAAATGCTTAATATTCCAAGGCTTTGAATTATAAGTAATCCCCGACTGCCTAGCCAGTTAATTAATTGAACGGTTTGTTTGTAGAAGACAACTGTTCCTAACAATATTAACATCAGTAGAATATCCAGCCGTGCTCCCGTAACAATCCCTGTCCATAAAATAACCACAAATAATGAAATTTTTTCAGGTACAGTCACTTGAAAACGACGTAAGACAACATAGGCCATGCATAAGTAGAAAACTCGCGCAGCAAAATCCGTTGTATAAATCATTCCCATTGCAAACCGCAGATTTGTTCCTATTCCCCGAGTAACGGTCACGTTCGGAAAAATTCCCAGAATAGCACCAACAACCGAAACCAATAACAGAATTCCAACTGTTCCTAAAAAGACCTGGATAATCTTTTTAAAATCGATTTTTCGCGCGGCGTAAATGAAGATTAAGTACGCAATAAATGTATTTGTGCGTGCAAACCGACTCCCCACCCACACAATGATCGCTGTCGTTATGAATAATGCAGGTTCTTTCCAATCATCAAAACAATCAAAAAATACTACCTTTAGTAGTGCACAAACCATTAATAACTTTTCTGCATCATAAAAGGCTCCCCACACCGCCTGTTGGTGAAAGTGGGCGAACCACAACGAACCAGATAAAAACTGGACTATCAAAAAAGCCGCCAAGACAAAGAGATAAACTTTTTCACCTACTTGTCGGTGACGTTCCGCAAACCGCTCCCGATGATCCATTAACCGTGTAAACACAATTACATCCTCCTAACACAAATCGGGGATTGTAAGCTTACCACCTACAACCCCCATTCAATCAATATTCACATTAATTTCATTTATCACGTTGGTCTTTATTAGCCAACGCCGAGTGATTATCATAATCTGGCTTAACCGTCCGCCAAAAGAACTTGACCAGCTTCCGCCCCCAGTGTTGGTTTCCCATAAACATTACCGGAAGTTCTCGGTAATGAATATGGTTCTTATTAACCCACACGTCAAGTAACAGTTCACTGATGAAGCCGAAAATTCGTTGCTCATATTGGTTATAGTCTGAAATATCCACCCGCTGCTCAACAGTTGTTAACACGTCCATCAACCAGTCAGTATACGCCTCAAAGAGTGCTCCCCGGGTAATCAACATGTTAAACATGTGGCCCTTCTTTTCTTGCATATGCTGGTCAAAGAACGGCACATAATCAGGATACTTTTCTTGAAGGACTTGTCTGGTAACAACTAATCCTTCAATATGGTGGGCTTTTTGATAATGCTGCCACATATTTTCAATGTAATAATTTCGTTTGCGAGGGAGAATCATATCAGTTTCCCTCATTAAGTGCATTAACGTCGGGGTGTCTAAAACATGCTGCCACTTTTGGTTAACGGAACTAAAGAAGTACGTTCGCCCCGTTGAAAATAATCGCCGGTAATGAACCAACCCTTTAATATCCGCTTGCCGGTTATACGCCCCCCAGTACTGTGCGGTTAACTCACAGTACGATGCATTTTTATCAGCAATATTATCTCCCGTATTATCCCGCTGAAAGCCTTGAAAAGACTGACCGGCATTTCCAACCTGAACTGGCACATACACCGGATCTTCGGGCATCCGTGCTCGCTTATGGCTAACAACATAAATCTCCACTTTCACTACGCTGCCCCCTCACCGTTTAGGACCGCCGAAAACGTCTTAAACAGGATTTTAATATCTAACCAAATACCTTGGTGATCAACGTAGTAGGCGTCGTAGTACATCCGTTGCTTGAATGTTAAATTATTCCGCCCTGATGCTTGCCACATCCCAGTTAATCCCGGAAGAACTGATTCATATTTTGCCCGTTGTTTAGGGCCGTACTGTTCAAGCTCAACTTCTGTAATTGGCCGGGGGCCCACAAAGCTCATCTGACCAATTAGAATATTCCACAACTGCGGTAACTCATCGAGGCTAGAATTCCGGAGAAAATTACCAATTCGGGTAATCCGCGGGTCATCTTTCAATTTATGGTACTTTGCAAATTCTGCCCGCTGCTCAGGAGTAAAACGAATCATCATTTCGGCGGAGTCAATCCGCATGGACCGGAACTTCAAACAGTCAAACGGCTGCCCTCCTTTCCCAATTCGCCGGTGCCGGTATAGTACCGGACCGTGATCCTCATGATGAATCAATAATGCTACTATCAGAAAAACCGGGCTTAATAATACCAACATCAATGCACTGACAATAATGTCAAAACAACGCTTCATAACCCGATAAATAACGGATGGTCGGTGTTGGCGCGTTTTCCCATTTCCCATCTTCAAAATCTCCATCTTAAACTAACGTGTAAACCGTGAACCTTCATTTTAGTCCACGGTCATACACCCTATTATATCAAGCAAATGGCACTCCGCCAACCAGCTTATTCACCAAACTCCCGAACAACCGTCTCTAACGCCGCCGCCAAAACTTGATCCATATTGTAGTACCGGTACTGCCCAAGCCGGCCACCAAAGATTACGTTTTCTGCTCCCTTAGCCGCTAATTCCTGATACTGCTTGTATAATGCGTTGTTTTGGTCGTCATTAACCGGGTAGTACGGCTCATCGCCCCGTTGCCAGTCATGCGGATATTCACGGGTAATCACGGTCTTCCCTTTATCCCCTGCGCCAAATTCAAAGTGCTTGTGTTCAATAATCCGCGTGTATGGGGTTTCGGCGTCCGTGTAGTTGACTACCGCGTTTCCTTGATGATTATCCTCATCCAAAACTTCCGTCTCAAACCGCAGGCTTCGGTATTCCAATTCACCTAACCGGTAATCAAAGAACTGGTCAATCATCCCGGTAAAGACAACCCGGTCGTAATCACGGAGGTACTCACCCCGTTTATCAAAGAAATCAACGCCCGTTTCAACGCTAATCCGATCATCCGCCAGCATTTTCTCAACAATCTGGGTATACCCGCCAACCGGAATTCCCTGGTAGGTATCATTAAAGTAGTTGTTATCGTACGTGAACCGGACCGGCAGTCGCTTAATGATGAACGGCGGTAATTCGGTCGCCTTCCGCCCCCACTGTTTTTCGGTATAACCCTTTACCAGTTTTTGGTAGATATCAGTTCCTATTAGGGAAATCGCCTGCTCCTCAAGGTTCTCAGGCGTTTTCCCCTTCAAAACGGCCCGCTGTTCCTCGATTTTAGTTTGCGCTTCCTTGGGGGTTACCACTCCCCATAATTTATTAAAGGTGTTCATATTAAACGGCATGTTGTAAATTTCACCGTTATAATTAGCAATCGGCGCGTTAGTATAACGATTAAATTCTGCAAACTGGTTAACATACTTCCAAATTTGCTTGTTTGATGTATGAAAGATGTGTGCCCCGTACTGGTGAACGTTAATGCCTACAATCTTCTTTGTATAGATGTTTCCCGCGATGTGATCCCGCTTTTCGATTACGTGCACTTCATGCCCCCGCTTGGCTGCCTCATAAGCAAACGTTGCGCCAAAAAGGCCGGCACCAACAACTAGATACTTGGTCATTATTATCCCTCCATAATCATGGTCATGCTACCATACTACCACGTTCTTCTCCTGAACTCATAAACTGCTATTATCTTCTGTGTATCATGACATCTCATTTCCCATGTAGTAGAATTACTAGCGGTTAGCATTTTTTGCCACATATTATACATTTAATTGGGAGACATTATTCATGAAGCACGACAATCTATATATTATTATTCCAGCATACAATGAATCAGCTACCATTACTGCTGTTGTCGATGAGTGGTATCAGGTGATTAAAAGTACAAATAATACCGATAGTCGACTTGTTATCATTAATGACGGGAGCAAAGATAATACTCTCCAAATTCTTCAGCAGGCTGCTACTACCCGTCCCCAACTTACGGTTCTCGATAAACCGAATGGTGGCCATGGTAGTACCGTCCTATACGGTTATGAATATGCCTTAAAACACAACGCTGATTTTATTTTTCAAACAGATTCGGACGGGCAAACACTAGCATCTGAATTTCCCCAGTTATGGGATCAGCGGCATAACTTTGATGTTCAATTCGGATTCCGTAAAAAACGGGAAGACGGAGTTGCTCGGTGGGTTGTTACTAAAACGCTTCGAATGATTATCTACTCGATTTTCCACACGTGGGTAACTGACGCCAATACCCCATACCGCTTAATACGCGCTAATGTTCTGCGCGAAGCAATTAAATACGTTCCACTTAACTATAACCTTCCTAATGTTATCCTTAGCGTCTACTTTATCAAGTTTCACTTTAAATATCGCTTTGTTCGCATCACTTTCCGTCCTCGTCAGGGAGGCGTTAACAGTATCAATATCAAGAGTATTTCCAAAATTGGAGCAAATGCACTGAGTGATTTTTATAATATTAAAAAACACATTGATAACAACGAACCTTATAACGAATACTAGGTGATTTACAATGAGAAACATGAACTTTCTTAAATGTGCCAATTTCTGTTATCTTTATCTTCCTGTTGTCTTATTCTTTATTTTTTGGCTCAAACCGTTTATTGCTATCCCGCTAGTCGTTATTACGCTTGTTCTGTTCCTTTCACTTTTCAAAATTCAAAATAATAAGCACTTTTCCTCTCCGCTCTTCTGGTGGATATTATTAATTACTTTTATTCTCATTATCTATTGGTGTGCTTCTGCGGGGTTAGGTGGGTTCGCTAGCCAATCATTTGACTGGCAAAAACACAACGTGCTCCTACAAGATTTAATTAATAAACCATGGCCAGTTCACTATCGCTATAACGGTCAAAATGGTGTATTAGCCTACTATATTGGTTTCTATATTATTCCGGCGCTCGCTGGTAAATTATTAGGTTTTAATTTTGCGCAGGATACAATGTTAATCTGGGCAACGATTGGTATAGCTCTTATCGTTATTAATTTATACTATTTGTATGGGCATAAACGACCACTTCGGCTTCTTACTATTTTATTTGGATTAGCATCTTTCGGTACGTTCATCTATCTCATTTACGGAATTTTTCGTGCATGGGCGCCCTTAGACACAAGTACCCTGCTTTCCGTTCTTGGAGAATGGTTTAGTAACGGATTAAAAGTCCAATATACTTCTAATACGACACAGTTAGTGTACGTTTTTACTCAAATGATTCCTGCAGGTCTATGTACTGTCCTTTTCATTAAAGATCATAATCCCTCTTGGTGGGGAATAATTTGTGCACCGTTAATCCTATATTCAACCTTCACTTTTATTGGTATCATTTGTCTTGCTGTTCTTACCCTTGGATATGATATTGTTATTAAGTTAATCAATAAACAGTATCACGGAATACTAAGATTGTTTAGGGATGTTTTTAGCCTACGCAACATTCTTGCAGCTACAATAGCGCTTGGATTAATTGCTTACATCGGATGTAACATCACTCAACCTAAACCAGCTGTGGCTAGTATGATGTTTACCACTACCCCCTGGCAAACACATTTTCCTGCGTTCGTCGCCATTCAAGTTTCGTGGTTAATTTGGTTTGTAATTCTACTTCGCCGCGAGAAAACCAATCCACTATTGTATGCCTCCGGAATTATCCTTTTCGTACTACCGTTCTTCCGCTTTGGTAGTGCTAATGATTTCTGTATGCGGGTAAGTATTCCTGCGCTTTTTGTTCTTAATTATCTCGTAATTAAGAACATCATTGATGGTTGGCATAGTGACCGCTTCTATGCACTTATCTTAACGGGAATGTTGATTTTTACTGGAATGGGGCCGTGGGCTCAGCTACACTCGCCAATTCCTAATATAGTTACTCATACTAGAAGTTATAATATGCCATTCCATACAGGCAACGCATTTTTCAAGGCTAGTCCTGGAGGTGCTGATATTAGATATCAATATGTTGATTGGCATGCCAACAGAGGACTTGCAAAGTATATTTTTAAAAAATAATAACCACAATAAGGAGCAATTATGATGGTTCATCTTTTTAAGAAATATAAACGGATTATTGCCTACCTCTTTTGGGGTGTTGTTACAACAGTAGTTAATATTCTTTCTTTTCAGGTACTACACGGTAATCTAAAAATCAATTACGTTATCGCTAATATCATTGCATGGATTTTAGCGGTCCTTGTTGCATTCTTCTCTAACAAAGTTTGGGTTTTTGGGTCTCATTACACAACCGTTCGAAACTTTATTAGTGAATTTTTAAAATTTTGCTTTTATCGCTTATTAACCCTTGTTATTGATATGTTGATTATGTTTGTTGGAATTTCATTGATAAAGATTCACGGCACACTTAATCTAATGCTTTTGAAACTCATTGATAATATCATTGTGACGATTACAAACTATGTTTTCTCAAAATGGTTAATCTTTGTTGAATTAAATTAGTGACACAATTTCTTAACTTTGGCACATTTTTATTGCAATGCA
Organism: Ligilactobacillus sp. LYQ60; assembly: GCF_045033015.1. Taxonomy (NCBI): domain Bacteria; kingdom Bacillati; phylum Bacillota; class Bacilli; order Lactobacillales; family Lactobacillaceae; genus Ligilactobacillus; species Ligilactobacillus sp. LYQ60. The sequence goes on from NZ_JBJFZV010000002.1 coordinate 95,163, forward strand.
GGTCAAGTGTAACCTTTTTTAAATCATTTCGACAACGAATCTATTCTGGTTCGTTGTTTTTAGATTATGAAGGCTTTCCTTCAACAAAATTTAATATGCATTGCATTTAACTATTACGTAGTAATCAGCCCTTTACTGTAATAGAATAATGAAGAGCAACCTATATAACGTATTAGTATTACTTAATTAATCAATCCTATGGAGGATAATCACTTATGGTCAAATTACTTGTCACTATCCAAGAACAAGCTAACCAAAAAAACACCGCTGGCCCCAAGGCAAAAGATGACATTATTACGATTGCCCAAAGTATGGGCTACGAATCGCTCCTTATTGCTAATCCTCAGGGTAAACGAGCACGTTTAAATTACCTTTATAAAGCCATTACGGGGCAGTTAAAAAACGTTTACCAACGTCATCCGGATCAAATCATTTTTCAATATTCCGGATATAACCGGTTTACTAGCTACATTGCTCTCCATGAACTCAGAAAATACAATAAGCACGTTCCGTTTTATCTATTTGTTCATGATGTTAAAACCCTTCGGACAAATACTCCGGATAACCTAAACGCTGGTAATTTCAGCCGCAATGAAATTAAGTTATTCAATCGCTACGCCGGTTTAATTGTCCATAACGATCAAATGAAAGCATGGCTTCGTGACCACGGGGTAATCGTCCCGATGATTTCACTGGGAATTTTTGATTATCTTAATCCCCAACCGATTAACCAAATGACTAATTTCGATAAGAACGTCAACTTCGCGGGGAACCTCTATAAACCTGTTTTTTTAACAAAGCTTTCTACTAAAACAAAGTTTGTTGTTTACGGAATTAATCCTCTTAAATACGGCTCGTCAGTCGATTATCACGGAAGTAAAACGCCAACTGAAATTCCCCAATTTTTAACGGAAAACTTTGGACTTGTATGGGATGGCGACTCACTTGATGAGTGTTCAGGCATTGACGGCAATTATATGCGCTATAACAACCCGCATAAAACGTCACTATATCTTAGTTCCGGAATTCCGGTGATTACGTGGCGGAAGGCAGCGATTGCTGACTTTATTATAACCAATCATGTAGGAGTTGTTGTTGATAGTCTGAGAGATATCGATAACATTCTCGCCAATGTGACAAAGGAACAGTACACTCATATGAAGCAAAATGCAGAGCAGCTAGCCGAACGCCTCCGCAATGGTTACTACACTAAAAAAGCTTTATCCCAACTTAAATAATTACAGTGCATTAAATTAATAAGCGAGCTAAATAGGAGTTTTTTTATCCCCATTTAGTTCGTTTGTTTTATGCTGGTTCATTCTAAAACGATAAGAGGCTGCGCCTTAACGGCGCAGCCTCTTTACTATTGTTTATTTATTAATTAGCTAACACTTATTTTTCCGTTACCGTCTTCTTAATCAGTCCCATTATTACCCCGGCAATAATTGAACCGATGATGGTGGCAACAATGTACATCAGCCAGTGCGTTGCCAGCGGTGTTACCCACAAACCACCGTGTGGTGCCGGCACACTAACGTGGAAGAGTCCAACCAACGCACCCCCAACAGCTGACCCAACAATGCAAGCTGGGATTACCCGGAGTGGATCCGCCGTTGCAAACGGGATGGCTCCTTCGGTAATGAAGGAGAACCCAAGAACCCAATTGGTTACCCCGGCTTCCCGTTCACTCTTCGTAAACTTATGCTTGAACAGGATTGTTCCAATGGCGGTTGCAAATGGTGGAACCATTCCCCCAACCATTACGGCAGCCATTAGAATTGCGGCCGTTACGGAATGCGGGTTATTAGCAAAGGCTCCCGAAGCAAAGACGTAAGCCGCCTTGTTGAACGGGCCGCCCATATCGATGGACATCATCCCGGCAAGAATTGCCGTCAAAATTACCAGGTTTCCGGTCCCCATGTGGTTTAAGAACCGCGTAATGTACAGGTTAATCGTTGAAAAGATTGGGTTGATAATGAAGAACATAATCAACGCAATAATCAACAACCCTAAAATTGGATAGATTAACATCGGCTTCATCCCATCGAGGGAGTGCGGTAACTTAGCAAAGAGCTTCTTTAGCCCCAGCATAACGTATCCGGCAATGAACCCAGCAGCAATTCCGCCTAAGAACCCTGCGGCGGAACCAGCAGAATGCTGAACGTTTGCGATATACGCCCCGCCAAAGGAGCCCTTGTAAACCATCGCCATGAAACCACCAACAAACCCAGGCATTAGCGCTGGTTGATCCCCAATCGCCTCAGCAATGTATGCTGCTAAAACCGGAACCATAAACGCAAATGCCATGTTCCCGGCGTTATTCAGGAAAATAAACGCCAATGAATGCGGACCCCCAAAGTAGTTTTCCACCACAAAGGAAAGGGCCATTAAAATCCCACCGCCAATAACGAACGGTAACATGTGGGAAATCCCGTTCATTAACTGCTTATAAATGTTACTCCAAACGGAACCTGAAGCAACTTCCTGTTCTTCCCCTTCATCAGCACCATCAGCATGGTATACCGGGGCCTTTCCATCAAGAACCTCCTGGAGCAGTTTTTCTGGTTCCTTAATTCCAGCAGTAACTGGTTGGTTTACCAGGTGCTTGCCGTCAAAACGGGCCATCTTGACCTTCTTGTCAGCCGCAATTACCACCCCGGCGGCCTTCTTGATTTCGTCAGCGGTTAACAGGTGCTTAACCCCTTCAGAACCGTTTGTCTCCACCTTAATGTCAACGCCCAGCTTTTCAGCCGCCTTCTCAAGATTTTCCTCTGCCATGTAGGTGTGTGCAATCCCGTTCGGACATGCGGTCACCGCAACGATGTACGGCTTGTCCCCACTTGGAGCTGTTTGGGCATCCTTCTTTGCTTCTTCAGCCTGCTTTTCAGCAACGGCCTTCGTAAAAATCGCCTGAACATCATCCGGCGTATTTGCTTCCTTAAGGGCGGTAACAACATCCGGGTTCATTAACACCTTAGAAAGGGCCGCTAACGCAGCCAGGTGCGTATTATCCGCCCCTTCAGGAGCCGCAATCATGAAGAACAGGTGGGCCGGCTGCCCATCCATTGAATCATAGTCAACGCCTGCTTTACTCCGGGCAAACATTACCGCTGCCTTTTTAACAGCCTTATCGTGGGCGTGGGGAATTGCAATCCCATCGCCCATTCCCGTTGAACCCTCAGCTTCCCGCTTAAGGATATCCTGCTTATACAGTTTTTCATCGTCAATGATGCCCTTTTCGTAGTAGTGGTGCACCATTTCATCAATGACCCCGGCCTTAGTTGTAGCCTTAAGGTCCATAATCATGATGTCCTTCATCAGGAGTTCACGAATATCCATATCAACACTTCCTATCTATTATTTGTACTCATTAATTTCAATCTGCGGAAGAATTTCATCAATCTTCGCGCGGGTTGCCAAATCTTCAGAGAACGCTGTTGCTGAACCGCATGCCAATCCGTACCGGAAAGCTTCCAGTGGATCATTCGTTGCGGCAAACGTCCCTACAAAACCGCCAATCATCGAATCCCCGGCACCAACGGAATTAATCACCGTTCCTTTCGGGGCTAAGCTCCGGTAGACCTTATCCGGGGTAATCATTAATCCGCCGTCGCCAGCCATCGAAACCAAAACGTGTTGGGCCCCCATCGTTAACAGCTTGCGGCCAGCTGCTACGATATCGGCTAACCCGTTGAAGGTGGTATGGAACAGGTCGGCTAACTCGTGGTTATTGGGCTTAACAAGTAATGGGTGCTCCGGTAAAGTCTTCAGCAGGCTCTCACCCGTTGTATCAATTACAAACTGCGCCCCTTGTTGCCGGATCATCTTAATCAGGTCAAAGTAGAACCCAGAATCAAGGTTGGGCGCTAAGCTGCCCGCAAAAATCACGGTATCATCCGCTGTAAGGTGACTGAGTTGCTCCTTAAAGTTAGCAACTTCGGCATCACTAACGTGCGGCCCCCGCCCATTGATTTCAGTTTCCTGTTGGGCATGAATCTTAACGTTAATTCGCGTATCCTGCGCAATCGGCGTAAAATCCGTTTTCAACCCATCATGTTCGAGAGCCTCGCGAACAATCTCACCGGTCTTCCCGCCAAGAAAGCCAAGCGCCACGCTGTCATGACCCAACTCCCGCAGAATCCGGGAAACGTTAATTCCCTTTCCCCCGGGGAGTTTGTTATCGTAATCCATCCGGTTAACCTCGCCCAGCGTTAACTCTTTTAATTGAACAATATAATCAATCGATGGGTTTACGGTTACTGTGTATATCATTCTCTAACCTCCCGCACCGTTGCCACCTGGTGGTAACGATCACTAATTACCGGTGGTAAAGTGCTTGTAATAAGTATCCCCAAGTCACAATCGCCAAAGCGCACAAACGCAGTTTGATCAAACTTTGATGCGTCGGCTAAAACAAAAACCTGCTCCGCTTGCGCCGCAGCGGCCTGCTTCAGCACCGCTTCCTCTGGGCTTGGCGTGGTTAACCCCGCTGTCGGGTGAACTCCGTTCGTTCCGAGAAAAACCCGGTTGAACCGATACTGTTTAAGAGCCCGAACCGCCGTGGTTCCAACAATCGCCTTCGTCGTATTCCGTAATACCCCACCGAGGAGCAACGTTCGAATTCCTTGATCGGCAAGAAACGAGGCGTGAAGCACGCCGTTTGTTACCACGGTTAGGTTAGCCGTCGGATCAAGCAGTTCAATCATTGCTAGCGTTGTGGTTCCAGCATCTAGATATATGGTATCCCCTGGGTGAACGTTTTTGACCGCTTCTTTAGCAATTGCCATTTTCGCAGGGCCGTTCAAGCGTAATTTCCCCGGCATATCCGGTTCACGTTGCAGTTCTTGACTGAGCTTAGCCCCACCATGAACCCGCACGAGTTTCCCGGCATCTTCCAGTTGTTGTAAGTCACGCCGCGCTGATGATTCGGAACAATTTGTTGCCTGACAAATATCCTGCAACGAAACAATGCTCTGCGTCTGCAAAAGAGCAAGAATTTGTTGTTGACGTTCCTCTGCAAGCACTTTCATTACCTCCAATTGATATATTACTACCAAAAACAATAAAAAACAATCAAATCCAGTCAATTCGATCTAATTCTTTCGCATTAAACAAATTCACAATGCACTTAAAAAATAGGCCCATGGCAAATACGATACTTTAAAGGTACTTGCTATAAACCTATTTATTTATTATTAGTGGACACAAAGGAACTAATATACACAACTCACACTAATTAATACCTCATTCAATACTAATCCTTCTTATATCCAATTTGATCAAGAATTCTCCAAATTGCTTGATCAATGAACTCACCGTTTCGAATTTGATGTGCGACCTTATTAACCTTTTCTCGCATTGTTCGATATTCTTCTAACGTTATTTTATCTAAGATGTCATCTATTTCTGTTAGATGATTAACCGTAATTCCTATATTATTTTTTATAACAAACGGTGCCAATGCCGCCTGCTTCCAAATAATTACTGGCAACCCGGTACTCAAATACAATGACACTTTATGCGGATTATTAAACCGCACATAGTTTCCCAAAGCACCTGCACAAGTATCGACCTGTGGCCCATCCCACACAAGTCCGAATCCTTGTTTTAAATATGCTGGAAGTTTCTCGGGAGAATACTTCCCACAGTACTTAATATTCCCTGTGTATTTATCAGGATTCATCCCGTATAAAAATACCGAATGCTGTGGGCTAAATCGCGTTAAAAACAATGACTTCTTCAAATTTCCGGCAAAAGCTACGGTTTTAAAATCCTTTGGCTGATCCACTATCGGTTGCGGATTATCATAATCGAATAACTGAAGATTAACAATCGGCTGATTAATCCCTTGACTACGCAGCCAAGTCTTCATTCGTTCGTTATGTGCGATAATCCCGTCCGCCTGTTTTAATATAGAAATCTCTCGATCAAAATATGCATACCGGTATCCACCAAAGGTCTGGCGTAAACTCTCAAGATCATGAATAATAAAAATAAGCTTTGCACGCGTGTACTTTCGCAACTCTTTCATGACTACTTCTATGATAAACATCGAATAGATAATTGGATACTGAAGGATAATAACATCTTCTGCTTGTAATTTTTTTATTTCCCGGGGAATGACTACTTTAGCTGCCCATAATTTACGAATTTTTTCCTTCCATCCACGGTGTTCTGGGGTAATCATCACCGGTATACTAACTGCTCTAATCCCATTAATACTTAAAAACTTAGTAATATCCTTTTTAGCCTTCTCCCCCGCGTCCATGCTCGGACCGGCAATATTAACAAGTGTTATGCTCATCGGAAGTTCCTCCTCGGTCACCTTATAGGTTCTTCATTCATATCACCGTAGACTTCGTTATTATTTAAATATCAGCGTCACAATGAATACTTATTTATCTTCTCTAAATACATAAAAGCGCTGGCCAAAGTAATTAATAACGGTAAAGAGAACTGATCCAAAGAGAAGAGAAACAACTTCTTTAATCAAACCTGAGGCTCCCGCAACCAGTGGCATTACAATTGGGCGCGCAATTCCATAAGCAATCAGGTAACATACGGCAACATTAACAACAAACCGCCACATATCTTTACTTGCATCCGTATTACTTTCAAACGTAAAGTGCTTATTGAGAATATAACTAACAATACTACCTATAACAATATTGATTGCTGATGAAGTCCAATAGTTTACTGTCTTAGAGAACCATCCTCCGTGCCTTAAAATTGCTAAACATACAAACATAGCGATCCAACCAACAAGGGTATTAACCACTCCTACAAGTGCAAACTTAAAAATTGACGATTCAAAAAAACTAATAACTGAATCAACTATTTTTCCCATTACATACATTCCTCAATTCAAAATAAGTTATCATTAACCGACGTAATTGCTACTTCTGACTAAACCGCCGCTTAATCCTTATCCGAACATCAAGGTCATCTGTGTTCTCAGCCTTTAAAACCCGCAACTCCTTCAAATGAAGGTTATTATGAAATAACCAAACATCCATTAACCGCTCGCTTAAAAAGCCAAAAACTCGTTGTTGATATGAATCGTATTGGTCAATATTAATTCGTTGTTTAACTTCAAATAAAATTGAAAATAACCATTCACAGTATTGGTCAAAATTGCTTCGTGTTGTGTACATCATATTATAATGGTGGTATCGATTTCCATGGACTACTTGATAAAATTCTTCTTCGTATTCGGGGAATCGCGAAACAATAACATCCCGCGTGACTTCTAAGTCATGAAGATAGTGTGCATTAGCATATTCTTGCCAAACCATTTCGGGAATACCATATGAAGCAGTCGCCTGATTATTAGTTACCACTGCATCATAAGTATCCAATAAATCATCTAATACCTGTGTTGGTATAATCTGCAGCTGTTTCCCCATTATTCCTGTTAAATACTCGCATACCTTTCCCCAAAAAGTTGCCGAATATTTTCCAAAGTATCGGCGATAATGTACAATCCCGACGTTGTCATTACTATGCACATTCTTCCAAATCCAATACAACCCAGTTAACTCACAGAAGCTGTCGTTTTGATTAGAAATGTTATCGCCCGTATCATCAAATAAAAATGACTCTTGCTCATTAACCGGGATATTCTTTCGACTTTTTTTTGCTCCTACTAGGAGTTTCCGATAGCCATCCCTAGGATACAATTCATTAAACTGTTTGTGTGTAATTACATAGACTGTCACTAATCATCAACTCCTGTTAATTGTTTAACCGCCTGTTCTAATCGCGCTTTATACGCGCTAAATGAATAACTTTTTATACTCTGTGAAATCTTTTCCGGCGACCATATTACTTCTTTAACCCTTTTCAGTTGTTTTGCCAACTTCAACTGATTGCCACGCGGATAGCTAAACCCGTTTAGCCCCTCTTCTACTACATCACAATAACCGACAAAATCAGCCACAATTACTGGAATTCCCCGACTAATTCCCTCAAGAAGTGTCATTGGTAATCCCTCATACCGTGAAGTTAATACCAGAGCATTGGGATGAAGTTTCTTTAAAACTTCATCCCACGGATTGGCAACCCAACCATGCCATCTTGCACAGGAACTAATTCCAACTTTTTTACTATATTGTTGGCATGCGCTTAAATCAGCTGCATCGCCGTAAAAATCGATTGTAAATTTCCCAGAATACCGCGCGAGTCCGTCCATTAATTCACGTAAATTCTTTTGATCATCCAGCTCAATTCTTCCGATATATACTAAACGCAACACATCATCGTTTTGTACCTGATTCAACTTACCATTATATTCATCGACCGCATTGTAAACCAAGGTAATTTGTTTTTCACTGATTCCCCGATTAATTAGTTGCTTTTTTATACTACTGCTAATTGCCCAATGGTTATCAGCGAATAGAATATTATCCGCGTTAAACATTTGCTGATCGTCTAACGAATAATGAATCCATGATGTTATCGTATATTGCTTATGAAAACATCGCCGCATAATATTCGCATATTTAATGAGGTTAGCAGCCAAGATTATAAAGTGATCACCCGACCGCGCACCTATGAAAAGTTTCCCAAAATAAAATGCCTTCGCGAATGAATTAGTAAAATCATTTGCTATTACACGTACCCGTGGGTTTATTTGTCCTAGCCATGCCGGATTACTGGGAGTGCTTGATAAAATAACGGTAATATCATGTTGATCAACTAAAGCATTGACTGCTTTTACTAAGGCTACTTCTGTGCCACCATTTCCACTTAATTGGGGACATATAAACGTTAAATTCGTAACCATCGCCTCCCTAGCTTATCTTGTTCACACTAATTCGATATCTTGTAATATATTACATACTTTTGACCCATCAACGTCCACTCTTTATGTGGTAAAACATGTAATTCACGATATTGATTAATATTCTGTTTTGGGACAATGTACGCTGCTGATCCCGGCTGAATAGTCTGCGGCGGGTTACCGCACCAATATTTACTTTGAATCTGACTAATCAAGTGCGGATTAGCTTCTTTAATACACTCAATGATCATCCGGTTGTCAAACGGCATACCATAATACGTTTGTACTGGTAAGCTATCTAATTTTTTCATAAATTGCTGCGCCTGTGAGAAAGAAACATACCACCCACTTACAGGTTGCCACTGAACATACTCAGTAAAGTAATATTTCGTAAACTTACCAGTAGTTACAATGACAACTAGCACAAGTACGACCTTTATTAAATTAAACAACCAACTTAAGTTACCATGGAGTCCTAAAAACCAGCCCAACCCTACTCCGGCCCAAGCTGTAATAACAAATAGAACCACCGCCCAATGCGTGAAACACGTTCGATCCGTAACAAACGCCACAATTGGTAATACACAAATTGTCATTAATAACATTAACTGAATAAACGCAGAATTACGCCAACGCCTAATTGCCACAATTATTCCCATTACAGCTAAAATAAAGGTTATAACATAAATTAATCCAAACCCCGAAATGCTAGTTGGTGTGAAACCATCATACCCAAGCATGACTTGGCGGAGACCACCAACAACATTATTAATTATGTTTAATAAAACATTTCCCTTAAACGAAATAATTGAATATCCTTGTCGCGTAACTGGCAATCGGGCAACAGAAAACCATGCCAAATTAAACGGTGGAACATGAAAAAACTGGACTAAAACATAACACCCTATGGGGAATAACAATACCGCGCTAATTACAATATTTATCAGACCATCTCGCCAACTAATCTTTTGTTTCCGCCAATACATTACAAACAGCGCAATGTATATCAATGGCAAACTGATCCACACACCAATATAACAGTACGCCAGAAGTGCAAGCAGTACGAATGTAATGTAAATATTATATTTTTTCCCTGCTAATCCCCGAAACGCAAACATAACCATTAAAATAAAAACTGGAACAACAATATTGCAATCATCTGCCCAGTGGCCGCATATTAATAGCCATTCCGCTGTGCACAACATTAACGCACAGCTAGTAACTATATTGGGGTGTACCCGACTAGCATAGAGAGTGTATATGAGAAACACTATAGCAATAACCATTAACAATGCCATTGGAAAGCGGTATGCTGCTAAATTTGCACCAAAAACCTTTAATAAAGGAGCAGCGATGTATTTATAAAGGACCGATTGCCCACCAGACGAGAGTGAATATACAGCATTGTGCATAAGATGTGAATCAATCCCATAACGGCCAATTGAAAAGCTATCATAAAAAGCGTACCCCTCGTCACCATATACATATGGCAAGCGTCCTAAGGCATGAAATTCAAATAATACAAGAAACGTTAAACTTCCGCCGATTATCAGGCTACGCCACCATCCTAACCTTCGATACATATAGGTAACTAGCCCAAGAATTATAATCATTAGGAAAATAAAACTCATTGCGCTAATAAATTTCATACATCATCACCCCATACTAATAATTAACGCCCAATTACTCTGATAACGTTCATAAATATCATTAAACCAATAATAATATAAACACTCAAAACATGACTATACGTCAGTAAAGCCACTCCTACTGCTAATAATAGCCACTTCCTTTCATTCGCAAATATAATATGATAGATTCCAAAAACAGCTAACGGGAGAAAAGTATAAGCAATAAATTCTCCTAGAACAAAGTTACACTGTCCCAGATAAACATGATATGTTCCCAAACCATAAATAACAGCAAAAAATACACTCCGTAACCGATCTTTAGATACAAAAGTAACTAATCACAAACGTAGCGAATACGAATAAACTATCCCAGACATAGTAGGCCGTAACTGGACGAAGAATAAATCGCAATAACGCTCATGAATATAGAAATACATCAGGATAAAACAGGAATTTTCCAACTCCTGTCTGTTGGAAAGTATGCGTTGCAATAAAAATAAACGGGACTTCACTTCGTCGTAAATTACGGTAAATTTCCTCCGCTCTAGAAAAATGGAAAAATCCGTCTGATTGGATACTTAATCGTAGTAAGGAAAGGAACGTAAATAATTGATAATATGGTTACAATTCCCAAAAATACTACGACTAATACGTCCTTAAATGCATTGTTTCTATCACTCTTATTTGCGTTCAACCAAATTCATTCCTCGTTCTGTCATTATTTTCCACCGATAAACTCCTTCAAAACTAACCCCTTCTCTTTTCCAGAAATTTACATTCAATTCTTAGAATAATGATTCCACTAGCTAATGCCAAAATTCCACTACAAATTTTTGGAACCCGATAAGTGAGTTGGATCTGATGCTTGCCGGATGGAATAATGAGCCCCATAAACGTTCCAAGTAATTTCTGTGACTTAACAGGATGTCCATCAACCTTTACATGCCAACCGATATCAAATGGAATTGTTAACATCACCATGCTAGTTTTCCATTGGCCATTAGTACCAAAACTAATTCGTGAGTCATTTACCCGGATATCACCAATTTTTTCTGTACATTGAGCACGAACCCGCTGAAATGCTGTTTCATTTTCAACAGTAACATCCGGAATCATTTGACAATATTCTGTCCAGGTTTCTTTTAGAGGTCGTTTAATACTAAGTTTAATGTCGATAACATCTCCACGTTTAAAACAACCAAGATTAATAACTCCGTTTTCAACATCCTGCATTGCGTATAGGTCAGAAGTGATGGATTGTCCATTACAACTAACCCGAACAACTCCGGGATCATTCTGAACGGGAATATAAAGGTATGCCTGTCCAGTATGGTTAGCAACTACATAATAGGTAATGGTATGATTACTGTTATTAATTTTGCGACCCACACGCTGCTCAGAATACATATTCACTTGACGTCCTGCAATCTTATTCCAAATATTATTTTGGACGAAAAATGGATCATTATCGATGTTATACGGCCCTGGAACGTTCACGGCCTTATCCGACACCTTAAAGGCAAGAGGAAAAGCAGTATTACTGCGATAGACTCGATTACCATCGCTATGGTGAACTTCGTTTCGATAATATGACAGTTGACGCTTGGCACCAGTTAACCGCAAGCTTTTCGCGGCATAATGAACGTAATACTTTACCCCAAGCAGGTCGTTCATCGCCCTAGTTGCGCCATTATTAAAGTTGCTCCACCGTGTCCATGAATATTTCTGATAATAACCAACCGACGAGAGAAAGTCCGTTTCAAACGTTGGTTGCTGGGAAGTATAATTAGATAACCCGTAATAATTAAACTGCAACGGGTCATTATTATTAATCCGTGCGTTAGTTCCAATCCGATAAAAATTACCTTTTTGTGGGCGAATGGTATTAATAATCTGCCCCATCTTCCGTTCCTGCATACTATAAGATGGCCATTTTAAACCGACTGTAACAGCCTGTGATGTAGCAACATAGTTTGCACTTAGAAGGTCTACACAAGCAAGACCAACTAACGCAGCGCTACTCCAACGGAAAGAATATCTAAGAAGAACTGCCCAAATTACCGTTAGGATAATGTTTACACATACTGTATGTAACTGTATAAAAGTCCCGTGCGTTGCAAAGTGAAGGATTCCCATTATGCTAATTAAAAGAGCGACACTCCAGTAAACTATTTGCGTCGGCTTAGATAAGTAGTACTGGGCAGCATAGTACGCTAAAGCAGTAAGCGCAAATACCAAGACAAAGGATTCCCGATGGTTATACCCATTTGGCATCGTAAATGCATGCCACATCATATAGGTTGTCTGAAAATGGACACTAAGCGCAAGGATAAGTAATCCAACTCCACAAATTACCTTCTCACGCCAATTAATCCGGCGCATTAAGAAAAAAGTAACAACAAGAATTACCGTAAGGGTGGTTGTAAAAAGCATCGGGATTTTATTATAAATTCCAGTTTGAGCAGCACTAATCGCACCATTAAATAACCCTAACGGCAATTGCACTAGTGGTGATAACGTTTCATTAGTAATAGTAAACGGGGCAGCACTAACTAATTTTTGCGCATGCATACTTGGAAGAAGCGTAAAGCACCCAATTAGTAATCCGGCACCGCCAGCAATTATTAAGATTACTAACCGCCTAATAACGTATTTAATGGTCGCTCGCTTAATCCACAGCTGATATGCTAACCAGCTTATCACCACGAAAACAAGAAAAACCGAAATGATATAACCCGTATAGTAGTTAGCAAGTAAGCACATCCCATAGAGAACGCCAAACCATCCTGGCTTCTCATCTTCTAATAACCGCTCCAACGCTAACATTAACAATGGTAAAAGCATGATTACATCAAACCACATAATGCAAGCGGCATTGGTAACAAAATAAGTTGATAATGCAAAACCAGTACTTAAAATTAAACGGACTGTAACTAACTTAGAAGACACGTTGCATCTGTTTAACCACTTAGAACGTACCAAATACACATTAGTAAATAACCCCGTTAATCCAGCAACCAAGAGAATGTTTAATTCATAAAATACTGGGATTAACCGAGTGGAGAATAATAACGCTAATAAATTAAGTGGCGATGCTAAATAATACGCCCAAACAGTGAAAAAGTTACCACCAAGGCCCAAACTATGGGAGTAAATCAAAGCATGCCAGTTGCACCAATTCTGCCGGAAATAGGCCATGATGGCAATATACTGGTTGACCATATCACCGTTATCGTACAACCGTTGGCCAAACGGATAAGCATGACAAACTGCAAAAAGAACCAGCATTATTAATACTGGTAAAATAAATGCGGCTATTTGGCTAGTGTGCTTTTTAACCCATTGGTTCATGAATAACTATATCCTCTCTATATCAATCATGACTCTAATATAACATTCTTCGCCTGTTCTTAACCCCAAACCACAAACAACTAATTAGCGTTATCAAAGATATCCACTGTGCAATTCGCGCCGTCAAAGTATAACGACTCGTTACCACAATATGCTCTCCCCGCTTAACCTGCTTAATTAGAAGCATGCCACGAGAAGACACCTTACTTGATAAAACTTTTCCGGACGATTCCTTCGCGAATACACCTTTATACGCCTCGAAGGGTGTATCTAATTCAAACGTAGTGCGTTTAGGAATAACCGTAACTTGACTAGGAGCAATCTCTATTTCTGGTTGAATATTACTTTTCCCGTCCATAAAGCGATGTTGAACAATCCCCGTTTCGTTCAATACCGCCTTTTGCAGCTGGTAATCAACAGGTAAGAATAATCTGGGCGGATTACATAAATTTCGACTACTTGTTACTATTATCGATGAATTTGCACAAGCATTGAGTTGCTGTGTCCGGATTACAAACGAATACAGACTTGTAATAATTAAAACTCCCGCAATCGCATATGAATGTTTTCTTCTTAGAAGCCAACTTACACCAAACAGCAATAAGAAGACAAATGCCACTTCACCAAACCGCCACGGAAATTGGATAAAATCAGGCAAGTGGCCAAATAATTTCCAGGGAAATAACTTAGTCATCATTAATGCCAGCGCAATTCCTACCATGTAAGAATCGCCATTCTACCCGTGATTTTTTTCGCAAAAATATTCCCGTTACACAAATTAACGTACATAAAACGCCTAGACTAACAATAATATCCCTGTTATTCCCTAGCGAATTACTAAGGCCGTTAATGATCATCTGCTTAACTGGCAACGCCACGTTTGGCAACCAAGCCTTAAACGGCATCGCCACTCCCAGCTGTCTTTGCTGAATACACGGAATAAGAAAGCCAAGCCCCAAAAGGAACCATAAAATAACCGCTTTGATGAGTTGTTTTACCCCCCCTCCATTTATTTTGGGAAAGCGAATACAAAGCAATAACTTCTAGTGCTCCAGCAACTCCACAAAGTACTAAAGATAACAGGTGGGAGTATAAAATCAAAGCCATCGCGACAGCGAGCATCATCCACCGTTGTTTATCACATACTATAATTTGATATAACGCGCTGACTACCAAAGGAATAAACGCCATTGCAATAAATTCACCAATATCAAAACGCCGGTATAGATCGAGTGAACGGTATGTCGCGAAAACGTATAATATCGAAAATGTTAATGCCACTAACTTATTATGGAATATTGATTTACTGGAGTAATACTCAATCAATCCAGTTAGGACGTTTATCCAAACAATAAATATCCCCATTCCAACTACCAAAGAGTGCGTTAATCGAACTAGTATATAAGCTGGGTACAACGTTAGCCATGGGTAAAAATAATTTATTCCATCTCCTATTTGAGCAAAAATCTTAAAATTAATAGGATGAAACTACACGCCACCAAGTCCTAAGACTCGATCTAAATGGATAATAAGATCAGAATTTTGATAACTAACTAGGTAGTGTCCGCCTAACACAACGTAAAAGATAGCTAATAACGTAATTATTATACCTACAATCTAATATTCATATTTACGCGTATTAAAATTCACAAAACTTCCTCCTTTAACTAATTTACACACTTACAGCGCACATAAACTATGATTATTTGCTTTCGTTAAAGCTCTTATTTATCTATCGCAACTTATTGTGAATATCCGTATCCGAATAGAGCTAACAGAATTAATCTCTTAGTTTTATATATTTAATGATTTATCCTTTTCGCAGGAATAATTACTATGAAGAATAATCAACATCATAATTTCCCACAGCAACAGCGCCCAAGTAGCTATGGCGGTACCTGTTCACCACGTAGCATGTGATAACGGCTCTACACTAAATTCTACTGGTATGATTAAATGTTAAGCTATTATTAACGTAATTTAGTGTAGAACCTATCTGATATTATGAACTCTATGGACAATTACCTTTCTGAAAGCATAATCACCATAATCAATTAATAGTTCTCATTACAAAATTACCGGTAATGTAATCGAGAATCTTTAATATCTATCGCTTGATATCCAGCATTACTCTTAATTTTGGGATATTGATAATCGTACTCTCCACTTTTAGGTCCTAATATAACCTGATCAAACATCGGACTATCTCCGAAATTATAGATATATCTTAGCTTATCTTCCTTTTTCACCTTTTCTGCAGAATCTCTAGAATTATTCACATTCTTAATAATCCTATACTCGCTTTCATCTTCATAATCATCAAGTTTAAAATATGCACTTAATCTCTCTAACATTGGACCTACTTTGAATTTAAGTTCAGTTTCAGCAAAACAACGACTCACTTCTTCGGTACTCATCTCTTCGTCTATTTCTTTGCCAACTAAAATTTCTTCTACTTCTTTTTTTGTTTTCGAATATACACCTTCATTATCCCTTCTATCTATTTTTAAAATATTTTTAAGTCGAGTTAAATGTCTAGAAATAATATCAACAACATCATCTGTATCAAACTTAATAATCGATTCACAAAGTTCACAACAGCTACTGCTTACTCCAACAGCACGTTTAGACTCATCATTTTTTTCTATGTTTAAACATGCATTTTTCACTCCCAAAAGATCCTTATACAGCTTCTTTAATTGTTTGCTTCTTTCTAACGCCTGTTTACTTTCCTTACCAGAAACGTAATCAGCAATAATATAACTATTTAATTTAGACTTAATAATATCTATTCTTTTGAACGTGAGTAATATGTTTTTCCTGATATATTCTTTATTTATTTTTCCCCACTTTACTGCTAAAAGAGATTTAATTTCATCTATCAGTTCTAAAATTCTATATTTATCTGTATTTATATAGCATACACGAATAACATCGTCATTAAAACTATCATTATTGTATATACAACAAACACCCTTGCCATTATCGCCATACAAATTCCACATATTCAGAGAATCAACCTTATCAGTTAACGACGAAACATAAGTATTAGTATTATACTTTTCATTAACATAACCCAATGTTTCTTCCTCAATAAATCTTCCTTCCAATGGATCATTTAATTGATGGATCTCAGTAAACCACAATGACTTATGTTTAAATATATTTATCAAGTTATCAACTTTAGTATAAGTACACAATTGAATGTCCTCTAAATCTCTAATATCCATTTTTAACGCGTTTGTTATTTCGTCTAAAATAGAAGACACCTCTATGTACTCACTAACGTCACTGATTAATTTAACTATTTTTGTTGAATTAACCGTATATTGAACATTTGCTTTTTTTATAATTTCATATAATTCTTTTATATCACTATGGTTTACGTTGCTGTCATCGGGTCCATTACACAATGTTAGAAAAAATACACATATCATTTCTTGGGCAAATGTACTTTCACTTGATTCTCCGTTAACGCTTATTCTTTCAAACCCCATTATTTTTTTCAAACCATTATAATAACCAGAATCATCACTGCATACCATTCTTTGAAAAAGTTCATCGTTTTTTTGAGTCTCCTTATCATCAAATGATAAAATGTTTATAAAATCTCCGTCGAAGAATTTACTATTTTCTTCCATAAGTTCTTTACACAAAAACGCATTTTTTAAATCATCACTACGCAAATAACAATTCCTAATCACATCATAGGTTTTATTCCACATTTTCCAATTAAATATATTTTGATTCTCTACATCACCCTCTATAAAATCACTGTAACTAGGCATGCCTTTTGATGAGGTTCTTTTATAAAAAATATCATTAATTTTATTAAAAAATAAATCGTAATCTTGCCAACTTAAATTCTTCCTTAATTCTTTATAAAAATCAAACGCACACGCTACACCCACGCTATTTTTTGCGTCTCCCTCAAATTCACCACTTACATTCATTTCATCCGCTGTAATTAATTTGTTATTTTCTACGTAAGATAACTTATAATATCCGATTTTGCATTTATTTTCGTTCTTTTCATAAGTAACGAAAAATACACATCTAATTCCATAGTCATTCCATTTATCCTTTTCGAAAATTAACCTGCCATCTTTTAATGTTATATACATACAAACCACCCTACGTTTTAATCTTCACCGCATAAACTAAACTTCACCACATACTCCTTGTCCGCCGGCAATAAGAACTCGTCATGCACTGGTGCGCCCCACGAGTCGTCGCCGCCGACACCCATCTGGGCTACAAGTAACCGAACCCACGTGAAGTGCGGAGTTCCCAGTTCTTCTTGATGAAGGGCGTTTTCCAGCTCGTATTCACTGTACGGAAGAACGGCGCTTTCTAGGGCAGTTCCTTCGTTTTCAATCCGAAGACCAATCCCCTGATCGTCCGTCACCTCCAACCACCGGGTTCCCCGGTGATTTCCTGTTTCCTGGGGAACAAGGTACGGCGCAAGGTTTTGCCGGGCCGTCCCGGAGTAAATTCCCAACTTAACTCCATTGTCCCGGTCAACGTAGTTTTCATCCGGTCCTAAACCGTAGAACCGGTAGTTATGGTAACGAGCGTGCATCTTAAGGTCCATCCCGTATGCTGGAATACTTGGTAATCCCGGAGCACCATGGTACGTTGCCGTTACGTGCACCGCCCCGTCCGCTGTCACCCGGTACTGAATCGTGTTAAGGGCTTCGTCCGCTAATGGTAACTGGAACGTAAACGTTACGGTGACATCGTGGTCTGCTTCAGCAACCTGCGTGTCAATTAGTTTCTGGAACTTTCCAGCTTGTAACCATAATCCCCGCTCAAAGCCTTGACCAGCCCCCCGGTCGTTATCCGTCATTGCCCGCCAGAACGTTGTTTGCGGGGTTTTCGCAATCATCTCTTTCCCGTTATACCGGTACGAACTAATCCCGCCTTCTGCTTTTGATAACAGCACACTGAAGTTTTCGCCCCGAATACCAACGTTCACGTCACCGTTAATTACTTCAAGATCGCCAAAAATCACCTTCGCTGGTTGCTTCTTTTGAACCGTCATCTGCGCAAAGGCTAACTCATGACCAATTTCCGCCCACTGTGCGTAGTAATTCAGGTGCGCAGACACTTCAAAGACGTACTCCCCGCCTTCATACAGCTCCGGCCAATCGACGGCGCATTCTCCCGTTGTTCCGGGCTGAACGTTGAGAAGATACTGGTTGGCCCACATTTCTTCACCTTCATGAAGAACGCGGACGTCAAATACCAACCCCTGCGTATCCTTGAAGAGGTTTTTGTTTGTTACCGTGAAACCCTGTTCATTAACGGTTAACTTGATATTAGAATAAAGCTGCTTAACCTCCGCCGCTTTCGGTGACGGTGTCCGGTCAGCAAAAAGAATCCCATCTCCAGAAAACTCGTAATCCGTCGGGCGGTCGTCAAAATCCCCACCGTATGCAAGGACTTCTTCTCCCTGATCATTTTGCCGGAGAATCGCCTGGTCAACAAAATCCCAGATAAACCCGCCTTGGTACTGGGCATACTGATCTTCCAGGTCGGTATAAAGCTTCATCCCCCCGGTTGAATTCCCCATTGAATGCATGTATTCACATGAAATGTATGGTTTTTGCGGGTGGCTTTCCAGGTATTCCTTGATTTCTGCCGGCTTGGCGTACATGCGGCTCTCCATATCGGAAATTTGCTCATACTTCCGGTTCCAGAAAACCCCTTCATAGTGAACGAGCCGGGAATCATCGTAATGATGGAAGTACTGCGTCATGCCAAGAATATCAGTTCCGGCGTATGACTCATTCCCGCACGACCAAATTAAAATCGACGGGTGATTCTTATCACGCTGCATCATCGAATTAGCGCGGTCAATTACGTTTTCAGCCCACTCTTCCTGATCACCCGGAACGTTCCATTCTGGGTCACATTTCCCAAGCTTTTGCCAAGAGCCATGGCTTTCCAGGTTTGTTTCGTCAATCACGTATAACCCGTATTCGTCACACAGCTGGTACCAGTACGAGTTATTTGGGTAGTGGGATGTCCGAACCGCGTTAATGTTATGCTGCTTCATAAACTTAACGTCGGCTTCCATCTGTTCCTTAGTAACGGCATGCCCCCGCCGGTAATCAAATTCATGGCGGTTAATTCCCTTAAAAACAATCCGCTTATTATTCAGGCACATAATGTGGTTTTTCATTTCAAACTTCCGGAAACCGACCCGGGTAGTAACCACCTCAAGCTGCTCTTCGCCCCGAGCAACCTCAATTACCAACCGGTATAACCGCGGATCCTCAGCACTCCACAGGTTGACTTGCTTGAGCTTAACCATCATCTGAATTCGTTCCTTGGCTGGCAATTCGTATTGCCAAACCGGCTGCCGGTCGTCGCTTACCAGTAAAAAGCGCAAAGTAACGTCGTCCGTTGCACCTCCCAGCTTCAAATCAAGGTTTAACCGTCCTTTCGTGTACGTTTCATCGAGGTCCGGTTTAGCAAAAAGATCCATGACATGCGTATCCGGCACCGCGTACAGGAAAACATCCCGGAAAATTCCGGATAACCGCCACATATCCTGATCCTCAATCCAGCTAGCACTGGAATATTTGTATACTTCTACTGCAAGTTTATTGTCCCCTTCCTTAAGGTATTGGGTTACTTCGAACTCACTAGGGGTAAACGAATCTTCGCTATAGCCTACAAAGTGACCGTTCAGCCACACGTACATGGCCGTTTGCACCCCTTGAAAGGAGATAAACGTCCGTTTCCCCTTCAATCCATTAGCCACCCGAAAGGTTTTTACGTAACTTGCAACCGGATTATCCGCCATTGAAACGTACGGGGGCCGCAGGTTCTCCTTCCCATCCCAGGGGTACTGGGTATTTACGTACTGCGGCTTACCAAAACCTTCCATTTCAAGGTTGCTTGGAACGCGGACAGTATCAAACCCACTGCAATCAAAATCTGGTTGATAAAATTCCTTTGCCCGGAGTGCCGGACCATTTACCCAGGAAACCCGCCATACACCGTTAAGGCTTTGCTTTAAACTCGACTTATCGTGGACGGCCTCCTCCTGATTCTGGTAAAAATCAAAATCCGCGTGAGCCGCTACCCGGTTCACCGCAAACACCGTTGGATCCGTTAACCAGTCTAATGTTGGTTCCGTTGCGTTCATGTAAACTCCTCCTAATGCACTGCATTATTCTCTTCTACACTCATTATTGCCAGGAAAATCCCTTCCCTGTCATTATACCAAACCACTCCTCATTCCCCACGATCACAAATTAATGTACAATAAAACTAGATTATTTCCGGGGGAATATTTCCATGAAACACTTAAAACGCAACCTAATTCTTATTACAGGATTTACCATGATTTTAGCGGTTCTTTCCGTAATGGCAACCATTATCGTCACGCTGCTTACCCCTAAAAAAGGGGTCATCCTTGGCGCCATGTTTATTACCTTTTTGGCCCTCACCGCTTTTTTTACGGCTGTGACGGTAGATGTCCAGGTTATTCGGTGGTTGCGCCGAACGCAGAAAGAGAATAACCAGGTAAATAATAGGACTTCTAATGATAAATAACTAATCCCCGCTGGATAGAAATCCGCGGGGATTAGTTATTTACCGGTCGCAACGTACCTTGCAACCCGCCGCCAGTCTGCCTCAATTTGGGGCTGAAGTTTACGGTTGTAAAACACTGCTGCGGGATGAAACAAAGGAATCACCGCTGTCGGGCAGGCTGCCCGTTCGTATTTTCCGGTTAACCGGTTAGCTGCCCGTTGCAACGGTTGCATAAAGAGTTGACCGTGAACCGTTCCGACGGTATAACGGGATCCCAGTAACCGTTGAAGAGCAGTATTCCCGACAGTTGCAATTAACTGCGGGGCAACCTGATCCACTTCCCAGTCAAAAACCGGCGCAAACGCTCGCACTTCTCGCTTAGTCGGGGGGCGGTTAGGCCGTTTTTCAACGACCTGTCCACTCCGTTTGTCCCGAACGTGCTTGATCGCATACGGTCGACTCCGCACCACACTTGTAATGTATACGTCATCCCGATTAAGGCCGATTGTTGCTAATGATTTTGTTAATTCTTTTCCTGCCGCCCCACAAAACGGAACGTGCGTTTCAATTTCGGTTCTTCCGGGAGCCTCTCCCACAACCATTAGTTGCGGGTGGCATGGCCCCCGCCCAGTCACTAAACCTTCAAGTTGCTGTCCTGCTAGCTCTGCATTAACCCGCTGAATTAGCTTATCAGGATACCTCATTTTCATCCCTATTCCTCCGTTCGCCCAGCTTCTTCCCTACCATACCATGCTTTTCCTAAGAACGGTTCTTAAAATCGCCGTCCTTTTTAAGGATTTTACCCATACTATTCTTAAAAAGAGCAGCAAAAACTTACTTGATTATCATCAGGTTTTCAAGACAACCCCGTTATTCACTTGATAAAATGCAGGTGAAATCAAGGAAGGAGCTGTTTTCCCATAACATTAATTACTGAAGTAATGGATACGTTTGTTCGGTGTGCAGGCGCTCTGCCGCAAGAACCAATTAACCAGGCAGCAACGATCGCCAAGGAAAAGGAGTGCCGGAAGTAATGGCTGATGATAATAATAAACGCCCGTAGCGGATAAGAATTACCGCTACGGGCGTTTATTATTTTTTCTTACTAAACAAGGTTTCCTAAACCATCATAGTAAACAGCTTTGTTCTTATCCGCCAAATAGACATATTTATTCTTAGCTTGCGCACCAGTCTGCGGATCAAAGTACTGCCAGTGACCGTTGATGTACTGTTCACCGTAAACCATATTACCTAGCCCATCGTAGTAGACTTCTTCGTTCTTATCGCTCAGCCATACGTACCGGTTCTTGGCTTGCGCGCCAGTCTGCGGGTCAAAGTATTGCCAGTGACCATTAATGTATTGTTCACCATGAACCATGTTCCCTAACCCATCGTAGTAAACTTCTTCGTTCTTATCGCCCAGCCATACGTACTGGTTCTTGGCTTGCGCGCCAGTCTGCAGATCAAAGTACTGCTGCTGACCATCAATAGTTTGTTCGCCGTAAACCATGTTACCTACGCCGTCATAGTAAACTTCCTCATTCTTGTCACTCAGCCATACATAACGGTTCTTCGCCTGTGCGCCAGTCTGCGGGTCAAAGTACTGCCGATGGCCATTAATGGTCTGCTCGCCATAAACCATGTTGCCCATACCATCATAGTAGACTTCCTCATTCTTATCGTCTAACCATACATACTGGTTCTTAGCTTGCGCGCCGGTTTGCGGATCGAAGTATTGCTGGTGACCATTAATGGTCTGCTCACCATAAACCATGTTGCCCATACCATCATAGTAGACTTCCTCATTCTTATCGTCTAACCATACATACTGGTTTTTAGCTTGTGCGCCAGTTTGCGGATCAAAGTATTGCCAATGGCCGTTAATACATTGTTCACCATGAACCATGTTCCCCTGAGCATCATAATAAACTTCAATATTCTGCCCGGAAATCCACTCATAACCCTGAGAATGTTGCGCAGTGTTTTGCGTCTGCATCGGCAGCACGTTTACACTAGAATCAACGTTCATTCCCTTCCAGTTATCAGTGTACTGCCACATGATAACCCCATCAGTACTTGGAAAATAATTAAAATCAGGACCATCAACTGCTGCCGTCGTTGGATATGATGCGATCCATAGACAATTTCCAAACCGGCCAGTAATTGCGCTTAAATTAAGGTTGGTCTTCATGTAATATGCCCCAGAATATAGAAGTGGAATGTACCCAGCATCCTTAATTCGTTGCATGAATTCAATAACCGCATTTGTATTGGCATTAACGTCCCCACTTGCGTATTGTTCGTAGTCACATGCCAGGTACGTCCCCTTAGGTAACCCTACTTGCTGAGCGGCAGCAATGGCATGGGCCGCCTCAGCGTCAGCCGCGCCAGAATTTCCCCCAAACGTTGCGTAGTGGTACCCCTGCGTCATCATTCCGTTTGCTTCTGACGAACTAATCTGGCCAGCAGCATTAGGATTTACGTATCCCGTTCCTTGCGAAACCTTAACGATTGAGAACGTTGCTCCTGCCTGTGCGTACGAAGACATGTCCGTTCCCTGGTAACTTGAAACGTCAACCCCTAAGCTCCGGTTAGAAACCACGCCTGCTGAAAAGCAAGTCATGTTGTAAATATTTGCATTCTGGTTTTCCCGAAGTGTATTCTTTCCATTATCTAGAATTTGCTGATTGGTAGCCTCTTGCGTTGCCGTGATATTCGTCTGAGGAGTATCATTCTTCTCTTGACTTTGTTCATTTGCCGCCTTTGTTGCTGGTTGGGATGAAGCTGAACTTAACTGCGCATCCTTCTGTTGGGTAGAAGCACTTGCTCCGGTCGTTGCCGAAGAACTACTTGCTGCGGTCGCCGGTGTGTTCCGCAAAACAACTGTCCGGGAAGATTGAGCCACTGGCGTTGTTGTTGATTGCGTTGTTGCCGTTGCGGGTGCATCCGCCTTTACCCGGTGATTACCAACAGTAACCGTTCCAATCGTCGCTACTGCCGTAGTAATTCCCGCAATTACCCACTGCTTGCCACTTTTATACATCTTAAAATGCTTTTTCTTTTCCATGGTAACCTCCAAATAAATATCCTGAAGGCATTATGAAAGAAGCACTGCTTTTTTGTCAATTTAAAATCAACATTGTTATCCGTTTTTTAACCTTCCCTAAATAAAAAGCCGAATGATTTTCTCATTCGACACATAATTATTAGTTATTAACAAATCAATCGGCCCGCCGTTGCTTTATCAAAGCAACGGCTTCCCGCACAATTGCTGGATGTAAAAGAATGACCAAGACAACATAAATTACCGCGCCTAGGATGATCTCGATTGCAAAGTGAATTATTCCAGGTGTTAACGTATAGTTAAGGTAGAACACTGGAACAAACATTCCAGCTCCAGCTAGCAAATACTTCCACACGTTTTTAAACATTGCCTGGAACCGAACAATGTGGCGAATCGACCATAACTGATAACTTGTTACCACGATTTCTGATAACACGGTTGAAACCATTGCCCCGTTTAGCCCCCAGGTCTTGATTAGGAAAAAATTTGCACAAATATTAAATAACGATCCTGCAATAATCGACACCGTATACGGCCGAACCCGGTTAGTCGGAACCAA
Organism: Ligilactobacillus sp. LYQ60; assembly: GCF_045033015.1. Taxonomy (NCBI): domain Bacteria; kingdom Bacillati; phylum Bacillota; class Bacilli; order Lactobacillales; family Lactobacillaceae; genus Ligilactobacillus; species Ligilactobacillus sp. LYQ60. Next base: position 120,098 of record NZ_JBJFZV010000002.1, read on the forward strand.
GAATTGCGTCCCAATGACATTACTCCACCCGATTACAAGAAGGACAACCGATTCAATCACCATCGCAGGACCAACCGGTTGAAATCCCTTCCCGTAAAACCACGGCCCAAGGCGCAAGCTAACCGCCGCCACCCCAAAGAACATCGCAGTACACAGCAGACTCATGGCATCAAACGACTTATACAGGAGTTCATTAATTTTCTCCTGGTTCCCCTTCGCAAACTCAGCTGCCACGTGGGGCAGCATTACAACTCCCAATGCCGTTGCAACCGACAATACCATTTTAATTACTTGATCAGAGTTATAGTAATACCCCGAATAAGTTGCACCAATCATTACCCCAAGCATTGTTTTATTTAACTGAACATAAATTTGGGTTGCAATAGTCGGAATAAATAAACTGATTGTTGGCCCGATGTGCCGCAAAGGACGAAGATCATGAAGTCGAACCGGTCGAAGAATCCGTCTCATATGCGGCCACAGGGTAAGATTACCCGCCAGATTAGAGCCAGCAACAATTAATATATATAATCCAACATCATGGATATTTCGAACCAGCGTAAAAATCAAAACAACGGACAGTAACCGAACAACCGTATTCTTAACAGCCGTTCGCTTAAAATCCTCGAGCCCCATATAAGCCCACGAAATATCAAACGCAACCCCGACAATATTAATCGCTTGAATTGCTAAAAAGTAAACGTACTTATTGTATGTCCTAACAAAAAGAAAGAAAATTATCAACGACACCATCGTCATAATAATCTTCACAATTTGAATTTCCCAGAAAACTTGTGATAATTTTCTCGGGTTTTCCCGTACATACGCAATTTCCCGGTTCCCGTACGTCTCGATTCCTAATCCAGCTAACAGCACAAAGTACTGCACAATTGAATTTGTGTACGCATTAATTCCCACCCCCCCGGCGTGTAAAACCCGGCTAATGTAGGGAGCCGTAACAAACGGGACAATTAATACTAAAAGCTGATAGCCCGCATTGTACAGAAAATTTTTAATGACCTTCATTTTAATTCACCGTGACCGTTCAATTAATTCACCCTATAATTTAGCACATTTTAATTCACTGGCGGTAATATAGTTTGCTTATTTTTTATTTAAGGTAATTTCCCGGGAAATATTTTGGCTTAATAAGTAAACGCATACCAAAGTTAAAAATAACCATAACGCAAGCTACAAAACTCACGGCTGGTGCATTCCTTCTCAGTTCGGTTATTTGTATCCAGCGAACGTAAAAAGGCTAGGACTGCTGTCCCAACCTTTATTCCTTACTATTCTGCTGGTAACTTATCAATCTTTCCCTGTTCGATGTACACCGCTAAAATCGACAGGTCTGCTGGATTAACCCCACTAATTCGACTGGCTTGAGCCATTGTTTCGGGCCGAATCTTATCGAACTTTTGCCGCGCTTCGGTTGCTAGTCCCTCAATCGCATCATAATTGATCCGGTCCGGAATCTTCTTGGCTTCCATCTTCTTTAACTTCTCAACGTTCCGTTCTTCCTTTTTGATATACCCTTCATACTTGAACTGGATTTCAACTTGTTCAATTTCCCGCCGTTTTAACGGTGTTTCAGGTGCCGGAATGAATTGAAGTAAGTCCCGATACGTTACCTCTGGCCGCCGAAGGAAATCAGCCGCTAACACGGCATCCTTCAACGGATGAGCACCGTGGGCTTTCAAAAATTCATCAACTTCCTTTCCCGGTTTAATCCGCAGACGGCGCAGCCGGTCCTTTTCAGCAGCAATCGTTGCCCGCTTCTGTTTAAACCGGGCGTACCGTTCCTCGTTAATTAAACCAAGTTCATACCCAAGGTCAGTTAAGCGTAAATCCGCATTATCGTGGCGGAGAAGTAGCCGGTATTCCGCCCGGGAAGTTAACAACCGGTACGGTTCGTTCGTTCCCTTCGTTACCAGGTCATCAATCATAACACCGATATATGCCTCACTCCGTTTAAGGACAACTTCGCTTTTCCCAAGTGCGTGCCGTCCCGCATTAATTCCGGCAATCATTCCCTGACCGGCAGCCTCTTCGTACCCGGAAGTTCCGTTTGTCTGACCGGCTGTATATAACCCCTTCACTAACTTTGTTTCCAGGGTTGGGCGTAACTGGTAGGGTTCAATAATGTCATACTCAATGGCGTAACCGGGACGCATCATTTGGGCGTGGTGCATTCCTTGGATTCCGTGGATCATCTCCTGCTGGACCTCTTCGGGCATTGAGGTGGACAATCCTTGAACGTACACTTCATCCGTGTTGCGGCCTTCAGGTTCTAAGAAAAGTTGATGCCGGGTTTTATCGGCAAATCGCACCAATTTATCTTCGATTGACGGGCAATACCGCGGGCCGACCCCCTTAATCACCCCCGAAAACATTGGGGCCCGATCAAAGTTATCGCGAATAATCTGATGGACTTCCGGGTTAGTGTACGTTAACCAACACGATAACTGCTGGGAAACAGGAAGGTAGTCTTCATCCGGCGTTGTAAAACTAAAGTGGTTGGGCGTTGCATCCCCCGGTTGTTCTTCCGTCTCATCATAGTCAATGGTGTTCCCGTCAATCCGCGGCGGGGTCCCCGTCTTAAACCGTTTTAGGCTGAAACCGAGTTTCTCTAAGTTGCCGGATAACTTCTCAGCAGGTTTCGTGTTATTTGGCCCTGATGAATAGGATAATTCGCCAATAAAAATCTTTCCGCGGGCCGCTGTTCCCGTTGTTAAAACAACCGCCTTAGCGCCGTACTTAGCACCGGTATTCGTAATAACGCCCTTAACCGTTCCGTCTTCAACAATCAGGTCGTCCACTACTGCCTGGCGAAGCGTCAGGTGCTCCTGCCGCTCAAGGGTATGTTTCATCTCGATCGAGTATTGCCGCTTATCTGCTTGGGCGCGGAGTGCCTGGACGGCTGGACCCTTCCCGGTATTCAACATCCGCATTTGGACGTAGGTCTTATCAATGTTTCGGCCCATTTCGCCCCCTAGGGCGTCAAGTTCCCGAACCACAATTCCCTTCGCTGGTCCCCCCACCGACGGGTTACACGGCATAAAGGCAACCATCTCAAGGTTAATCGTAATTAACAACGTTTCGTTTCCCATGCGCGCTGCCGCTAGTGCCGCCTCACATCCTGCGTGACCGGCACCAACTACGATTACATCATAGTTTCCGCCATCATATAACTTCATGTTCTTTCCCCCGTTACTTTCCTAAACAGAACTTACTAAAGAGTTCATCCAAGAGCTCATCCGTATAACTATCACCAGTAATTTCTCCCAACAGATCCCAACAATGAGTAAGGTCAATCTGGACCAAGTCAACTGGCATCCCATTCGCAATTCCCGTTAACACGTCATCAAGGGCCTGTTCCGCCTGGTTCAACAACGCGATGTGCCGGTCGTTAGTAACCATCACCGTTGTCTGGGAATTCTCAATTCCGCCGAAGAAAAGTTCCTGAATTTTATCCTCCAAAGCCGTTAAGCCATCATTTTGTAACACGGAGATTGACATTACTGGATCATCACCGCTTAATTGCTGGATGGTATCGCGCTCGATTTGCTGGGGGAGATCCGTCTTATTTAACAGAATGATCCGCTTCTTTCCCTGCGTAAACTGCAGTAAATCCCGATCTTCGGTGGTTAAGGGTTCGCTTGCGTTTAGCACCACAATTACAAGATCGGCGCGTTGAATTGCCTGCTTCGACCGCTCAACCCCAATTTTTTCAACCTTATCATCCGTTGCGTGGATCCCAGCCGTATCAATCAACTTTAACGGGACTCCGTGGACGTTGACGTATTCTTCAATCACGTCCCGGGTGGTTCCGGCAACATCGGTCACAATCGCCTTATCCTCATGTAAAAGGTAATTCAGCAAACTTGATTTCCCGACATTTGGCCGCCCAACAATTGCCGTAGCAAGACCATCCCGCAAAACCTTTCCTTGCTGGGCAGTTGCCAGCAATTCCTTAATTTTTTGCCGAACACTGATTGCGTGGTCATGCATGAGCTTCGTTGTGACCGTTTCAACGTCATCGTATTCTGGATAATCAATATTAACCTCAACCTCAGCCAGTACATCCAGAATCTCCTGCCGAAGGGCTCGAATCCGCGTGGCTAAGTTACCGTCCAGTTGTCCGAGCGCTACTTGCCGCGACCGGTCCGTTTTTGCGGTGATCATATCCATCACGGCTTCCGCCTGCGAAAGGTCAATCCGCCCGTGTAAGAAGGCACGTTTGGTAAACTCTCCCGGTTCCGCCAGCCGCGCCCCGTTTGTCAATGCCAGCTGAAGAATTCGGTTTGTCGGAACGATTCCGCCATGACAATTAATTTCCACGATGTCTTCCCGGGTAAACGTCCGGGGCGCTCGCATTACTGACACCAACACCTCGTCGATTTCCTCGTGCGTCTTTGGATCAACAATGTGACCGTAGTTAATTGTATGGGTTGGCACCTGCCGGAGGTCCTTTCCCCGGAATAACTTAGTCACTAATTCGACGGCATCATCCCCACTAACCCGCACGATCGAGATGGCTCCTTCACCTGGTGGCGTGGCAATCGCTGCAATCGTATCGTATTCTGTTGCCTTTGCTAACGGCATCTTCATTCCTCCTTGCCATAAAAAAAGTGCTTTCGTCCACACTCCGCCCCTGCGAAAACTTGTGGATAAAGCACTTTGACTACTTTACCGGTCTAATATTTACGCCGTTTATTATACCCCGTTTCCCCCACCTGTCAATTTTCTAAGTCCGCGAAATGATATAATGACACCATGAACTTATAGGGGGAACACGCAAATGACAGTCACTGAAAATACATGGCGGGCAACCACCCCGGCCATTCCAGGTGTCCGGCGCCGCCAAATTCAAAAACAATACTTTGCCCTTGGCACCCAAATCGAGCTAACCGCTTTTGGCACGGCAGCCGAAGCCGACCTAGATGATGCGTACCACCTCATCCAGGGGTATGAAGATCGGTTAACCGTTAACCGCGACCACTCCGAACTCATGAGCGTCAATCACGCTGCGGGGGACCATCCAGTTCAGGTTAGCGCCAGCACGTACGCTCTTACTAAACTCGCCGTGGCAGTAAGCCGGGAAAACTGCGGCTTTAACGCCGCAATCGGACCTCTCGTCAAACTCTGGCGGATTGGTTTTTCAGGGGCCAACGTTCCCTCAGAAACGGCAATCAAAAAGCACCAAGCACTATGTGATCCTAAAAACATTCTGCTTGACGATGACAACCTTACAGTCTTCTTGACTAAGCATGGGATGGAGCTTGACCTCGGGGGAATTGCGAAGGGCTACATTGCGGACCGTATCCGGGACCTCTGGCGCTCCCGCGGAATCCAATCCGGCATGATTAACCTTGGCGGCAATCTTTTAACAATGGGCCCGTGTCCCCTTCATCCTGATGGCTTATGGCGAATTGGGGTCCAAGACCCCGTCAAAGCCCGAGGGCGCGTAGTGGCCACTGTCCACCACGCCGCGTGTTCTGCAGTTACATCTGGCATTTATGAACGCTACCTCAAGAAGGATGGGCACACCTATCACCATATTATTGATCCCCGGACAGGTCACCCACTAGAAACCTCCGTTGCGGGGGTTACCGTTTTTACCCGTGATTCTGTTATCGGTGAAATTGAATCAACCCGGTTATTTTTTGCCGGACATGCTCCTAAAGGATGGGGGCAAAACAACCCCGCCATTTATGGTGCCGTTTTCGTTTACCAGGATCACCACGTTGAGCGGGTGGGATTTACGAATGAACCCTAATCGAATAACAAGAGGTTGTGACACAAGTCGCAACCTCTTTATTATCTTCACATAATTAGGTTCCAAAACAAGCGAGCTAAGTGGACGTTCGCACCTCTGGATCTTTGTTTCGTGATTTATTCGCTTCCTGTCCTCTTGATCCACCTTGTTTTCCTAACCGAGCCGTTGCTGTAAAGCAGCAATTAACTTTAATAAGATCTGTTGAAGATGATCATCATGGAAATAATAGTACCCGTCTTCTTCCTTGGTAAAATAGTGCATCTCCATCTTCTTACTAAAATCCCACATTGCTTTTTCCCGGACCTTAAGGGGAACATCCCGCATCATGTCCATGATCGGCTTTCCCTGCATTACAGGAACAATGTTGAGCTGATCATATAAATCCTCTGCCTGGTTTGCCTTGATAATTTTCTTAAGGGGAATAACCACCTTATTATATGCTCCCTCAGTTTCCGTCCGCTTAAACGCCGGCAATTCAGTTACCTGATCAGCAAGCTCCGTTAACCGGGTTAAATCTTCCTTTGCCATCCATACTTCCCTCTTTCTCAGGCTATTTCCGCGGAAATAATCCCGTCATTCGTACTTTAATTCTAACATTGATGATGTTTTTCCGGCAAACTGCTCAAAATAAGGGAAAAGGCTAGTTACCCGAAGGCAACAAAAAACCGCAACTTTCGTCACGGTTTTTTTAACACAATGTTTATAACTTCCCTACTAAGTCCATTCCCGGCTTAAGGGTCTTGTCACCCGGATGCCAATTTACCGGGCAAACCTGATCGCCGTACTTCCGAACAAACTGTGCGGCCTGAAGCGTCCGCAAAATTTCATCCACGCTCCGGCCAATCGCCATGTTATTTACCGTGTATGACTGGATCTTTCCGTCAGGGTCAATGATAAAGACCCCCCGGTATGCTTGCCCAGCCTCTTCGTCAAGGACATCAAACTGCCGGGCCAGTTTCCCAGCCGGGTCAGCAAGCATTTTGTACTGAATCTTCCCAATTTCTGGCGAGGCATCTGCCCACGCCTTGTGAACAAATTCAGTGTCCTCTGAAATCGTGTAGATTTCAGCCCCCGCCTGCTTAAACTCCTCGTACTTATCCTGAAGTGCTTCTAGCTCTGTTGGACAAATAAACGAAAAATCCGCCGGATAAAACAGGAAAATAGCCCACTTTCCTAAGACGTCTTGTTTCGTAACGTCCATGGTTTCACCTTGCTGGTATGCAGTTACTTTAAAATCATCAATTTCCTTATCGATGTAGTTCATTATCTCACCCCATTAGAAACTTAATTCATTGATAGTATACCGCCAAAAAGTCAATGATTAAAGCGTTTTGCTCGATAATTCAGAATTATTCCAACCAAGTTATTCCTGATACTGTTGCTTTAAAAACCGCCACAAATCGTCCGCAGCAGCCGTATGCTCTCCGGTAGGCCGAATAAAATATAACCCCAAAGCGATATTATGCGGAACCGAAATCACCTGAACGTTGGCGTTCGGCCGGTTGACAACGGATTTCCGCATTAATAACCCAACTCCTTCGCCGTTCCGCACTGCCTGCAAAATAAGGTCAACCCGGTGCTGCGGCCGTAACTCCCGTGGCTGGGCATCATTTTGGGCACACACCTTCAACGCTCCATCATATAGCCCCGTTGCCTGATCTAACGTGTACAACGGTTCATCCTGAACGTCTTTTAGGGTGAGATCCGGGCGGTGAGCCCACCGCCCATCCTTAGCAGTAACCAAAACATACTCGTCATCATCCACGGAAATATACTCGAACCTGTTATCCCTACAATTCTTAAAAATCCGGGTAAACATGATGTCCCCCGGATCAGTTACATTTTGCGGGTTAAAAATATGCTTCGTTGTTTCCCGGAACCGGGCATTAACAACTGGGTGCTCCCGAAGGAAGTGGGTCACCCGGTCAAAAGCAGCGTAATTAAGCATGGTAGGGATCGTAATTAGGTAGAGTTCATGGTCCCGCTGGTTCCTTAATCGATGCATTTGTTTTTCAACCCGCTGGTAATCAACCAGGAACCGCTGCACGGCAGGGTAAAGCGCCTGGCCGCTTCCCGTTAACCGTACTGCTTCAACCTCCCGCTCAAAGAGGGGGGCGCCTAATTGATCCTCAAACTCACGAATTTGTTCCCGTACCGCAGTTACGCTCATTTGTAGCTGCGCGGCTGTTTCCGGGTAACTTTTCGTTTTCGCAAGCGTTGCAAAAAGTGTTAGCTTCTGGATATCCAATTAATCTCATTCCTTTATCTCGTTTAGTTTGAATTAGCTTTCTAGTTTACGAAGCTATTCTTCCCCCTTATGATATGGAATTTTATAGAAAGCTGCAATTATTACTAGAAATAAAAAGAACGTGATGGAAAACACCTTCTCCATCACGCGCTCTTCGAACCTATTTACCCTGTGCAACTGCCAGCAATACCTCCAGCGCTTCCTGGTAACTGCACCCTTGTTGGTCCATAATTTGCCGCGCAAGCTCCGCCGCCGATGTGTGTGCCGAGATTACCACGTTAATCCCTCCATCCGTCCATTTATCCGAACACATGTTTCCGTTTCGGAACTACGTGTCCTATTCTAACGCGTTCCCTTACTACTGAACACCCCTTAATTTTAACTCTAAAAATTTACTTGACAGCGAATTAAGCGTGCTTTGGCAGTCCGTCTTCACTCTAAAAAAATTCCCAAGAAAACTTAATAAATTAAATTTCAAAATCCCTCTTCTTCGGTTAACATTTCAAAGCGAAACCTTCCACTAGCAAGAACTAACGCACCCCCAGCCAAATAATCCCTGTACCTAACTGAGAGTGCGTTTCTTACTAGAATTCTTCTAGACTTTATATAATTATATACTTATCTACGCATAATATTCTACATATAGCATTAATAGAATCGTTTTCTTTTACTGTTTTGCAAAAAGTCATTCAACTACTCTTTACCGGGTCATATCCCAGCAATTCTGCAAAACAATTGTCTGCTCCCTGTCCGGGCCAACCGAAAACATTGCAACGGGTACCCCTACCAGCTCAGCAACCCGTTTTACGTAATTTTGGGCATTTACCGGTAATTCCGCTAAGCTCCGGCAGCCGGTAATATCTTCTTGCCATCCCGGAAGAGTTTCGTAAACCGGGTGACATGCTGCAATCTCCTTCAGGGTGGCTGGATACCGGTCAATACGGTTACCGTCAAGTTCATACGCTGTGCAAACCTTTACCTCGTCAAGTCCGGTTAGTACGTCTAGACAGTTCAAACACATTGCACTTAGCCCGGATACCCGCCTGGAATGCCGTAACACAACCGTATCAAGCCAGCCAACCCGCCGGGGCCGCTTAGTAACCGTCCCGTACTCGTGCCCTCGTTCGCGAATATAATCGCCCGTCTGGCCCGCTAATTCCGTTGGGAACGGGCCCGCACCTACACGAGAAGTATATGCCTTGCAAGCACCGCAAACCGCGCCGATCTGTTCGGGACCGACACCGTTACCGGTTGCTGCACCCCCGGCAATTGGATTCGACGACGTGACAAACGGGTACGTTCCATGGTCAATGTCAAGCATTACTCCCTGAGCGCCCTCAAACAAAACGTTTTGTCCTGCATTCAAGGCATCATCAATCACAACCGCCGTGTCACAAACAAACTTCTTAATTTGCTGCCCGTAACCATAATACTCGGTGAAAATGTCATCAAATGACAGTGGCGCTACGTCATAAATCTTTGTAAATAGCTCATTTTTTACGGCCAAATTTTGCTTAAGTTTTGTCGCAAATGTCTCCTCATCAAGTAAGTCAGCTACCCGAATTCCTACCCGGGCAGCCTTATCAACGTACGCCGGGCCAATTCCCTTCTGGGTCGTCCCGATTTTACCATCCTGTTTAGCCCGTTCCTGTAATTTATCGAGAAGAATATGGTATGGAAGAATGACGTGGGCCCGATTTGAAATACGGAGATTTGTTGTATCAATTCCCGCCTGGTGCAGACCCGTTAGCTCCGCTACCAGCGATTTCGGGTTCAATACAACACCGTTACCAATCACACACTGTTTATCAGAATATAAAATCCCTGACGGAATGAGTTGCAACTTATGCGTCTTTCCCGCCGCCACAATTGTATGACCTGCATTATCGCCCCCCTGATAGCGGGCAATTACTGCTGCTTGCCGACTCAAAAAATCGGTAATTTTACCCTTACCTTCGTCGCCCCACTGACTTCCAACAACAACAATCGCTGTCATTTTACTTCACCTCAATAAATCGTTATGTTTCTCACGGCCACAACGATTATATCAATAAACGCACCGATAAACAATTTATTCCGAATTTATATTTTAAAAAAAGATAAAAACTAACCAAAAAAACGAACTTTCCCTTAACTAATTTTAATTCAGACAAGGAATTTCTGAACACACCGGTTAAATGCCGCTGGCTGCTCCGCCATCACGCAATGCCCCGTCTGATCAATTCGTTGGTGGGTAATCAACTGATTTTGAGTCGCCATCACGTCGCCAAATACGCCATTAAAGAACGGACTTTGGTTGGCCGTTACCAGTAACGTTGGAACCGTGGTTGCTGTCAAAGCCGCTCGCCAATCACGTCGCGCGTGGTCATACATCAATGGCATCAGCATCTTTTGGTCAACCGGATACTGTGCCTTCGCCTCTTTAAGGGCCAGGTAAACCTGGTCATCAACCCCGTTTAAAGTCTCCTTAACGTGACCAAATGCCGCAAGTTTCGTTCGGTAATTAGCCCGGGTAATATCCATAAAACCGTACTCCCAGTCCGGTGCGTTTAACATCTTAGGCGATTGATCAATTGCAACCGCTGCCCGAACAGGAATTTCGGGATAATAATGAAATAGACCATAAATCACCGCGGCCCCCATTGAATGCCCAATCAATACGGGTTGTTCCACGTGTAACACATGAATTAGGGTGACTAAGTCATCAACTAATTGTTTTATACTCGTTGGTTGGGGTTCCCGCGCTGATGCGCCGTGTCCCCGGTGATCATAGCTAATTACCTGGTAACCATGCGCAACGAGAAACGGCACCTGTCGGGTCCAAATTTGCCGGTAACCACCAAACCCGTGAATTAATATTACTGGTTGACCGTGACCAACCATGCTGTAACTAAGCAACGCCCCATCATTCATTCGTGCTTGCATCACAAAATTCCTCCTCAATCTCTGCCATTAACAGCGTTCCGCTTACCATATCCGCTACACCGCCGAGGCTAAGATGCCGGTTACTGTACTCTGCTTGCATTTCATCCAGTAATTTACGCCCCGCTGGCGTTACAATTCCTCCCGCCTCGATAATAGCGGTCACCTGCCGTTGTTTCTCCTGTTCAATCGCATCTGTCCCAGCCCGTTTATATAACGTACTATCCTGAACATGCTGGGCAAGCGCTAAAAAAGCGGTAATGATCCGGTCGTTTGTGGTTCCCTGGGTTTGTTTGTAAACTGGTAACCCAACCTCAAAAATAACGGGAAATCCAGCCTCCGCTTCGCCCCGTGCACCCTTCCGTCCGGTCAGATGATATTGCACTTCCCCGGCTGTCTGGGGAGTTTCTCGCTTCATCCGGGTAAAATCGTCCGTTAAGTGAGTGAGAAGCGCCTGCACCCGGTGTTGAATCGTTTTGAGAGTCACCTGCCCGGTTTGCCAACAACTGGCCGTTGCAGTTACCAGAATTCCCAGAGCAAATATGGCCCCTTTATGGGTATTAACGTTCCCCGTTGCTTGCATCATTGTATGCTCGGCCTGAATTCCATACTGCCGAACCGTATCAAAAAGTGCCGGATAATCTTTTCCCGAATAATTAATCGCCATCCGCGCACACTGACGAAAGTATCCTTCCAATGCAAGCGCGCTTTGTACAAAGAGGGGATAGTCCATATCTGGGTGTGCCCCATGTTCAACCGGATCAACTAATCCCGGTTTAGGCCACGCTGCCGCCTCGTTAATTAACGCTCGAACGGCCAAGGTAGCCAACCGTTGCACCACCCGTTCCCTTTTCGCTGCATTCACAGCTGCCATGACTAACGCTGCCACCTTCGCTTGAAGAGCAGAAACCGAATGGCGCCGGGACCGACCGCAATCCTTAGCAAGACGGTCACATAATAAGCACCGGCGAGCAGAAAGCCCCACTTCTTCCCGACTGATTGGACGAATGACGCCCTTATCCTTGACAAGAACATCCATGTCAAATAACCGGGCGGCCGGGGTTGCCGTTTCAAACGCAACTGTCAGGTGCTTAACTGCCTGAGCTGCTGAACGAACCACGTAAAATCGTTCTGGTCCCGTTGGCCGCTTATCTTCTATTACCACCTGCAGAATTAACCGCCCTGCTACCGCTAACTGTTTTTCAAAACAAGCAAGCTCCTCCCGAAAAAACCGCCGGATTACCGGACTTGTCTTGACCGGACCAGGAATATTAAGTTTAACCGCAATCACTGTTGCGCCGGGAAAGGTTTCCACGAGTTGGCGCTGCTGGGCCGCCCGCTGATCCCGGTTAGCTAATACTGCCGGGATATCCTGTTGACTCCCCCCAGCAAAAACCCTTTCGACTATTTCCATTCGTCCCGCTCCCTTCACTCCTCATCATTATAACCGATAAAACAACGGGACCGTTCGTTTCCGAACAGCCCCGTTATTTCACCAAAGCTTTACCTACTTAATTTCATGAATTTCGTCAATAATCGATCCGTCCCGGTATTCCATCAAAGCGACAACCCGGTCAGTGTATTCAAGCGGCTTCGGCTTACCAACAATTTGCTCTGCCTTCTGTTGTAACTCTTCAATTGTCATTAACGGAAGCCCTGGAACCTGCTTAAAGGCTGCCAAAAGGTCCTGCCGCCGTGGGTTAACGGCAATTCCGACTTCCGTAACCAACACATCAATGGATTCTCCCGGTGTAACTACCGTTCCAACGTGCGGAACAACCGTGGCAATCCGGCCCCGGGTTAATGGGGCAGAAATAATTGTCATCTTTGCCGTTGCGGCATCCTGGTGACCCCCGACGGCTCCCCGGATAACCCCGTTTGATCCCGTCATTACGTTAACGTTAAAGTCCGTGTCAATTTCAAGGGCGGATAAAATGCAGACATCAAGCTGATCAACCATGGCTCCCTTGTTGTCCGGATCAGCGTACCATGAAGCATCAATTTCCTGCTGGTTCCGGTTATTCTTCATTGAATCAGCCGCACCCTTATCAAAATCCTGCACGTCCATTACCCGGTTAACTAAACCTTCTTCGAGCAACTTAACAATTGGGGTCGTGATCCCGCCTAAAGCAAACGAAGCGGTAATGTTCTTATCAATCATTGATTCCCGCAAGTACCGGGCAACGGCCAACGCAGCCCCACCAGAACCCGTCTGGAATGAGAAGCCCTGTTTGAAGTATGGTGAATGGGTAATTACATCGTTAACCATCTTAGCGATCTTCAGGTCCTTCGGATTCTTCGTAAACCGTGTTGCCCCGGTTCCAATTCGGTCAGGATCCCCCACCTGGTCAACCTTAACCACGTAGTCAACCTGCGTTTGCTTAATTGAAGCAGGTGTATTCGGATAATCAACGATGTTATCCGTCAACAAAACAACCTTATCGGCATAATTTGCATCCATTAAGGCGTACCCAAGGGAACCGAAGACAGCATCACCTTCCATCCCGTTGGCATTTCCGACCCGGTCAGCATTTGGCACCCCTAAAAAGGCCACATCAATCTTGATATCACCATTTTCAATGGCCCGAGCCCGGCCACCGTGAGACCGGAAAATAACGGGGTTCTGCAATAACCCATGGGACACTGCTTCTCCTAGACTTCCCCGCATTCCAGAGCTAGTAATATTAGTAATAACTCCCGCCTTAATCGCTTCAATCACCTTATCATTCATCACGTTTGTCAGCGACGACGGAGCCAACGTTAAGTCCTTGAAGCCCTGCTTAATGATTTCATCCATTACCTGGTTAAAGATGAAATCTCCTTCCCGCAAATGATGGTGGAACGAAATTGTCATTCCATCTTTCAGGGTCTTCTTCACCACATCTGCAATGGAATCAACCAGCTTTCCGTCCCCGGTTGAAACACGCACGGTTGGTGCGGTTCGCTGGATTTCAGGGTTACCAATCGTCGCGTTTTCGAATGGCTGGTAGTCCTTTTCCTTTAACAGTTCGGCTGATAATTCCCGGTTAAGACTATTCTTCAATGTACTCGCCCTCCTCGTTAAGTAAGTGTGACGCCCGTGCTAACCGTAATACCCGTTGCGCCCGAAGAACAACTGGGCGGTCAACCATTTGACCGTTCATGGAAATAACCCCAGATCCCTTAGCATGCGCTTCTTTAATGGCCGCCTCAACGTCAAGTGCGTCTTCAACTTCCGCACGGGTTGGTTCGTAAACCTTATTGACCATATCAATTTGCCGTGGATTAATCAGGGATTTGCCGTCAAATCCAAGTTCATGGATATGTTCCGTCTCCCGCTTAAACCCAGCAATATCATTCATATTAGTAAAGACGGTGTCAAACGCTGCAATTCCAGCAGCCCGGGCAGCGTGGATAATCATGTTCCGTGCAAATTCAAGTTCTGCTCCATCCGGGTACCGGTGCGTCTTCATATCTGTTGTGTAGTCTTCAGCTGAAAGGGCCATTCCCATCATCCGGTCGGTACTTTCAGCAATCTCAAAGGCCTTCATCACGCCCCGAGCACTTTCAATCGCAGCCATTACCTTCGTTGAACCAATCTTTCGCCCAAAGTGTTTCTCAGCTTCCTCAACCGTTGCAACAAGGTCGATCATCATTTTTCCGGACTCAACCTTTGGCAACCGGATAACGTCGACCCCCGCCTTAACCATGGCATAAACATCCGCCTTAAAGAACTCCGTGTCGATCCCGTTTACCCGCACGACCAGCTCAGCATCACCATAGTCCTGGGTTTTCAATGCTTCATACACTAAAATCCGGGCTGCATCCTTTTCTGCCAAGGATACTGAATCTTCCAGGTCAAACATAATTGAATCTGCACCGTAAATTCCAGCATCCCGAACCATCCCGGCGTTATTTCCCGGGACAAACATCATCGTCCGCCGTAATCGTTCTTCCATTATTAGAGCACCTCCCAGTCTGGCGTTGCACTTGTTCCAAGGGCCCGCTGTGCTGCAGCCATTGTCCGCGCCTTGATTACACAATCCAGCGCACCTTTATCAACAGCCTTAACGTGGGCTCCTTCAATTCCGTACGCTGCTAGTGTTTCCTTAATCACCTTTTCGATTTGTTCACCGTATAAATCAGCGACTGATGAATCAAGATCAATCGTTAATTCTGGAGCGGCACTGATCGTAATTTGAATATCCGAGGATTCAAGCGTCCCCGCCATTGCAGTCTGCTTAATCTCCATTCTGCCTCATCCTTTCCTGCGCCCGCTGACGCAATTCATCCCAATTTTCTTTCACGTATGCCATCGTAGTTGAAGGAACCAACCGAGCAACCTGCTCCGCATCATCTGCAGCCAGCGCGGCGCGTACCTTTGTCGCCGTTACAATCGTCCCATCCGCAATTGCCGTCCGGTTAATAATCCGCACCGTAATTTCTGGCGGAAGGATTCGGTGCAACTCTTCGTTGTAAACCTCCGTTGTTTTCGAGTACGGCTCACTTCCAAGGTAACGGGCTGTAATGTTCAACGCCGGTGCAACCTGCTTCTTAAACAACGTTGCATCAAGTGCCGCCTGGTAACGCCCAACGTTTTGGTCATCTTTTAGGAAGTATGCCGGGAACGTTGCCCCGCTTACCATATATTCCCTTCCCGGAACAACTAAAACGTTTTTTAAATCAGCCGTCCCAGCCTGAACTAACTTTGTCCGCTCTGCAGTTGTAAATAACGATGCATCTTGGCTCACTACAAAAACATACACCACATCATTTTCACGACTTGCCTGCTCGACTAAAAACCGGTGCCCCCTGGTAAACGGGTTCGCGTTCATTACAATTCCGGCTACCCGCTTATCCTGTTGATTCTTTACCCGAGGAAGCCCCTTTAAGTACGTTGAAATCGTTGGCATTCCGGTTTCAAGAACGGCACCCATTTCCGTTTGCGCTAGGAGCGTAAACCCAACATACTGAAAACTCTTTACGTACTGCGGCTTAGTAAACACCATTAGGTGGAACTGCCCTTGCTGAGCTGCCGCGGACACAAGCTGACTAACCACCATATTGAAGGTTGCTCCGTTTTCTTGATAGTTCGAAGCAATCGCAATGTATTTGAGGACGTTTCCCGCAACGGAACCCGTTGCAACCAACTGATCACCATCAAACCACCCAAAGGTTTGCTCAACCGGCCGCACCTCCCGTTCATTAAAAACGTGGATTCCGTTTGCTTCAAGAAACTGCTGCCAGCGTTTAAAATCGCGCTGTCGATGAATATTCATCGTTCGCAAATCCATTCCAACCCCTCCTTCGTCATCATTGTAACGCTTACTTGACAAATTGCAAATTTTTGGTTGTTATTTTTCATTTTAAAAAAACGATTCTATTTCGTAAAAAAGCGAGCACATTAAACAAAGGAAATGAGCGCAGAAAACTAAAGCCGTATAAATCACAAAATATAAGTTTAGAAAATAATTCCATTCGACCCGTTTGTTTTAATCGCGGATTATGCGTAAACAACAAGGAGGTTGTAACTTTCGTCACAGCCTCCACATTCCTAAAACTATAAATATTTCTGTCACATGATTATTAGGCAATATCCTCCCTAAAACAAGCTCTCATTCGCTCTTCGCGAGGTTTTGCCTTGCGCTCCGGGCCCTTATCGGCTTTCGTACCTCACAGTTAATCATCAAACGCATCCTGTTGTATCTGCTTCTCCTCGTACTGCCGCCGACCGTGCTGTAATACGTAAATTCCAATCACAACAAGCACCATTCCACTAACTTCAATCAAACTCAACTTTACTCCTAAAAACAAGAAGCACAAAATTGACGTCACGGTTGGTTGTACGGCGTCCATAATACTAATAACATCGGAACTAGCAAACTTTGTCGCATACAATAACAAACTGAACGGCAAAATTGTTCCCGCAATCACCGTTGTGGCAACCGAGCCGATTACTGCTAAGCTGAGATGCGGCACTTGAACCCAAAATGGATGGTACAAGTTAAAGAGGATTCCTGCAATCATTGTCCCCCATCCAAGAATTACAATTGGTGGGTTCCCGTCCTTAACCAACGGCCGGGGAAGGGCCACATAAAACGCCGCCGTTAATCCCGAACCAAGTCCCCACAGCAGAGACGTCACCGAAATGGAAAGTTGCCCAAGGTTCCCCTTCGTAAGCGCAAGGACTACCCCAATAAGAGCAAGGATAAACGCAATTATGTCCGTCTTTAACGGCCGGTTTCCAATGAAAAGGCCGCCAATAACAATAAAGAGGGGCGCAAGGTATTGTAAAATTGTAGCAGCTGGTGAATTCCCCGTCTGAATCGCCAAATAAAATGTATACAGGTTAGCCATTAATCCAAGGGCGGCGTATGCTACCAACCACATCACTGATCGCCATGACCGGAAAACATCAAAAATTTTACGCCGATAAATTAACGCGCTGATTACTAGGAGAAGCACCCCTGAACTAAGCGTCCGGGCTGACAGAAGCCAAGCTTCTGGAACCTTTAAATTATGCGAAATTAACTGAAGAACCGTTCCTGAAATCCCCCACATTGCGGACGCAAGGGCGGCCAAAAAGATTCCCTTTACAACATTTTTTCCTGAAGAATTCATTGGTTACCTCACTAAATTAATGCTTATAGTAATTAACTACCATCAGATTATATGATAGATTATCTTACACAGGCAAGCATCATCCATTAAAAACTAAGGGGTTAGGACAACTGTCCCAACCCCTTAGTTTTTACGCTACTCAAATGACAACTACCACATTCCAATTAGTTTCATCCACAGCGGACCAACCAATCCGAAAACTAGCAGGTAAACAATTCCCATCACAACGTTTAACTTCCACCACGTTGACTGCTTAACGTACCCTGACGTTGCCAAGATAGAAGCCGGACCATTTGCGTAGTGCGTAGTGGAGCCCATCAGCGCCGTGACAAAAGCCAGCATCATTGCGGCTAACATTGTTGGCACGTGAGCTGCCAAAGCTACCCCCAAAAGAGCCCCGTACATCGCCGTAGAATGGGCGGTAGCACTCGCAAACAGATAGTGACTGTAGAAGTAGAAAAGCATTAAGGCTACCAGCACGACAATCCAATTGATTCCGTGTAGCATGCCACCAAAGGCCTTAACCATCCACGGAATAAAGCCCATTTTGGTCAACTGCGCTGCCATGAAGACCAGGATTGACAGCCAGATCAAAACATTCCAAGCACCAGTTTCGTTTAATAAATCCTTTACGCTCAAAACGCCCGTAACGAGTAGTAAAACAATGGCTAAGAACCCAACGGCATAGGCTTCAACCCCGATAAAACTCGAAATCATCCAAAGAACCAACGTTAAAATGAAGACGATTCCCATAATTTTTTCGGACATCTTCATCGGCCCCATTTCAGCCAACTTATCCTGCGCCCATTCCTTTGCGTTTGGCGTTTCCTTAACCTTCGGCGGGAAAATTTTATAAATCAAGAATGGTACCAGTAACAAACAAAGAACCCCCGGCAAAGCACCGGCGACAAACCAGCCAAACCACGTAATGTGCACCCCAAGCTGCTTAGCAAGAGCCACAACAACCAGGTTTGGTGCCATCGCCGTCATAAACATCGCACTCGTAATCAAGTTAATGTGGAATTCCGTAAATACCAGGTATGACCCGATCTTCCGTGCTGACGCCCCATTATCCGGCTGGGAATCAAACGTATCCGCCAAAGAAGCAACGATTGGGTACACGATACCCCCAGCCCGAGCCGTATTACTTGGCGTTGCAACCGATGTTACCAGGTCAACCCCAGCAACGGCATATCCTAAGCCCAATGACCGTTTTCCAAACCACTTAATGAAGTTTAAGGCAATTCGACGACCAAGCCCGGTCTTAATGAATCCCCGAGAAATCAGGAAGGCCATAGCAATTAGCCATGCCGCTGAGTTACTGAAGGCTGCCAGGGCTGGCTTCATTGGAACAAGGCCAGTGAAAATCATCAGCGTAAATCCAATCAAGGTAACCCCAGCAATTGAAATCGGCTGGGTGATACAGCCTACGATCGTAGCAATAAATAATGCCAGCATGTGCCAGGCAACGACCGAAACACCCGCTGGCCGCACCGGTGCCGTAAACCAGATAATTAATCCAATCACAATCGGAAAAATAAATCCTTTATATTTGACTTTCTCAAGTCCCATAAGTATCACTCCCCCTGAAGGTTTTTATCAACAATAGCACAAGCACAATATAACATATTTTTTCACAAATTGTTACTTTTTGCCAAAATAAGTATCGTTTTTCACAATTTAAAAAAGAAAATTCATCCCATTATGTAAATAACGCTTCCTTAAGCGTCCCCTCCTCCATCAACACAACAATCCCCCAAGCCGCAGCACTCTTTAGCCAAGACTTGGAGGAACATTATTTCATCATATTCTCACTACTTACTCTCGCTCTTAACAGTAATACACTAGGATAGCCCCCACAGCAATAATAATAATCGCTACAACAAACCAACGCTCCCCGCGGGTAAAAACAGGCTCACCAGGAGATTGTTCGTGCCGGGCCTTGATGAATAATGGAATCCCCAGTGCGTACACGACAAAGGCAATCATTACATACTTAACACCGGATACTAACCCCATCATCACGGTATAAATCACTGCTAAAATTCCGGTAATTAAGGCACTGATTCGTCCCTTATTTCCCGGGTAATTATCTGCCCGAAACGCTAGTTTTACCAGATAAAGGGCACTAATCATATACGGCGGAACCGTCATTGTTGCCACGACGGTGTACGCCAACTGAAACGCATTATTAGCAAAATGGGCTACTAATAAGACTACCTGCATTAAAAGCGTTGCCGCGAAAAGCGAAATTACTGGAACGTGGTTCTTACTTTCCCGGGCAAAAATGAGTGGAAAGGCTCCATCCTTAGCAGCAGCATACGGCATTTCCATCAGCATCATTGTCCACGTCAACCAGCATGAAAAGACGGACACCAGCAAACCACCAGCCATAATTACCCGGCCAGCCGGACTATGCAGTGCCATTGTTAAAAGACCAGCCGTTGACGGTGACCCTAACTTAGCGATTATGCCATACGGTTTCATTCCCATTGGTAATAAGGATACCAGCATATAAAGCGCTAAGCACCCGAAGAAACCGATAGCCGTTGCCTGGCGAACAGCTTGCTGAGATTTCGCCCGGTCCGATAACACAACAGCGCCCTCGATTCCGCCAAACGCCCATAACGTTGCCGGAAGGGCAAGAACTACTTGTTTCCCTAGGTGCCCCATTGCGGGCATGGCCGCGGTAAATGACCGTGTTGCCGTAAAGTTAGCGCTAAACCGAATCCAGCGAAACTGCGCTGCAACCGCAATAATGAAGATAGCAACTGCTGCCAACCGGACAATCGTTCCTACCAGGTTCACCCAGCTTGCCTGGCGAACACCGAATAAGATAATTAACGACATTCCCCAAAGAACAATACTGCCGCCAATAACTGCCGCCCAATTATTTCCTCCTGTAAAGTCCCCCGGAAAGAAATAGTTAAGCGTGCTCATTAATAAAATGGCATAAGCAACGTTGGAGAAACTTTCGCATACCCAGTAGCCCCACGACACAAAGAAGCCAGCAAATTTCCCGAAGCCAGCTTCACCGTATTTATACAACCCAGTTGTAAGGTTAGGTTTTAGCTCCGCCAACTTAAGGAACATTGCCGTTACAAACCACATTCCAATCCCGGCAATGCCCCACGCCAAAATGGTTCCGAGCGGGCCAGCACACACTGCCATGTTTTTGGGTAAATCAAAAATTCCCCCCCCAAGCATCGCGCTCAAAACAATGGCACTTAACCCAATTACACCAAGCCGTTCGCTCTGCTGCTTACTATTATTCTGTTTTTTCATTAATGGTCACTTCTCCTTGTTAACGATTGTTATCCCGATCATTTTTCCGAAGAAGCACCTGATGTCGGTGGGCATGTAGTTCAACCACGTATTGCTTGGTTTCATTCTTAATTTCAAATCCCATGACATCATCCCTTATCATAAATTAATTAATAGTTGCATTTTACCGGTATTTTTACCAAAAAACAAGATAAAATCTACGGTTCATCTTGATATGCAAGGTTAGCAAATTTGTTGTACGCCTTCATGAACATTAGGTGCACCGTTCCCCGGGATCCCGCCCGGTTTTTTTCAATGATTAACTCCACATCACCGGCATCTGAATCGTTGGAGTCGTTTGCTTGCTCTTGCTGGTCCTCCTCATCATTACCATTATCCCGGTCATAGTAATCCTCCCGGTATAAAAAAGTAACAATATCAGCATCCTGTTCAATTGACCCAGATTCCCGAATATCAGACAACACTGGCCGTTTATCCTGCCGTTGCTCAACCCCCCGGGATAACTGGGACAGGGCGATAATTGGAACATTTAGCTCTTTAGCAAGCTTTTTAAGTTGTCGGGAAATCTCCGATACTTCCTGCTGCCGGCTTTCCTTGGTCGAGCCTTCAATCAGCTGGAGGTAATCAACAACAATCAGATCTAACCCGTTCTGCTCCTTAGCAAGCCGGCGAGCCTTTGCTCTGATTTCGCTCATTTTGATTCCCGGTGTGTCGTCAATGTAAATCGACGCCCCACTTAAGGCACTTGCCGCCATCATTAAGCTTTCCCATTCATCGGCAGACAGATTACCACTCCGAAGATTATCCGCCTTAATCGTTCCCTCAGCACACAACATCCGGCTAACCAATGATTCTGCGCTCATTTCCAAGGAAAAAATCGCTACCGTTTTGCTTTGATCACTAACGGCGACATTCTGTGCAATATTAAGAGCTAACGCCGTTTTCCCTACGGCTGGCCGGGCAGCTAAAATAATCAGGTTATCCGGCTGTAACCCCGATGTTTTAAGGTCAAACTCCCGGTATCCGGTCGGCAACCCAGTAATCTCTTCATTATTATCCGCTAATTCACTAATATGATCTAACTCAGCGGCAATAACATCCCGCACCCGGCGAAAGCCCTCGCCGGAACGTTCATCCGCAACGTTCATGATGGCTTGCTCGGCGTTATCTAAAAGCCCCGTAACATCATCATTTCGCTGGGCATCCGCAATCATTCCGTTTGCCACGGTAATTAACCGCCGCCGGATTGCGCTATTTCGTACCAATTGCGCATAGTACGCCACATTAGCGGCTGATGGACTGGCATCAACCAATTCGGCCAGGTAATCAAGGCCACCAATATCGTCCAATTCATTATTTCCGCTTAGTTCCGCCTGTAAGGTGACCATATCAATTTCGTCACCGTTATCATCTACCGTTAGCATTGCCTTGAAAATCAACTGGTTTGCCTTGTGATAAAAGTCGTCTGGCTCGACGAATTCATGAGCCGCCGCCAACGTATCGCCTGCAACCCCACTAATTAATACCGACCCCAAAACCGCTTGCTCTGCTTCTAAGTCCTGGGGTGGGACGTTTCCTAAAATCTCACTATTATCCATTGGTTAATTCCCCGTTAGCTAATTGATAAAGAGGTTATCAGCCTCTCTTATATAAAACAAACGAGCTAAGCGGAAAAACACGCCCTTTCCAATTTGGCACGCTCCGTTCAGGGATTATTTCCACCACGCTCGTTTTTTCCATTTTTGTGCCCCTTCTATTTCTCTGCAATATGCACGCGAATCGTCGCCGTAACATCGTTGTGCAATTTCGCTGGGACGTTCACATAACCCATCGACCGGATTGGCGCAGTCAACTTCATCTTACGCTTATCGACGTGGAGCCCGTATTGCTTCGTTAATTCCTGGGCAATTTGCTTCGTCGTAATCGACCCGAAAAGGCGTCCATCCGTTCCCGCCTTAGCCCGCATTTCAACAACGTAGTCCCCGGACTCGAGCTTCGCTTTCAACTCCTTCGCTTCCGCTAGTGCAGCCGCTTCCTTTTTGGCCTCTGCTCGTTGCTGCCCGCGAAGTTGGCTCATTGCCTGCGCACTTGCTAGTTTCGCCTTACTATTCTTGATTAGAAAGTTAGCGTAGCCATCGGGAACTTCCTTAACTTCACCACGGCTTCC
Source organism: Ligilactobacillus sp. LYQ60 (assembly GCF_045033015.1). Lineage (NCBI taxonomy): Bacteria > Bacillati > Bacillota > Bacilli > Lactobacillales > Lactobacillaceae > Ligilactobacillus > Ligilactobacillus sp. LYQ60. The sequence goes on from NZ_JBJFZV010000002.1 coordinate 143,099, forward strand.
CTTACCACGGACATCTTGGGTAAAAATAACCTTCATTCTTATCACTCCTAATCATCATTTGGCTGGTCAATCTCTTCTGCCGGTTCCTCACCAGCAGTGCCATTCAAAATTTCCAATAATCGTTGCTTAGTATCAGCAACCGTCACGTCCGTTAGCTGCGCAGCAGCATTAGTTAGGTGCCCGCCACCGCCAAATTTTTCCATTATCAACTGGACGTTTGTCTTCCCGATACTCCGAGCTGAAATTCCCACGGTTTCCTTATCCCGCCGGGTGATCACAAACGAGGCTTCAACGCCACTTACATCAAGTAATGCATCCGCTGCCTGTGCGGCGGTTACCGGATCATACTGGCAGTCTTCTTCACCCATCACAATTACATTATCATCAATAAATTCAGCCCGGTCAATTAGGTGGTTCCGTTGCATAAAGTTATGCATGCTTTCCCGCATAAAGTGTCGTACCATTTGGGCATCCGCCCCTGCTGATCGTAGGAAACTAGCCGCATCAAACGTTCGCGTTCCGGTGTGGTTGGCAAATGACTGGGTATCCACCACGATTCCGGCTAACATTGCCGTTGCTTCCAAACGATTAATTGGCTCACTATCCCGGGACTGGTACTCAAACATTTCCGTCACCAGTTCACACGTAGAACTAGCATACGGTTCAATATAAACCAACTGTGGGTTTTCAGGGAACTCTTCGCTTCGCCGGTGATGATCAATTACTACTACCCGACCCTTTAATCGCTCATACAATTCCGGACTAATGGTAATTGACGGCCGGGAATGATCTACCATGATTAGCAACGTATCGTCCGTTGCCATTGCCAGCGCTTCTTTGGGGGTAACAATTACCTGATCTAATTCAGGATACTTCGCCGTTTCAGCTAAAAGGCGCTCAACATCCGTGTGCACCTTTTCGGGGTTTACAACCACCTGACACTCCTTCCCGTTCATCGCAGCAATTCGCCGAATCCCAAGGCTTGCTCCTAGTGCATCCATATCCGGTTGTTGGTGCCCCATGACAAGTACCTGACTCGCCTGAGAAATTAATTCTTGGAGTGCTTGAGAAATCATCCGCGCCCGCACCCGGGTTCGCTTCTCCATCGGATTCGTCTTTCCCCCATAGAACCGGGCATCACCGGTTTCGCCCCGAACAACCACCTGATCGCCGCCCCGACCAAGAGCAAGATCAAGATTCCGTTGCGCCTGACCGGATAAGGAAGCAAGGTCCGCACTTCCGAACGCAATTCCCATACTAAGGGTTACCGGGAAGTTTGTCTTGGCCGTCCGCTCGCGAATTAGATCAAGAATTTGAAATTTATCCTTTTCCAGTGCCGCCAACATCTTGGTATACCCCACTAAGAAAAAGTGATCCTCATCAATCCGCTTTAAAAACAGGCCAAACTGGCGCGCCCAGTCTGATAATTCATTGGTGATAAAGTTACTTAGATTTGAGACCCGCTTATCCGACATCGATTCCGTCACTTCATCGTAGTTATCCAGAAAGATTTGTCCAATAACAACCCGCGAATCGTCATATTCCTGCTGAATCTCGGCATAGTGCGTAATATCCATCAGGTAAACCGCATTAATTTCCCGCTGAATCATCATCCGGAAAGTGTTCCCCTGCCAGGTCACCTCCACCGGCTTCTTGGCATCCTGATGTTTCGTAATCAATTGCATTAATTGTGGGGCACTTTCACCCAATGACTTACCAAGAACATCTTCCTTGCCAAAGTACTGTTGCATGTACGGGTTCAGCCATTCAACGACATTATCACCGTTATAAAACAGTACCCCGATTGGCATCCTAATCAGCGCTTCTTGCTCCCCTTGATCAATCCGGTGTGATAGGTTCGCAATGTAGTTATTAGTATCGTGGGTAATCTGCCGCAAAACGCCATACACCATCCCGAGCATTCCGCTCCCTAAAATAAGCACAATTATACCCACGATCCAGTTTGCCCAGCAGGCCATTCCGGCACACAAAACCACGATTAATGTCAAAAGAACCGCAATTAACCTTAACCGCCGGTTATGCCAAAAGTCAGGCAATTTCCAAAACTCCCGTGTAAAAATTCGTTTCATTCTGTTTAAATCCATCCTTAAAAAACAATTACTAAATAAGTTCACCCAAGAGGCTTTATTCCTGCTTTTAGCCTCTCCTCCATTTTATATTTTAGCGCATCTTCCCTGTTCTTTTATTACACTTTTATGTTTTTTACTGGATCCGACGCAAAAAACGGGCCGCTTTCGTAATGAAAACGTCCCGTTTGAAACGTGCAACTTAGCTCATTTGAGCCGTTAATGGGATAGAAAAACACGTCTCGGCTTCCCAGTTGATGGAGAAAAATTTAATAAATCACCTAAATTTTCTCAACCCGAAAATGGATATATCATGAAAAAGGAGGACCGCTAACCATGGCTAACGGCCAGGAGAACTTTGTTTTCGGGCGCCACTAACCTGAGAAGTATTTAAATTAGCAGCTTGTTATAAGAGGTTATGGTTTTATTTTAGGGAATAATTGTGACGCTTTATGCCGCGTCTTCAATTCATTTTTACAAACATACGTTCACACTAACACTTCCACCCATCCTTGCTAATGTCGCTCACGGAATGTACGCTACCGTTAGCCTTCTTGAAGCCCCAACAACGATCCTCCCGTTCACGTGGTGCTCACCCATTGTCTCCTGAATTACCCATAGGCAGCGCGTTTAGTTTAGTCATCATCCTCTTCTTGCATCCGCAACTCCGCGTTAAGATGCACATTTGCGTAGCGATACGTGATAATTGCAACCGCAGTAAATGCTCCCGGCTCAATCGCGTCCTAAAAACGTCTTTCCGGCGGGGCCAAAGAGAAGCCGAACCACTCCCCTGTAAAAATAATTGCATTCTTAACCCATAAATTACTACTAACATAAGAACAATTCCTAGATCCCAATTTTTGTTGTTTCTACATGTTATTTCACCACCACCTAAGTCTACTATCGTATTCATAAATAATTAGCCCGGCCCCTATTATTACCGGGCCCACTGCATAAATTAAACAAACGTAATAATATGCATAAAAATTAACAAACTATGGCGAAATAATTACATAAAAGTTCCCTAGTTAGGAAATCACCCCTTGCAAGTTAACGGAATATCTTGTAAGCTAACAAGCGTTAACCACAATATATTGTGGTTTGATGTGGAATAGTGCACCGTGAACATCAAATTACCGGGGAGGCTGTGAGGATGATTAATATTTTGTTTATTTCCATTGAAGGGAACACGCGCACGTTTATTCAAAAATTAACGGACTACGCTGAACAACAGCACGCCAAGGATGACCAGGCACCGCTAATCAACGCTAAGGAGATCAGCGACGTAACGCCATTTGCAGATGAAGCCGCTGATTTCTTTGTTTTCGTCCCGACGTATCTGGACGGAGGGAATGGCATTGATAATGGGGTCAAGGAGTTAATGACTAATTCCCTCGGCGAATACATTGAGTATAATGATAACAGTGCTCATTGTCGCGGTGTTATTGGTTCGGGGAACCGGAACTTTAATCAACAGTATTGCTTAACTGCGCGGCGATATGCGGAGCAGTTCAACGCTCCGTTCCTTGACGATTACGAACTGCGGGGAACAACCAGTGACGTTGCTCGCATTTACACCACACTTGTTGAAAACAATTAATTAAAGCGGAGGGGTTATTCACTATGGTAGATAAAAGTTACAAATCAATTAACTGGAACCAGATCAACGATGAAATTGACAAGGCAACCTGGGAAAAACTTACCGAACAATTCTGGCTTGATACTCGGGTTCCGGTTTCTAACGACCTTCCTGATTGGCGGAAGCTCGATGATAAGCACAAGTACCTAGTCGGCCACGTCTTTGGCGGATTAACCTTATTAGATACTGTTCAATCCCAAGACGGAATGGCCTCCCTCAGACGACACGTCCGGACACAGCATGAAACGGCAGTCCTTAACAACATTCAGTTCATGGAATCCGTCCACGCTAAAAGTTACTCCACGATCTTCTCAACATTAAATACACCAGAAGAAATCAATGAAATCTTTGAGTGGAGTGATTCGGAAGAATACCTCCAAAATAAGGCAAACTGGATTGCCGACATTTACAAAGACACGTCCGCTGACCCGCTCAAACAAAAGGTCGCCAATGTTTTCCTTGAAACATGCCTCTTTTACTCCGGGTTTTACACCCCACTGTACTATCTTGGCCATAATCAGCTTGCTAATACGGCTGAAATTATCAAGCTAATTTTACGGGATGAATCGGTTCACGGTACGTATATCGGATACAAATTCCAACTTGGTCTAAAGGAACGGAGCCAAAACGAACAAGATGCCGTGAAGGACTGGCTATATGACTTCTTATACCAGCTCTATGACAACGAAGAAAAATACACGAAGCTTCTTTATGATGAAGTTGGGTGGACAGATAAAGTTCTCACATTCGTTCGGTATAATGCCAATAAGGCACTGATGAACCTTGGAATGGATCCAATTTTCCCGGACACCGCTGACGACGTTGAACCGACTGTTATTAACGGAATCTCGACCACTACGTCAAACCACGATTTCTTCTCGCAGGTCGGTAATGGCTATCGTCTTGGTCAGGTTGAGGCCATGAACGATGACGACTACAACAAGTGGTCAAACACAGATAAGTAACTAGCATACTATTACGGGGGACAAAATGGAACAAGTACGAAACATCACTGCATTTATGCGCAAAAACCTCTCAACCGGAGTAATTACGGTTGACAATATCATGTTAGATTTTAGTGCTGTTGATCATAAGCGCGTTTTTCTTAAAAATCTTGCTAAGCAGATTCTTAACGGCCAAACATGGTACACGGGGGTTTATTTCCAGTTCAATGATGACCGGGATGTTCGGGAAGCTATTTTGGCAAACTACCAAAAAATTGCTAATTGGTTACACACGGTAGACACCATGGTTGTTAACCGTGAGCTAACGGAAAATGCCGATCCAACCACTACAAACGAAACGAAGTGGCTGCGCATTACGGATCATGTAAGTATGAAGCTAATCCGCGAACCAATCGCTGCCGATTAGCCAAACACGTAAAGAAGTTAAAAGACGAGTGGCGTTGGGAACAAAGTACGGAGGATGAATTCCGCGGTTGATTCGCACTCCACTCGTTTGTTTTATAATATTAGATTATGACAAAACAAGGAGGCTGTGACGTAAAGTACAGCCTCCTTGTTTCGTTACTATAAAAAACATGGTGTATCCACCTCACTACGATGATGACACCATGCTAAAGCCTTAATCACAATGCTAACCCTTTTTTCGGTTTTTCAGCGCCTTTTGCCGCGCCTTTTGTTTCCTTCGCTGCGCTTCTTTCGCTTGCCGTTCCTGTTCCTCCCGTTCACGTCGAATCTTAAACGGATTTGAAATTAACAAGATTTGTCCAACAGAAAAGGCATTGGTAATCATCCAGTACAGCGACAATGCGGCCGGGAAATTAATAGCCATGATAAGTGTCATAATTGACATTCCATACGTCATGACCTTCGTCATTCCATTTTGTTCTGGCTGGGACATCATACTTAGATATGACGTTAAGAACGTAAACAACGCCGCCAAAATTGGCATGATGTAGTACGGATCTTTGTCCCCCAGTTCCATCCAGAAAAAGTGGCCAGATTTAAGAACTGGTGACCGAAAAATTGCCTGATACAGGGCAATCAACACGGGCATCTGAACCAACATCGGCAAACACCCGGCAACCGGCGAAATTCCGGCATCCGCATATAACTTTTGCTGCTCTTCTTGCATTGCCCGCGCCTGGTCCGGATCAGTTCGGGCATCAGGGTACTTCGCCTGCAACGCCTTAAATTGCGGCTGTAGTTCAGTTGTCTTCCGCATTGACTTATTTTGATAGAACATCAGCGGGAGAATAATAATCCGCACAATTACGGTGAAAACAATAATTCCCCACCCGTAATTGTTACCAAATAAGTGACTAAGCCATTCAATTGCCCGGATAAAGTTCCAAATTACGTAATGGTCCCAAATCCCTGTACTATGAGCAGTGACATTACTCGTTCCGCACCCCGCTAATAGTAACGGCAGTACCATCACACTTAGAATAACAAGTCCGCGCCTGTGTTTTTTCTTCATGCGTAATTCCTCTTATTCAGCTGGTAAAATCTTCGCGAGTCGCAGAACGTGCACTAGGTGACGCTTAACGTCCCTCATTGCCATTCCAGAAACGGTCGGCCGCGCAATTACCAAAAAATCGCAATCCTGCTTTAATTGGGGCTTAAGTTCCGTTAGGCTCTGCCGAATCCGCCGCTTAACCCAGTTCCGCGCCACAGAATTACCAATCTTTTTCCCCACTGAGATCCCTACCCGAAAATGAGGCTGATTTGGCTTTTCTAAAACGTACACAACAAACTGGCGGTTAGCATACGATTTACCGGTCGTGAAGACCCGCTGAAACTCCGCTTCTTTTTTGACGCGATATGATTTTCTCATAATCCATCTCCAAAAATCCGTGGCTTTTTTCCTTATAACCGTAAAAGAAAAAGACCACTGACGGTCCAGTGGCCTATGCAGACAATACTTTTCTGCCCTTCCGACGACGCCGTGCAAGCACCTTCCGGCCATTGCTCGTGCTCATCCGCTTCCGGAAACCATGAACCCGTTGCCGGTGCCGCTTCTTTGGTTGGTATGTTCGCTTCATGCTGCTGCACCTCCTATTCAATTTCCTAACAAGATTGACCGGCTTCCCGAATCAACTGCTAGGCTAAGACTTACCTTATAAGCCTACCATACCGCCTCATAAATGAAAAGAAGTTTTTCCCGGAAAATCCGAGCACTCCTTTATGAATATCCACAAAAACAGTGGACATTGTTGTGGATAGTGTGGATAAAATCAAACATTATTCGCACTTAATCCCCACATTTTGCAAAATTATACGCAAATTAACGCCCCTTGGATAAGAGTGTGCACAGCTTTGTGGATTTTGTGGATAAGCTTTAATGTGCTTTATTTTTTAGGGGTTTACATGGTGTAAAACTTCTGTGATTTGTTCGTAACTTTTTTGAAATATCCCCACAATTCACATTTCTTGTGGACAAATTATTCTTTCTTTGTGTGTTTAGGGGATTTTTTTACTCGCAATCTGTGAATTAATCCCATAAAAACAAAACAGTTGTGGAAAAAAAGGAAACCATTATGGTAGACTAGGTGCGTAATTCTAAGTTAAGTAAGGAGGAATTTGTCGTGGCGAATCAAAGTCAACCAAGTTTAGCGACCATCTGGCAATTCATTAGCGACACCCTCCGTCAGGATCTTTCTCCAACTTCATTTGCAACCTGGGTCGAAACGGCAACTCCTGAATCATTTACGGATAACGTGTTAACAATTACCGTTCCAACTCAGTTTCACGCTGACTTTTGGCGTGATACGCTTGCAGAGAAGGCAAGTGCCCTATTAAAAAAATCAACAAAGGACACCATTACAATCCTGGCGCAGGTGCCAGAAGACGCAAACCCGTTATCCCAAACGGTGACTCACGATACCGGTCAATCCCCAAAATCCGCAGCTCAAAATGGGATTAACAACGACTTCGATCAGGTTCCAGCATACATGAAACCCTCATCCCTCAACGATCATTACACCTTTGAAAACTTCGTTGTGGGTGAAGGTAACCGGATGGCCCAAGCAGCAGCCTTATCAGTCGCCGAACAACCGGGGTCAATGTATAATCCACTATTAATTTATGGTGGCGTTGGTTTGGGAAAAACCCACTTGATGCAGGCCATTGGGCACCGTATGCTTGAAATTAACCCCAATTACACCATCCGGTTTGTTTCCAGCGAAACATTCACGAATGACTTTATTGATTCAATCCGGAATAATCGCCAATCTGAGTTCCGTGATGCATACCGGAACGTTGATCTCCTTTTAATCGACGATATTCAATTTTTTGCGGATAAGGATTCTACCAAGGAAGAATTCTTCCATACATTTGAGGATTTATTTGAAAAAAATAAGCAAATTGTCTTTACCTCTGATCGCCAGCCGGAACAAATTCCTAACCTGGAAGACCGCCTCGTTTCCCGCTTTAAAATGGGACTTTCCGTTGACATCACTCCCCCTGATCTTGAAACCCGGATTGCAATCCTCCGGAATAAGGCTGACGATAACCACGTAAGTGCAACCGATGATGCCCTTAAATACATCGCTAATAACCAGGCAGATAAAAGTGTGCGTGACCTTCAGGGAGCGCTCAACCGGGTAATTGCCTATTCTCGGCTAAACAACAAACCAATTACAACAGATCTAGCCGCCCAAGCGCTCCAAAACTACAACACACAAGTAATCAGGCCGGAACTGTCAATTGCTCTTATTCAAGAAAAGGTTGCTGCCCATTTTCACGTGACCGTTGCCGATTTGAAGGGCCGAAAGCGGGTTAAAACAATCGTTGTTCCCCGTCAAATTGCAATGTATCTTTCACGGACAATGACGGATGCCTCCCTTCCCCGGATTGGAAATGAGTTCGGTGGAAAGGACCACACAACGGTGATTCACGCCTACGACAAAATTGATGCTGCCCTTAAAGAGGACGCAACTTTACGGCAAGCAGTTGCCGATATTAAAGCTGCTTTACAGAAATAACCTGTGCATAATAACGAGGTAATCCCCAGTGGTTATCCACAAGTTGTTAACAAGCTAGTTTCGTGCTTTTTCTCTATTTTCGGGGTTATCCACAAAATAAACAGCCCCTAATACTATTACTGTTATTCTTTATAATTAATTATTAATAACCAGGAGGGACATCCATGGAATTCTCTGTAAACCGAAATGCTTTTTTAACAGAACTCAATGCAGTTCAACGAGCTATTTCAACTAAAACCGCAATTGAGATTTTAACGGGATTAAAATTAGATTTAACTGATGAAAGATTAACGTTAACAGGAAGTAACGCTGATATCACCATTCAAACGCAACTTCCAGTAACCGCACCAAACGCTGATTTAATCATTGATTCAACGGGCTCCATTGTACTTCCTGCTCGATTTTTCAGTGAAATCGTTAAAAAACTTCCTGAAAAAACAATGAAGGTAACGGTTAATGATCATTACCAAGCAACCATTACGTCAGGTTCAGCTTCCTTTACAATTAATGGGTTAGATGCTGTTAATTATCCTCATTTACCAGAAATTGATACGGCGGAGCAACTAACAATTGCGGGTGACGTTTTAAAGCAAATTATTAGTCAGACCGTTATTGCCGTATCCAAGCAAGAAAGCCGGCCAATGTTAACCGGTATTCACGTAACAATTCATAACGGTGAATTGCTAGCAGTTGCAACGGATTCTCACCGGCTAAGCCAACGAAAAATTACGTTAGCAACCGCCCCTAAAGTCGATTATGACATCATTGTTCCTGGAGATGCGCTGCGGGAACTATCCCGGATGCTTAGTGATGACGATGCACAGCTCCATCTCCGAGTTGCTGAAAATCAAATTTTGTTTACGTGGGGGACAACGGCATTTTATTCTCGGTTGCTTGATGGAATGTACCCGGAGACATCCCGGTTAATTCCCCAAGATTCAAGCACCCAAGTGGAATTTAATGCGGGTATTTTATTCCAAGCAATTGAACGGGCGTCATTACTGTCGCATGCTGGCCAAAATAACGTTGTTAAGCTGGAGCTTGATACTAATGCTCAGCGGGCAACCCTCTCTGGAAATTCGCCAGAGGTCGGAAACGTCGAAGAAGAACTGCAGTTTAATTCCCTTTCCGGCGAAGGAATTGCGATTTCGTTTAATCCGGATTACATGAAGGATGCTTTGCGGTCATTCGGACAAGCGACCATTAAGCTGGCCTTTACCCAGCCACTCCGGCCGTTTACACTTGTTCCAAGTGATGATCAGGGTGATTTTATCCAGTTGATTACCCCGGTCCGGACGGTTTAAACCGGTATAGTAAAAACGAAAAGAGTAAAAGAAGAAGGCGTTGTTAAAAACATGCCTTCTTTTTTTATTTAAATTTAGCTTAGGGGCTATAAGCGATTTTAAGGACGTTTACAGGGATTACGCTCGGGGTACGTAGAAAACCATTCAATCATTATAAATGAGCTGAAACCGGCCGTTATGCGCTTCTGATTGTTTTTAGGGGGCAAAAAAGCTATAATTAGAGACGGACACGAAAGTGAGGGATGCTGTGTGAGAAATGAATTTCGGCTGCGAAAACCGGTAATTACCTTGGGGCAGTTACTTAAGAGTATAGATTTGATTTCTTCGGGGGGACAGGCTAAGTGGTACCTAGCAACCAACGAAATCTTGGTTAACGGTGAGCCCGAAAAGCGGCGGGGAAAGAAGCTCCGCGCTGGTGATACGGTAACGTTTCCCGACAAGCAGGTAGTTACACTGAAAGCGATGGGTCCCCGTGCACCTCGATAGTTTACACCTCAAGAATTTTCGGAATTATGCGGACCTCACAGTTGAGTTTTCACCCCAGACGAACGTGTTACTCGGACAGAATGCACAGGGGAAAACAAACCTATTAGAGGCAATTTACCTCTTAGCAATGACGCGAAGTCATCGAACGGCGAATGACCGGCAACTTATCCGGTTTGGTCAGAAAACCGCTCACGTTGACGGAGTGGTAGTCCGGGAACTGGGACCATTGCGGTTGAGTGTTTCCCTTGGTGTGAACGGAAAACGAGTTCGGGTTAATCAGTTAGAACAGGCTAAGTTGTCTCAATATATTGGGCAGATGAACGTCATTTTATTTGCGCCCGAGGATCTTGCTTTAGTAAAGGGAGCTCCCGCTATTCGCCGGCGGTTTATTGACATGGAGTTTGGTCAGATTGATGCGCGGTATCTGGCCGCTCTTAGTCAGTACCGGACAGTTCTTCGCCAGCGGAACCAATATCTTAAGCAGCTCCAACTTAACCAAACGCATGATGAGGTGTATCTTGATGTGTTATCTGCTCAGTTAGCTGAATTAGGTGGAACGATTATTGCCAAGCGGGTTGGGTACCTTGCACAGTTAGAAGAGTACGCCCAGGAGTTTCAACGTGGGATTACTCAGGGAGATGAAAGGCTAACAATTCGTTACCACGCTCGCCTTTTGAAGGAGATTGGGACAACCGCTGAAGAAGTTGGGGAGCAGTTAACTGCAAAGTATCAGGAAATTCGGGTAACCGAGGTAGAAAAAGGAACGACGTTAGCGGGACCGCACCGGGACGATGTTTACTTCTACCTTAACGGGAAGAATGTTCAGTCGTATGGCTCGCAAGGACAGCAGCGGACCACAGCGTTAGCGGTTAAACTGGCCGAGATTGGCTTGATGCAGGGGGCAACGGGAGAAGCGCCGATTCTTTTACTTGACGATGTCTTGTCTGAGTTGGACGGAATGCGGCAGACGCACCTTCTTCGGGCAATCCAGAATCGGGTGCAAACGTTTTTAACATCTCCGGCGTTAAGTGATGTTGCCCGCCAATTAATAAACGCTCCCCGAATTTTTACGGTTAGTGCGGGAACGGTAATGCCAACTAAGGATATTTCCCCGGAAATAACAGATAGTAAATCTACCACCGATTGATGTTAATTAGGAAGGAAGGAAGGAATCACCTTGACTGAAGAAGAAAAAACAACGGCGGCTAAACAGGCTGCGGCGAAGGAATATGACGCCAGTCAAATCCAGGTGTTGGAAGGACTAGAAGCTGTCCGTAAACGCCCAGGAATGTACATTGGTTCGACTAGTTCTCAGGGGCTGCACCACCTTGTGTGGGAAATTATTGATAATGGGATTGATGAGGCCCTTGCAGGCTTTGCAACGGAGATTAACGTAACCGTTGAGGAGGATAATAGCATTACCGTTCGGGATAACGGGCGGGGAATTCCGGTTGATATTCAACCCAAGACTGGACGGCCTGCTCTTGAGACCGTCTTTACTGTTCTGCATGCCGGTGGAAAATTTGGCGGTGGCGGATACAAGGTGTCTGGTGGTCTTCACGGGGTGGGAGCTTCCGTCGTAAATGCTTTGGCAACTGAATTGGATGTTCAGGTAATGCGGGCTGGTGATACAAACATCTACGGGATGGATTTTAAGCGCGGGAAAGTTGTTCACGCGATGGAAGTAATCGGTCATTGTGATACTGCCACGCACGGAACGATGGTGCACTTTAAACCTGACGCTGATATTTTCCGGGAAACAACGGTGTATGATATTAACGTATTGACGACCCGGATTCGCGAACTTGCTTTTCTAAACAAGGGACTGCGGATCACGATTGATGATAAGCGGTCGGAAGAACCGATCCACGCGGATTTCCATTATGCGGGAGGAATTAAACACTACGTTGATTACCTAAATGAAGGGAAGGAGAAGCTTTTTCCGGAACCGATTTACGTTGAAGGTGAGGAAAATGGGATTACCGTTGAAGTTGCGTTGCAATACACGGATGACTTCCATTCAAATCTACTAACGTTTACGAATAACATTCATACGTATGAAGGGGGGACGCACGAAGCCGGATTTAAGACTGCATTAACGCGGGTAATCAACGACTACGCGCGGAAGAATGGAATCTTAAAGGATAACGATCCCAACCTTTCTGGGGAGGATGTTCGGGAAGGATTAACAGCCGTGGTGTCGGTTAAGCATCCGGACCCGCAGTTTGAGGGACAGACGAAAACGAAGCTGGGAAATTCTGATGCTCGGCACGCCACGGATAAACTTTTTACCGCCACCTTCTCAAAGTTTATGCTGGAAAATCCAACGGTTGCAAAGCAGATTGTTGAAAAGGGAATGTTAGCCGCTAAGGCGCGGGTTGCCGCTAAGCGTGCGCGCGAGGTAACGCGGAAGAAGAACGGATTAGAAATTAGTAATCTCCCTGGGAAATTGGCAGATAATACCAGCAAAGATCCTGAGATTTCAGAGTTATTCATCGTTGAGGGGGACTCTGCTGGCGGCTCCGCTAAACAGGGGCGGTCGCGGTTAACACAGGCAATTCTTCCAATTCGGGGAAAGATTTTAAACGTTGAAAAAGCAAGCTTAGACCGGATTTTAGCAAACGATGAAATTCGTTCCTTATTTACTGCCTTAGGAACGGGTTTTGGGGATGACTTTGATGTTGATAAAGCGAACTACCATAAACTGATTATTATGACGGATGCTGATGTTGATGGGGCGCATATTCGGACGTTGCTCTTAACGTTATTTTACCGGTTTATGCGGCCAATGGTTGAAAAGGGTTACGTTTACATTGCTCAGCCACCACTATATCAGGTTCGGCAGGGAAAGATGATTAAGTACATTGATTCGGATGAAGAACTTGAGGAAGTACTTGGGCAACTTCCGCCAAGTCCGAAACCGGTTATCCAACGGTATAAGGGGCTTGGTGAAATGGACGCCGAGCAATTGTGGGAAACTACAATGGATCCGGCAAACCGACGGCTTCTACGAGTAGATTTATCTGATGCAGAGGAAGCAAACGGGATCTTCGAAATGTTGATGGGGGATCATGTTGGTCCGCGCCGGCAATTTATTGAAGACAACGCAACATTTGTTGAAAACCTGGATATTTAAAGAATTTTGCTGTTGCTCAAATGGTGGAACAGAATGTTTCATGTGAAACAATAACGTAAGGAGGATGTGACAAGTGGTTGAATTACCAGACCGCATAAAGGATGTTGACCTATCAAAGGTCATGCGGGAATCGTTCCTGGACTACGCAATGAGTGTAATCGTTGCCCGGGCGTTACCAGATGTGCGGGATGGCCTTAAACCCGTTCACCGGCGGATTTTATACGGGATGAACGAGCTTGGGGTTACTCCTGATAAGCCGTATAAGAAGTCGGCCAGAATTGTTGGGGACGTAATGGGGAAGTTCCATCCACACGGGGATGCGGCAATTTACGAGTCAATGGTTCGGATGGCGCAGGACTTTAGTTACCGGTACCTGTTAGTTGACGGGCACGGAAACTTTGGTTCGGTTGATGGTGATGGTGCGGCCGCAATGCGGTACACCGAAGCCCGGATGAGTAAGATTACGCTGGAAATGCTCCGGGATATTAACAAGGACACAATTGATTTTCAGGACAACTACGATGGAACAGAACGGGAACCAGAAGTGCTTCCGGCTCGGTTCCCCAACCTCCTGGTTAATGGGGCAACTGGAATCGCGGTTGGGATGACAACCAATATTCCGCCGCACAACATGGCGGAAGTAATTTCGGGGCTGCATGTTCTGATGGAAAATCCAGATGCGACAACGACAGACTTAATGGAGGCAATCCCAGGACCTGATTTCCCAACTGGTGGGGTTGTTATTGGTAAATCCGGAATCCGGAAGGCATACGAAACGGGACACGGAACGGTAACCTTGCGGGCAAAGGTTGATATTGAGGAGCAACCGAACGGCAAGGAACAAATTATTGTCCATGAGATTCCATACATGGTTAATAAAGCCAAGTTAATTGAGCGGATTGCTGAGTTAACACGGGAAAAGAAGATTGACGGGATTACTAATATCCAGGACGAATCTGACCGGGATGGGCTTCGGATAACGATTGATGTCCGGCGTGATGCGAGCGCATCGGTAGTGCTTAATAACCTTTACAAGCTAACGTTGATGCAGACGTCGTACACGTTTAACATGCTTGCAATTGTGAACGGCACGCCGAAGCTGCTTAGCCTAAAAGAAATTTTACAGTACTACCTGGATCACCAAGAAAGTGTTATTCGGCGGCGGACGCAGTTTGACCTGAAGAAGGCGAAGGCGCGGGCCCATATTCTTGAGGGATTACGAATTGCGCTGGATCACATTGATGAAATTATTAGTATTATCCGAAATTCGCAGACAGCTGAGATTGCGAAGAACCAGTTGATGGATAACTACCAGCTGAGTGATAAGCAGGCGCAAGCTATCCTGGATATGCGCCTTGTTCGATTAACCGGATTGGAACGCGAAAAGGTCGATAACGAGTACAAGAAGACGATGGCGGCCATCGCTGACTACGAGGACATCCTGGCTCACGAAGAACGAATTAAGGAGATTATTTATAACGAACTTCTTGCCATTCAGGAGAAGTTTGGTGACAAACGGCGGACAGAACTCATGGTTGGTGAAGTTCTGAGTATTGAAGATGAAGACCTAATCGAAGAAGAAAACGTCGTGGTAACCCTCACGCATAACGGTTACATTAAGCGCCTTCCAACGAAGGACTTTAAGTCCCAAAATCGGGGCGGCCGGGGTGTTCAAGGAATGGGCGTTCATGATGATGATTTCATCGAACACCTCTTAACAACGTCAACCCATGAAGAACTTCTCTTCTTTACGAATAAGGGAAAGGTTTACCGGATGAAGGGGTACGAAATCCCAGAATACGGCCGGGCTGCAAAGGGGATTCCAATAATTAATCTCCTTAATATCGCAGGGGATGAGCGGATTCAAACCGTGATTAACCTGTCTAAGGATGCCCGCGATGGAAACCACTATTTCTTCTTTACTACCGTTAAGGGCGTTGTTAAGCGTACGGCGGTAGCTGAATTTGAGAATATTCGGAGTAACGGGTTAAAAGCGATTAACCTGAAAGACGATGATGAACTGATTAACGTTGCCGTAACGGATGGTAATCAAAATATTATTATTGGAACTCATAGCGGCTATGCGGCAAGTTTCCGGGAGGACCAGGTTCGATCAATGGGGCGGTCAGCCACGGGAGTTCGGGGAATTCGGCTGCGGGATGATGACTATGTGATTGGTTCTGATTTGTTAATTCCAAGAGCACAGGTGCTAGTTATTTCTGCTAATGGTTACGGAAAACAAACACCAGTGAGCGAGTATCCCGTTAAAGGCCGAGGCGGCAAGGGAATTAAAACGGCTAACATTACCGCTAAGAATGGCCCACTAGTTGGGTTAACTACCGTTACGGGTGACGAGGATATCATGGTGATTACCGATAAGGGGGTTATTATCCGCTTCGCTGCGGCGAGTGTCTCATCGACTGGTCGGGCAACGATGGGGGTTCATTTAATTAACTTAACGGATGATTCTCATGTTTCTACGATGGCAAAAGTAGTGCCAGAAGAAACCGTTTCGCCAGATGAAGGTGTTTCGGGAAAGCAAGACGAAAAATAGTACAAAAAAAACGACGAAGGGGGCCCTTTTTGACGTAGTTATAAATAGCTACGGGTTGTAACTCTTCGTTGTTTTTAGTTTGGAGGAATGATACAATAATTAACCGTGAGTACCTTACGATAGGTTACTCCTTGTTCTTATCATTTAAGAACCAATAGTCCATAAGGAGGTGACACAGTCATGACAAAGTACGAAATTACGTACATCATTAACCCATCACTGGATGAGGCAGCTAAGAACGAACTGGTTAGCCGGTTTGATAAAGTATTAGCTGATAACGGTGCTGAGGTGATTGATTCAAAGGACTGGTCAAAGCGGCGTTTCGCATACGAAATTAACGGCTACAGTGAGGGAATGTACCACATTGTAAACGTTAAGGAAGAGAATGCAGACGCAATCAACGAATTTGACCGGCTTGCTAAGATCAACGACGGGATTCTTCGTCACATGATCGTTAAGCGGGAAGATTAGTTTTAAATAACTGACTTTAAAGGAGGAATGCACCATGATTAACCGGGCTGTTCTTGTTGGGCGGTTAACGCGTGATCCGGACTTACGGTACACACCGTCAGGGGTTGCCGTGGCGAACTTTACGTTGGCCGTTGACCGCCAGTTTAAGAACCAAAATGGCGAACGGGAAGCTGATTTCATTAACTGCGTAATTTGGCGGAAATCAGCCGAAACGTTGGCAAACTACACCCATAAAGGGGCTTTAATTGCCGTTGAGGGGCGGATTCAAACCCGGTCATATGATGATCAGAACGGGAACCGGGTTTACCGGACAGAGGTTGTTGCTGATAACTTCTCGTTCTTGGAATCAAAGGCAGATTCAGACCGGTACCGGCAGCAGAATGGTAATCAGGGTGCACCTCAAAGTAATGGTGCGGTGCAGAATACGTTTAGTGATAATCAGGACTTTGGGATGCCAGCGGGGGGCACTTCTACTCCGGCACAAGGTCCGGCGGATTCAGCACCAGCAAATGGCCAGCAGGACGGCAACGATCCGTTTGCAGATAATGGGACTGGGGATACCACAACGATTTCTGAAAACGATCTGCCGTTCTAGCGAGCGAAGGAGGGATTTTCATGGCACAACAGCGTCGTGGTGGCCGGCGGCGGCGGAAGATTGATTACATCGCCGCAAACCACATTGAATACATTGATTACAAGGATACAGATTTGCTGAAGCGGTTCGTTTCAGAGCGGGGAAAGATTTTACCACGTCGGGTAACCGGAACAAGCGCTAAGAACCAGCGGAAGTTGACGGTCGCAATTAAGCGGGCGCGGATTATGGGTCTGTTACCATTTGTGGCCGAAGATTAATCAGTAATTCAAAAAGAAGCCTGGATTTTGGAATCCGGCTTTTTTTTGCGGCAAAAAGTGGTTAACGTGATGCGGTATAATGGAAACTGAGGTGATCCAAATGGCGGAGATGCTAACTAAGACATTAGAGCTAGTTAAGATTCCGGCGATGGGCCGTAATATGCTGACGGTTGGCAATAACTATGTTGTCCGGTGTCACCGGTGTGGCCACGTAGAGGAAATTAACGCACAGTTTTGGCGGGATTTTATTCAACACCCATATTGTGAGCAGTGTCGGCTAATTGCCCAGCATCATCCCGAGGAAAACTGATGTATTGGGAAATTACACAAGAGGTTGGGTTAACCCAGGGAGAACAATCTCTTCGTGAGTTACTCCAACGAACATGGCTTCTTCCCCGCCGGATTGTTCATTATTTGCGGGTTAACCGGGCAGTTACCGTAGACGGCAAATATCAAGCAATGAATACGTGGGTTAAACGTGGTATGCAGGTGCATATGGTCTTTAACGGTGAGGAGTTTCGTACCCCAGAATCGCATTATGTTGTTAACGAGACTTTACCATGTACGGTGTTGTATGAAAATCGTGATTTAATGGTCGTTAATAAACCTCGAGGACTAAAAAGTCATCCAAACTGGCAAACAGAAAAGAAAACCATGATGAATGCGGCTGCTGGGTACCTTGCAGGTCATTCCCAGGAAGCTCCGTATATGGTTCACCGGCTTGATCAACAAACAAGCGGGGCGATGATTATTGCTAAAAATCCGGTCGTCGTTCCGATTCTTGACCGGAATATTAGTTTAGGAAGAATAAAGCGGCGGTATGTGGCGGTTGTCCAGGGTCAGTTTTCACAGTTATCCGGAACGTGGACCCAGCCAATTGGGCGGGATCCGCAGGACCGGCGGAAACGGAAGGTTGAGGGAATGGCAGCCAAGCCAGCGGTTACCCATTACCAGGTACTCCGCCGAACATATACCGCAACGCTACTGGCATTGACGCTTGAAACGGGGCGGACCCACCAGTTACGGGTACATTGTGCGGCTAATGGCCATCCAATTATTGGTGATCCTTTATATTTCCCAGGAAATACTTCCCAGCAGGGATTGATGCTTCATGGAATTCAGCAGCGGATTGTGGTTCCATTTACTAACGAGCACCGGGTAATTACGGCGCCGTATCCGTCAGAGTGGCCTCATGCACTCCGGGAAATGATAACGGAGGAAGATGAATGAAGACAATTACACTTTTAGGACCTTTTAATCAAGATAACGGAATAACCGCTTTTGTCCGGAATAATTATACGCAACTTTGTTCGCAGGGATTTCGTTTTCGGGTAATTAACATTGCGCGGGAACATCCGGATGAAGGGTTACGTCAGTTAGGAAAATACCGGACGGCAGCTCCCTTTGGGAAGCGTCCGGATCAACTAATGAAGCATTTACGAACAGTACGCCGGGAATTACAGGTCGCGCGGCAAACAAGTTCAATAATTCATCTGCATCTGGATACACTTGTGAACTTTGCCCCTATTTTATTAGCACGAGAAGAAGGGTTTCAACGGATTATTATCCACGCTCATGCTGACCGGCGGGGACAAGATCGGTGGGAACGGGATCGGCTTCACCGACTTGGAATGATTGTGGCGGCACATAAGGCAACGGATTTCATTGCGTGTTCCCAGTTTGCGGCTGATTATTTTTATCCACCGGCAGTGCAACAGCGAGCCACCTTTAAGGTGATTGTAAACGGTGTGGCTCCTGAAAAGTATCGGTTTGATGCCCACCAGGCACGAATAACACGGCAACGTTTAGGGATTGCTCCGGATAAGTTTGTAATTGGCCACTTGGGCCGGTTTCTTCCCCAGAAAAATCAACAATTTTTATTACGGACTTTTGCGCGGGTTCACCAGCAAAATCAGGCAACCCACCTTGTTTTAGTGGGCGACGGGAAACAACTGGCAGCTACCCGGGAGTTAGCTGCTCAACTTGGAATTACGGCAAACGTTACGTTTACTGGTTTTTTGCGTAACCCACGTTTGGTGATGAACACCTTTGATTTATTTGCCCTGCCATCACTTTATGAGGGGCTTTCTCTTTCCTTGCAGGAAAATATCGCAAATGGTACCCCCGCACTCATTTCACCTAACCAATCACCAGAGGCCCATCAGGTGGGGCAGGTACGGGTTTGTCCCCTTGATGAGCAACAGTGGGTGGATGAACTGGTAGCGGCTGCGGCGCATGGCCATCCTGATAAGTTGACTTATAGTGTTGCTAATGCAGTGGCCTTTGTAAATGCGGGCTATACGTTGACGACGACGGTGCAACAACTCGCAGCCCTGTATGAATAAAAAAGCTTGCGTTTTGAAACCTTTCTAGTATAATCATTTGTGTTAACTAATATCAAATTTAAGTTAACGTAAATAAAGAGGGAGGTTTTTTTGTGCAACTTAGACTACGGCACCTGCTTCAAATTGCAATGATGGCGGTAATTATTTGTGTAATGGGACTATTACCTCCGATTCCGGTTGGGTTTATTCCGGTCCCAATTATTTTGCAAAACATGGGAATTATGCTGGCAGGGACCCTGTTGGGCGGTCGGCGCGGGTTACTGGCCGTTTTGGTTGTGATGCTTCTGGGAATTTGCGGGATTCCTGGTGGTGTTTCACCGTTGACGGTTCTTGTTAGTCCAACGGGCGGATACGTAATGGCGTATCCCCTAGCAGCGTTGCTGATTGGGGCAACCGTGCACCATTTTGGGGTAATGACGACTTTTTGGCGGCAGTGGCTTCTCGTAATGCTTTGTGGGGTTCTTCTAATTGATGGATTAGGGACGTTATGGTTAGCGCATATTAGCCATATGGCTCTCGGAAAGGCGGTTGTGGCGAACTTGGTGTTTTTGCCGGGTGATACACTTAAGGCCCTTGGAACGGTGGTTATTACACAAATCTGCTACCGGACACAGCACCTCCAGGAACTTTTTCGATAAGAAAACCGGGCTTCGCACGAGAAGCCCGGTTCTTTAGTAATTGAATTGAAAAATTAAAGAAGTAATCCCACGTAGTAGTGAATGAACATCGTGATAATTCCAATAATAACGTTCCGGATCATTGCCACCCGGATAGTGCCATTGCCAAGTTTAGCACTTAAAAAACCGGTAAGAGCAACCGAGAGGATTACTGCAATGATGGTTCCGGACCATTGAATTGCAGTTGGGAGAAACGTCATGGCAACGAGGGGGAAGATTCCCCCTGAGGCTGCTGATACAAGAGATGAAAAGGCAGCATGCCATGGGTTGAGGTAATGACCTAAGGTAAGGCCGTGCTTGATCCGGACAATTGTTCCAAGGGGGTCCTTATCCATGAGTTCCGCTGCAATTTCCCGAGCTGTTTGGGCAGAGACGCCCCGCTCTTGGTAATACCGGGTAACAGTTGCAAGGTTTTCTTCCCGACGTTCACCCAGATGGCGTTTTTCATCTGCGACCACGGCTTTTTCGGTATCCTTTTGGGAACTAACGGAAGTATACTCCCCTGATGCCATGGAAAACGCACATGCTAATAAGTCAGAAAGTCCGGCCATGAAGATAGCGAAGTGGTTAGTTGTCGCGACCGCCATACTAAATAGCACGCCCACAACTGTTAAAATTCCGTCGTTGGCCCCAAGGACTCCTGCGCGTAATGTATTTGCCCGTTCGGCTAGGGTCTGGTGTTCTTTTTTACTAGCTTTTGTTGTCATGAGTGCTCCTCCTTACGCGAAAAGGGTCCCGATTACATAGGTTACAATCATTGTAAGTAACCCAAAGAGAACGTTTCGCCTTAAGGCTTTTCCCCGCTGCGCGTTTCCTAAAACGGCGGCTGCATACCCCGTGATTGCAAGGGCAAGCGCAACTGCAATAATCGTTGCCCCAATCCGAATTGATGCCGGGAAAAGGGTGATTGCAAGAAGCGGAAGAAGTGAGCCAGTTGGAAATGAAATCATTGAAGCAATTGCCGCCCCAACCGCACTTGTCTTATCAGCTGGGTCAAACCCGTAACGTTCCCGCACTGCCACGGTCAGCCTATCACCAGCGAGCATTTCCTTCGTTGCTTGGGCTGCCAGAGCAGGCGAAATGCCCGTTCGTACGTACTTATTCTTAATGAAGTTGAATTCTTCATCATAATGTTCATCAAGAGCCATTGTTTCGTCCGTAATGGCTTGTTTTTCGGTATCCCGTTGGGAGCTGACAGATACAAATTCACCCATCGCCATGGAGACGGTTCCGGCCAGCATTCCCGAAAGACCAGATAATAGAATGTTATGGGGGCTAACCGCCGCCCCCGCGACACCCAGAACAATTCCGGCAATCGAAAGAATGCCATCGTTTGCGCCCATAACTGCTGCCCGAATAAGGTTAATCCGGTTAGCAAGGGAAGGCGTACGGCGTTTTTTTGGTTTATGCATACCGTTCACTTCCTAATTTAGAAATTTTAAAATCATCGGTTACATTTTACCATTCCTTCAGGGAAACACAATATTAAATTTGTTTGTGTTAATTTCCCGGGAAATAAAAGAAAAATGTGACAGAACGAAGAAAATAATCATGGTGGGATAATAGCAAACTGACCGAACTATGTAGTAAGGATGATGGTTTGTAAAACTGTACCATGGTTGCTCACTTCAGCATTGAATCAGTTGAAAATAACAAGAAGGTTGAGACTGCTTGTCCCAACCTTCTTTATCATTTCATGATAAAGGATGGATTTTACCGAACAACGAAGACGGAGCATGGAGCATATTTTGCCATATATGCAGCTTGCGAACCAAAGTACTTGCGAATTCCCTGTTTTGAAAGGGCCCCAATAATAAGAAGGTCAGGATTAATGCTTGGGATAACTTCCTTGACAATTGTTTCGCCGGGATCTCCCTCGGCAATTACAATGCGAACGTCGATGACCCCAGCTTCCTCGGCAATTTTTTGGTAACGGAGAAGGTGTTTTTTGAGTTCTTCTCGTTCGCCATGAACGTAATCGTCATCCAGGACTTGAAAGACGTTCATTTCATCCTTTTCTAAGACTGACACGATATAAAGGGTGGCATTAAGGTCAATTGCGCGGCGCATGGCAACCCGGAATGCAAGTTGGGCATCAGCCGAATCGTCAACACCGACAAGAATCTTTTTGATGTTTTTAACATTTTCAGTATCCATCTAATCTTCCTTTCTAATGGTTACATATGTTCACCGCTATTCTAACGTAAGTTGTTTGATAACACCAGCAAAACTTTTGGCACCCCAAAAAAAATATCTATCATTTACTAAATGCGTGTGCTATATTAATAGTGGAATTTTTATTGGGGAGGAAATTTTCAATGGCTGAAAAGAAACACCGTTTGCTGGAATACGCAAACGGAAAGTCGCTTGAGGAAATTAACGGGACCGTTGAAGTCCCAAGGGGAAAGGGATTCTGGCGCACACTTCTTGCGTATTCCGGCCCAGGAGCGCTGGTTGCAGTGGGATACATGGATCCCGGAAACTGGTCAACGTCAATCACGGGGGGCCAAGACTTCGGTTACCTCTTAATGTCAGTAATCCTGATATCAAGCTTGATTGCGATGCTCTTACAGTACATGGCAGCTAAACTTGGTATTGTCACGCAAATGGACCTGGCGCAGGCAATTCGGGCGCGGACGAGTAAAGCACTTGGAATTGTTTTGTGGATTCTGACGGAACTTGCCATTATGGCAACGGATATCGCGGAGGTAATAGGAGCCGCAATTGCGTTAAATCTTCTCTTTCATATTCCTTTAATTATTGCGGTTTTCATTACGGTTGCGGACGTAATGGTGCTGCTTTTACTAACGAAGATTGGGTTCCGGAAGATTGAAGCGTTGGTCGTTTGTCTGATTCTCGTAATTCTTGGAGTGTTTATTTACCAGGTTGCGTTGTCTAATCCAAGGTGGGGCGCTGTAATTGCGGGCTTTATTCCAAGCGCAAAGGTGATGGCAAGTCATCCAGTGGTTAACGGAACCACCCCGTTAAGTGGAGCGCTTGGGATTATTGGGGCGACGGTAATGCCTCATAACCTATACCTCCACTCGGCAATTTCACAAACGCGGAAGATTAATTATGATGATGAGGAAAGCGTAAAGCAAACGGTGCGTTTTACAACGTGGGACTCAAACATCCAGTTGACGGCAGCATTCTTTGTGAACGCCTTGCTATTAATCATGGGAGTTGCTGTCTTTAAAACGGGCGCGATCAAAGATCCATCGTTTTTTGGGCTATATCAGGCACTCCACAATCCCAACACTGTAAGTAACGGGATGCTAGCGACGGTTGCCCGGTCCGGGATTCTCTCAACCCTCTTTGCGGTTGCCCTGTTGGCTTCCGGACAAAATTCAACAATTACCGGAACGTTAACCGGACAGGTCATTATGGAAGGTTTTATTCACATGAAGATGCCGCTGTGGGCCCGGCGGTTAGTTACCCGACTGCTTTCTGTTATTCCTGTACTCTTGTGTGTTCTGACAACGGCAGGTGAATCGGAAATTCGACAGCACATTGCCATCAATAACCTGATGAATAACTCGCAGGTTTTCCTGGCCCTAGCGCTTCCATTTTCGATGTTGCCGCTTTTAATGATGACGGACAGTGAACTAGAAATGGGACAGTACAAGAACACCTGGTGGGTTAAAGTTCTGGGATGGGTTTCGGTTATCGTTTTGACGTTCCTTAATATGCAGGGGCTTCCTGATCAGATGACTGCCTTCTTTAGTAGCAACCCAACGCCGGCTGAGCAGCACTTCGGCGCAATGGTTGCGTACATCCTTGACGTGTTCATTATCGCTTTATTGGTTTGGACGGTCGTTGAACTAAGGCGGGGGAATGAACGCTATAAGCAGCAGCTTGCCACTCAGCAAGGGCAAACGCCAACAGCAAAGAAAAATAAATAATTAGTTTTCCGGTCCCCCTAGTTGAGGGTGGGCCGGATTTGTTGCCCTTATAAGTAAAGCGCTTTGTAAGGGGGAATTAATGGTAAACTGGGGCATAATTGGAACGGAAGTAGACTTACAGATCCGGTCGCCCTTTGGAAAGGTGTACGTCGCGGGGGACGTTACGATGCGCAGAATTACAATGATGGAGAATTAGTGATGAGAGCTGATATCGCTTTGGACGAAATTAGGGTTGATTGGGAACGGCGGTGTCCCAATGATAAATAATTGCATGGGGAAAACCGGTGTACTAAAATGAAGGTGATTTGAAAACGTTTAACCAACACAGGGGGAGCCAGTTGGCTGAGAGTGGATTTGTTCCTGACCCTTTGAACCTGTTCGTTAGTACGAGCGTAGGAATTGTGTGGTATCGAAGTAACCTTCGCTGTGTTGGAAGAACGCAGGGAGGTTTTTTTATGGCAAAGCAGACACTGCAAGCAGTAATTGAAGGAACGTTGATGGCGGCCCTAGCGGCGGCCCTCACAATGGCGGTGCCCACCGTTGAATGGATTGACCTGTCTTTGGGAATTATTCCGATTGTCCTGGTTAGTTTGCGGCGGGGGTGGAAGATCGGCGTATATGCGGGCCTTCTTTGGGGGATTCTTCCTGTTTTATTTGGACGGGCAGAAATTTTGACGGTCTGGCAGGGGATTTTAGAATACCCGGTGGCAAGCATGAGTGTAGGGTTGGCTGGAATATGGGCATCCCGATTTCATGCTGCCCTTCGTGCTAACCGGCCGGTGTTTCACTGGATTATGGTAGCGTGTTTAACTGGGGTTGGGGTGAAGTATCTCATTCATTTTTATGCAGGTATTGTTTTTTGGGGCGCGTACGTTCAGTGGGGGCTTGGTCCGGTGGCGTATTCCGCCGTTGTAAACGGATCAAGCTTTGTTCTTAACATGGTAATTAGCACAACGGTGTTGGAAATTTTGTTGCGGCACCTTCCCCACTTAGGAGGTAGTATTCCAGATAAAACGAACAATCGCAGATGAAAAAGGCTGAAAGATCGGCGAAATAATTTACATTTTTTGAAAAAACAGGTACAATATGAGCGTTTATGTTTTGTGTTGTGCAATTGTTTTTTATTTTTGAGGAGGAGAAGTTGTGGAGTTAGCAATTAACATTCTTGGGCTCATCATCTTCCTTGCGGTTGGGTGGATTTTTTCCAAGGATCGCAAGCATATTAACTGGTACGGAATCATTGTGATGGTTGTGCTGAACCTGTTCTTAGCATGGTTTATGACCAGTTTTAGTTGGGGTCAGGATATGATTAAGTGGGCGGCTGGTGCGTTTGATACGTTGGTAAAGGAAGCCTACGTTGGGATTGCATTTGCAATTCCAAGCATGGTGCATGTTAAGCAGATGGACTTTTTTGTTAGTTCATTGCTACCAATCTTAATGATCGTGCCGCTGTTTGACATCTTGACATACATCGGGGTGCTCCCGTTCATTATTAAGTGGGTCGGAAAGATTTTGGCATTCATTACACGGCAGCCGAAATTTGAGTCATTCTTTGCCGTTGAAATGATGTTCCTCGGGAATACAGAGGCACTGGCCGTATCACAACTCCAGTTAAAGCAAATGAAGGCCAAGCGGAACCTAACGCTTGCTATGATGTCAATGAGTTGTGTGACGGCGTCGATTCTGGGATCATACATGCAGATGATGCCTGGACAGTTTATTCTTACGGCTGTGCCGCTAAACGTGGTAAACGCGCTAATTGTTACGTCAATGCTGAACCCGGTTCATATTGACAAGGAAGAGGATACCGTGGCAACGATTACCGGAGCAGCAGCCGAGGCATCCGGTGACGTTGAAGCAGATGGTAAGCGGGAGCCATTCTTTTCCTTCTTGGGGGACTCAATCTTAGGTGCTGGCCGGTTGGTTCTGATCATTGCAGCTAACGTTATCGCCTTTGTAGCCCTGATTGCTTTACTAGACAAGATATTAGAGTTATGCCACATTTGGACAGTTGAAAAGATTTTGGGTTATGTTATGTTCCCGTTTGCATGGTTATTAGGGTTAGATCCGCATACGGCGCTTCAGATGGGCCAGTACATGGGAACAAAGTTGGTAACGAACGAGTTTGTGGTAATGTTAAAAGTTATGCACCAGGTCGGCCACTTTGCACCGCACTTTAAGGCGGTTTTGACGGTCTTCCTGACGTCATTTGCTAACTTATCAACGATTGGGATGATTATCGGGTGCTTTAAGGGAATTGTTAACCGTGAAAAGAACGATGTCATTTCGGCAAACGTAGGTTACATGCTTCTTTCTGGAGTTCTGGTATCGCTGCTATCAGCCGCAATGGTTGGGCTGTTTGTATGGTAAAAGAAGGATAAAGTTGCCAATCTTACTGGTAGTATAAAAAAAGCCCTGGTGGTTCTAATAACCACCAGGGTATTTTTATACTATTTAAACGTTTCGAAATAGTCGCTCATTTGCTGAAGGGCGTTGATTAGTGCTTCAACTTCGTTCTTGTCCATTCCGCTTAACAAGGAGCTCATCGCCCGCTGGTGAAGCTTATTGTGGGCCCGGTACAAAACGCGTCCTTTCTTAGTAAGGCCAATGTTAATGACCCGCCGGTCCTTTTTACTACGAATCCGCTCCACATAACCCTTCCGTTCTAACTGATCAATGCTCTTTGTCAGGGTCCCCTTTGTTAGGTTCAATTGCCGGGCAATCCGAGAAATCGGTTTTTTGTCATGGAGAGAAACGACGTGAATCAGGTGAAGTTCCCGAGCAGTGATATCGCTAAACGGACTCTTTTTTAATTCACTGTCTTCTACGTACCGAACCCGGTCGTACAGCCGGAATAACAGGTCGTTAATCGTGTTTGATTGTTGCTTTGTAATGCCTTCGTTTGCCATGGCGCACCTCGTTTTCATAATTTATTACTATCGAACCATGACGATTGTATCACGGGTAAAAAGTTCTTGGCTAGTATTCCCAGCGAATGAAAGAAAATCGTAAAGAACTAAATGTATTAGCCTAACCTAAAGAACATAGTATTAGTTGTAAAATATCAGTAGATGAGGGGTATTTCTGACTAACGTACGAAAACAAAAAGCCCCCGCTCTAAAAACGAAGACTTGAATAAATCTCTGATGGGTGGTCAGGGGATCGAACCCTGGACCCACGGATTAAGAGTCCGTTGCTCTGCCAGCTGAGCTAACCACCCATATTTTTAATTACCGTAAGAACAACTTCCGTTCCAACGACGATATATATACTACCAGCTAATCATGATGATTGCAACCCTCTTTTTCAAAAAATTCATGATGAAGAGGATTAGCAAAATGACAAGGGTTTTAGCGCTATTCGGGAATGATGTATAATTAGGCCGAGTTAGTAGAGAATTTATCCCCAAAAAAGGAGGACAACAAGATGAAAAAAATTCTGGTTGTTGACGACGAAAAACCAATTTCTGATATTATCAAGTTTAACCTCTCAAAGGAGGGGTATGAAGTGCATACCGCCTACGATGGGGAGGAAGCTCTCACGAAGGTTAAAGAGATTGTCCCTGACCTGATCGTTTTGGATCTCATGCTTCCAAAGATTGACGGCCTTGAAGTTGCCCGGGAAGTTCGGAAGGAATATAACATGCCAATTATTATGGTAACAGCCAAGGATGCAGAGATTGACAAGGTTCTTGGACTTGAAATGGGGGCGGATGATTACGTAACCAAGCCATTTTCCAACCGGGAACTGGTAGCTCGGGTAAAGGCCAACCTGCGGCGTCAGGAAGCAAACGTCACGAGCGCTCAGGAAGAGGCTGCGGAGGACCAAAACATTGAGGTGGGCTCCCTCGTGATCTACCCAAAGTCGTATACGGTGGCAAAAAACGGGGAAAAAATTGAATTAACCCACCGGGAGTTTGAGTTATTAAGTTATTTAGCTCAGCATTTAGGCCAAGTAATGACCCGGGAACACCTATTACAAACGGTTTGGGGGTATGATTACTTCGGGGATGTTCGGACGGTCGACGTAACGGTACGTCGGCTACGGGAAAAAATTGAGGATACTCCGAGTCGACCGGTCTGGCTTGTAACCAGGCGGGGAGTAGGCTATTACCTGCGGAACCCAGAAGAAGAGTAGGCTAATTCCATGAGCTGGAAAGAACGGATTAAACAGCGGACTAACCCGCTACGATCAATCTACGTTAAGATTGCCTTCTCGTTTGTGTTGTTATTACTATTGATTTTTCAAATCGTGGGCATTATTTTTGTTCAGCAACTTAAAACGGATAACCTGAAGACGTTTAAGCAGCGGACGGAGCTTTCATCGTACGTTGAAAATACATTGGTTTCGGTGATGAGTCATCCCACGAAGGATATGGATGCCCGGATTCATAAGGTGATCGCGGGGATTAACAACGATAACATCATGACGATTCAAGTGGTTGATCCTAAGGGGGTTATTCGGGGAGTTAGCAACACTGACGGGCGTAACCTGGTTGGTCAAAAGACAACGGATAATGATATTAAGCGGGTCTTGTATGACGGCAAAACGGATACAAAGATGCTGGTTAACCGCTCAGATAACCACCGGTATTACGTCACAATTACCCCGTTGTTAAGTACGACGGGGAACACGAACACGGTTGTGGGGGCCGTTTATATCCGAGCAAGCCTTGACGCCGTATATAACGCTGTAAATAACGTAACGATGATTTTTGCAACGGCATCACTGATTGCAACGGTGGTCGGATTGTTGTTGGCACTACTAATTGCCAGAACGATTACCCAACCAATTGAAGAAATGAAGCGGCAAACCACCCGAATTGCCCGGGGGGATTACTCGGGACGGGTAAAGGTGTATGGCAATGACGAATTAGGCGAACTGGCAACGGCGGTTAACGACCTTTCGGTTCGGGTGGAGAATGCCCAGGCTTCAACAGAAGCGGAACGGCGGCGGCTGGATAGCGTGCTGACCCACATGTCTGATGGCGTGTTAGCGACTGACCGCCGGGGGTTGATTACCATTATTAACGATAAGGCATGTGCACTACTGGGGGTGGCGGAACATGACGTGATTGGGAAATCAATCTTAGACGTTTTAGGGATTCGTGGTCAGTACGCTTTCCGCGATCTTCTTGAAAAGCAAGATGAAATTAAGATTAACCTGTCTGATGATGGTCATGAGCAAATTTTGAAGGCGTTTTTCTCTCTAATTCAGCAGCAGACAGGGTACACGGCGGGCTTGGTTTGTGTGCTCCATGATGTTACCGAACAACAACGTGTTGACCGGGAGCGGCGGCAGTTTGTATCCAACGTTTCGCATGAACTCCGGACACCGTTGACAAGTGTCCGAAGCTACATTGAAGCCCTTAACGAAGGAGCGTGGAAGGACCCGGAAGTTGCTCCGGAATTTTTACGGGTAACGCAGGATGAGACCGACCGGATGATCCGGATGATTAACGACCTGTTAAACCTTTCCCGGATGGATTCTGGAACAGTTAAGCTTGAACTGGAACTCGTGAATATTAACGAACTATTTAGCTACATTCTTGATCGATTTGACATGATGCTTGCTAAAAATCAAGAAGCAAGGGAACCGCAACTTACCATTAAACGAGAATTTACAACAACGAGTTTGTGGGCAGAAGTTGACCAGGATAAGTTTACGCAGGTGATTGATAATATTATGACCAATGCGGTGAAGTATTCGCCGGATGGCGGAACGATTACGTGCCGCTTGCAACAGCAGGGGAATAATGTTGTTTTAAGTGTGGCTGACCAGGGACTGGGGATTCCGAAAAAGGACCTTGATCATATTTTTGATCGCTTTTTCCGGGTTGATAAAGCACGTTCGCGGGCTCAGGGAGGCACTGGTTTGGGATTAGCCATTTCTAAGGAAGTAATTGAACTTCTTCACGGTAAGATTTGGGTGACTAGTACAGAGGGGAAGGGTTCAACGTTCTTTATTTCCCTACCATCGGAAGAATACGAGGAAGGAGATCTGTGGGATGAGAATGCTTAAATGGCTTCGGGAAAACTGGTTGCACATCGCGCTTCTCTTGGCCTTGATTATTAGTGTTACGTTCTCGTTTTTGATATGGGCAAATCCCTTCCAACGGCCGCACAGTAAACGAACGCCAACTCTTCGGCAATCAACAACACAAGTGGTTACCCGGAAGGCGAGTGATCTGTACGTTCCAACAACGGTGGTGGTTAACCATTCGGGCGGAAAGCAAGAACAAGTGCAGGCGAATATGAATAAAGTTGTTCATGTAATTCAGCGAGGATTGTTAGCAACTAATGCCGGCCGGGTAACGCCGGTTGCCCTTACCGCCCATGATTATCAGGGGGAATTTCACCGGGCCGATACGGTTATTCTTAATTACCCGGATACCATTCCGGGGGAATTATTTAAAAAACTTCTTCATCGTGGGGGAAGTGGGGATTCGTTTCAGGTAAACCACGTAATGATTTCTACAAAAAACCCCGACCGGCTGTATTTGCTGGATGATGCTCACCGTCAAGAATATGTGGTACCAGTTCGAGGAACGGCGGTTCGCCAGCTAGTTCATTTTCTGGTTACGTTAACGGGGCGGCGGATTCCCGTCGCGTTTCGTCGAATTGCTGGACGGATGACAGTAACATATCCGGCTGGATTGAGCCTGCCGCAGGTAAGTTATCTTGTGAATAAGCAGCCGGTTAACCAGCTAGTTACCCGGTTAATGGGGGCAAATAGTTCATATACTATCGATTCGCGGCAACAAGCGAATACAACAACGTATACTGATAGTAACCAACGGTTAACCGTTAACCAAAGGAAAGGTGTAATCGCATACGACCAGTACCGGCATCGGGGACAACGAGGTAATGCGACAGCGATCCTAACCAACAACGTTAAGCAATTAAATAACCTGGACGTAGGATTGACCGCTGTTCATTTTCTAGGTTATTCGCAGCAGCACCATGCGGTAACTTATTGTAGTTACGTACACGGATTTCCGGTCATTTCGCCGGTTAGTCGGGGAATGTATACTATCCGGCAGACAACCACGGCGACTTTGTCAGTGACGTTGTCCCAATACGGCCTTCAGGTGGCAATTCCGTCAGAAGCGGGGACGCATCGGGTTCACCTCCCAGCTACGGCGGAGGTATTTAACCAACTTATGGCTGTGGGAATTCCAGCGGATAAAGTAACGGGAATTATGGTGGGATACCGGTGGCGTGCAAATAAAGCTTCGGGTGAAGTTGCTGACCTTACGCCAACTTACTTTGTTCGGATAAACGGTCAGTGGCAGGATTATCAGCAGATTATTGCTCACCACTAGGAGGAATTGGGATGGATTTCAAACGGATTGAATGGATCTTTTTAATTGCGTTTATTGCACTCGATATTTTTCTGGTGGGCTCATTCACCCAGCAGGCCCGCTTGTTAAGTGTGACTAACACTAGCCCGACAAGTTCAACGGCACTAGTTCTCCGGAATATTAAGGAGGATCAAATTACGTACGGGAAACTCTCCGATAAGCGTCAGTGGGGATACTACGTGGTTAGCCCGGAAACGGATGTTTTCCGAAATAAACCCGCCCGGTTACATGATGAGAGTTGGACGGATAATAATCAGGAATTAACGGCAACGTTTGCTACGGCGATTCATGTTAACGTGAAGCACCCAACCCGGGTACTGAATTCTGTAATTCGTACCCGGGTGATAAACGGAAAGCAGTATCGGTATGACCGGCACTTATCAACGGTAACTCAAGTTGTTTATACGCAGACCTTTAAGGGAATTCCTGCGTTAACTCAGGCTGGACAGGTGCGGTTTAACGTGCGTAATGGAATCGTAACGGGGTATACGCAAGGCTATGTGAAAGAACCTCGCCGGCTACCTAAAAAACAGCGAATGATTAGTGCTAAGCGGGCGTTAATTGCGTTGTATCAATACAATAAGATTAACGGTAGCTCGACGGTTCAGTGGGTTCGGCTGGGCTATACGAAGTTATTGGCGGCTAACCAGCACGTAATTTACGTTCCAACGTGGGTCTTCAGCATTCGGAGTAAGGCAACAGGAAACGTAACGTACCGGCAAATTAACGCGTTTACCGGAGCGGTAATGAACAAGGATTAAAGGAGGAATTTGGAATGACAAAGACAGCAGCAGTAATGTTTGCCCCGGGATTTGAGGAAATTGAAGGCTTAACGCAGGTTGACGTGCTGCGCCGAGCTGGCGTTCAGGTCACCATGGTAGGTCTAGAGGACCGGGTGGTTACAGGCGGCCACGGAATTACGGTAACGTGTGACGTGGCTTTGGGGGAACATCTACTGGATTACGATATTGTAATCTTCCCCGGGGGAATGGGGGGAGCGACGGCCCTTCGTGACAGTGACCAGTTAATGGCCCTAATAAAGCAACGGCATGCTAACGGGAAATGGAACGCGGCAATGTGTGCGGCACCGATGGCATTTGGCCGCTACGGGTTGCTTGATGGACGAACGTATACTTCTTATCCGGGAATTGAAACCCACGCGCAGGATGGGCACTTTACGGAAGAAATTACGGTTGTCGACCAAGACGGTAAGATCATTACGAGTCGGGGGCCGGCGACAGCGTTGGCGTTTGCTTATCGGATTCTTGGTGTATTAGGTATTGATACGCAGGACGTTCGGCACGCAATGCTGTACGATTATCTTAAGGATAATATTTAGTAATATAAAAGAGGTCCGTTTTACAGCGGACCTCTTTTTGGTTAGGAGTTCTACTTGTTATGTTTATGGATCATCACCGCGGTGATAATTGCCGCTAGAATTAAAAGCGCGCTGGCTGTCCAAGAAATCCAGTGGGGCTTGTTAATTGTGCCGTTCACACCGATCGTTGTAAACATGTTAACGGTCCATGGAATGATGATGCTAAGGATAAGTAGGACCATTGGTAGTGTATATTTTCGCATGCCTTCATTATAGCATTTCTCTGGCAGAACAGTCAGCGAACGGGGAAATTCCGAATAAAGGAGCGTAATGCAGAAGGCGAGTGGATAATAAATGTTTTTTTAAAGGATATAGTTCGTCATAATTAACGTTATTGGTTTTGATGATCCTAATATGCATTAATTATACAGATAATAGCGTACATTAAAAGTCTTGAATTGTATTTTGTTCGTGATAGTATAAGGGTGTCGCATGGAATCGTGGTCAAGGAAAATAAAGGAGCCGATCAAATGACAGAGCATTTTAATACTGTTGACGAAGCAATTACTGCACTGCAGGCGGGGAAGTTCATCATTTTAGCGGATGATGAATCCCGGGAAAACGAGGGTGACCTCGTTGCGTTGGGGCAAAACATTACTCCCCAAACCGTTTATCAGATGTTGAAGTTGGCGAACGGATTAATGTGTGTTCCGGTTAGTGCGGGGATTGCAGATAAGCTTGGGTTTAGGATGATGGTTAAACACAGTACTGATCCGAACGGAACGCCGTTTATGGTGACAACCGATGCAAGTTTTGATGCAGCGGGGGTTACAACCGGAGTGTCAGCCTTTGACCGGGCAGCCACTATTAACTTGATTGCGGATGCGCAGGCAACACCTAGCCAGTTTAATCATCCTGGCCACATTCAACCATTGATTGCTGAAGAACAGGGAGTCCGGGTACGGACGGGTCATACTGAAGCGGCAGTTGACTTGGCTTACCTAGCAGGAAAAGCTCCGGTAGCAGTGATTATTGAAGTGTTGAAACCGGACGGACATATGGCCCGGCGGCCGGAATTAACGCAGTTGGCGGCAGAACAGCACGTCCCGTTTATTACGATTCCGCAGATTAAGGATTATCTGGATGATCACGGAATTAAGTACGCTGCGCAACTTGCAAAGTAGGGAATGGAAGCTGGTTTAGAACCTGATTGTTAAAAACAAGGAGGCTAGGACATATTCCTAGTCTCTTTTGTTGTCCTTTTGGCGTTTATATTTCCTAGGAAATGATGCTTACGCGTGTTGGTAATTTATGCTACGGTGGTTTGTAGATTAATGATAACGGAGTGATTTTACGGTTATGGATGAGTTATTTGCGCAGATGCCAGTTCCTAAAGCGTATTTTAAGCTCGCTTTACCGGTGGTGTTGAGTATGGTCGTTAATATGGCCTATAACTTAATTGATACTTTTTTTATTGCCCAGACCCACCAGCCGGCAATGGTAGCAGCGGTGACGATTTGTACCCCGCTTTTTTCGTTTATGCTGGCAATGGGGGATATGTTTGGCCTGGGTGGGGCAGCGCTCATCTCCCGTTATCTTGGCGAGGGAAAACGGACGACGTGTACCCGTATTAGTAGTTTCTGTACGTTCGGGGCGGTTGTTTTGGGAGCGCTTGTTACGGTAGGAATGTTTGGCTTAGAACATCCTTTGCTTCGGTTATTAGGGGCAACGAGCGCAACGTGGGATGAAGCCCGCCGGTTTTACCAGATCATGGCGGTCGGGGCAGTTATTATTATTTTTTCACTGGTACCGACAAACTTACTCCGCACGGAGGGGCTAGCTACCGAAGCAATGATTGGATCAGTAGGCGGAACGATTGTGACAATTTGTTGTGACCCACTATTTATCTTTGGGTTTCACATGGGGGCTGCCGGGGCCGCCGCTGCAACTGTTTTAGGATATATTGTGACCGACCTTCTGTACCTGTACTACGTAATTCGCCGGTGTCAGGTAATCACCGTTGATCCGCGGCAGTTGCAGATAACCTGGCAGTGGGTAAAAGAAGTCATTGTGATTGGAATTCCGGCATCTCTGACGAACCTCATGCAAAGTTTGGGGTTGATGATACTAAATGAATGCCTGGTTCCTTACGGGACAACCAAAATTGCCGCGGCGGGAATCGTAATGAAGATTGATATGATTGTTATTTTAATTCTGGTGGGATTTGCTTTTGGGGCTCAGCCATTAGTGGGATATAATTATGGGGCCCGGAATAAAAAGCGGTTTACTGCCGTAGTTGGCTTTGATTTGTTAGTTGAAGTGGGTTACGCCACGATTGGGACGGTGGCCTTAATGGTGGCGGCTCCGTTTTTAATCCGCCTCTTTATGAATGATCCGGTGATTATTCGTACCGGGACAGTGATGATGCGAATTTTCCTCTCAACGACGCCATTTATCGGCGCG
The DNA here is from genome assembly GCF_045033015.1 of Ligilactobacillus sp. LYQ60. Taxonomy (NCBI): domain Bacteria; kingdom Bacillati; phylum Bacillota; class Bacilli; order Lactobacillales; family Lactobacillaceae; genus Ligilactobacillus; species Ligilactobacillus sp. LYQ60. The sequence goes on from NZ_JBJFZV010000002.1 coordinate 178,644, forward strand.
GTAATGGTCTTTACGACCGTCTTTCAGTCAGCGGGGAAGGCGGGAAGTGCGTTTATTATGGCAATTGCTCGGCAGGGACTTTTCTATGTCGCGGCTTTGGCCACGTTGATCCCGCTTATCGGCTATCTGGGAGTTTTATGGGCTCAACCAGTGGCGGATGTGCTGACCGGAATTGTCGGCGGACTGTTATATTGGCGGGTCATTCGGGTGTTTCATCGGACTGAATGAATTAGTTTCACGTGAAACAATAATGGGAAAGTGCCAAAACAAAGAAGGCGCAGTAAAGTAATACGTAGCCTGGTTACCTTGACACCGGATTATGCGGAAGTAATAAGGAGGTTGCGCTGTTAGTCACAACCTCCGTTTTTCGTTTTACTACTTATAATTAAAAATTTCCAATAAATGGGCGCAAAATAAAAGCTCCGTTTGCTAGTGGCATACTGATTATAACCGCGTGGAGGTGCAATGGTTCTCCCCCGCATTCAAATCGCCTACTAGGAAACGCAGCTGATTAAGTTGATGAAAGGAATCTTAATTATCCCCACGTCCTTTTCTTAATTGATTCGCTCCGGAATGTATATCCGGTAATTCCGTAAGTGGACGGTTGAAACCCCGTCGCTCCCCCTGAATAAGTAACATTGTTGGTTCAAGTGCGATCGGATGATTTCCCGTCCTTGGTGGGAATCCACTGACTCCTTACATCTTCTTTATACCACCATGTATTTATTTTTGCAAGCGTTATCATTAAAGGAATTTTGTTTTTGAATGCAAAAAGGCTGGGAATCATTTCCCAGCCCTTAGTGGTTAATAGCATAAATTACAACTAGTCGATCTGAATCCGCTTAGTGTTTGAAATTTCCTCCGCCGTCTTTGGGAGAACAACTTTGAGGACCCCTGCTTCGTATTTGGCATTAATCTTGTCCTGATCAACATTCGGGAACCTGTATGACCGGGTAAACCGCCCATAACTTCGTTCGCTTGAGATGACGTTGCCGTTTGCATCGCTTTCATCAGAGAACGAATCCCGTTTAGCTGAAATTGTTAACTGGTTATTCTTAAAATCAACGCTGATGTCTTTCTTATCAACGCCAGGAAGATCGACGACGACCTTGTAATCCTTGTCAGTTTCGGAGATATCGGTCTTCATTTCTTCATTGTTAGAACCAAAATTAAACAATGACTGGCCAAAATTGTTGAAGAGGTCATCCCGCCGCTGCATCAGATCATTTAACCGGTTGTTTAATTCATTTGTCATAGTCAAAACTTCCTTTCATATGATTTATCGGAAATGAACTTCCTTACATCCTTAGTATATCGCTTTAAATAGTAATTACAACTATTTAGCTCGCTAGTCACTTCCGGTGCCGCCACCGGTGGTACCACCGACGAAGGTGGGCACCAGCCATTCCTCCGATGACGAGGAGGGCAACGACGTACCCGCATACCCCGAGGCGGGCAACGCCGGAGTGTGGACTGCCCGCCACAAGAAGGGAGGAGCCGAGGATGATGGCGGCAAGGATAATGGTGACACTTAAACGAGACGCAATCCGTTCCAAACGATCGACGAGACGTTCTTGACCTTTATATTTAATAATTAGGCGCGCTTGTCCCTGGTTGAACGTGGCAAGGGCACGCGTTAACTGGGTGGGAAGTTGAGGGAGCGTGTGCAGGGTTTGGAGAAGGGTGAGCATTCCCGCCTCCGTTTCCCGGCGGAGACTAAAGTGATTCCTAAGGTATTCACGGGCAAATGGCCGGGCCACGTCCATGAGGGAAAGGTGGGGATCCAACTGGGCAACAATTCCTTCAAGGGAGCCAAACGCCTTTACTAGGAGGGTAATCTCGGCCCGAACTTGGAGGTTATTTTTGCGGCATAGGGCGATGATGTTATACAGCATTACCGGAAAATCGATTTGGCCTAAGCCGAGCTTAAGGTACGGGGCCAAGAAGGATCCTAATTCGCCGTAAAACTCCTCTTCGTCCACGGCGCCGGTGCGGTTGCAGACGGCGAGGATGGCCTTCCCAATTTCGTGGGTGTCGCCGGTTGTGAGGGCAATAATTACGTTGGCCATTCCGTCCACCAAATCGGGGGTGAGCGTTCCCATCATCCCAAAATCCAGGTAAACAAGCCGGTAATCGGGAAGAGGAGTGCTCTTTTGAACCGTAATCGTAGAATCCCCCGCTAGGCGCTGGGTGAGTGTTTTCGGGGTAACGGTATGTTGTGTTTTATCCTTAGTAGTAACGCGGTAAAAGAGGATGTTTCCCGGATGGGGATCGGCGTGAAAGAAATTATCGTGAAATACTTGTTTAATAAAGTTTTGAACAAGAACTTGGGCTACAGCCCGACGCTCAGCCTGTTGTTGGGCGGCAAGGTGGGGAGTGGTACTCAGCGGTTGGGCAACGTAGTCCTTAATGCTTTTTCCGGGCATAGCCGTTGTTACGAGGATTTTTTGGGTCGAATACTCCGTGTAAACCCGCGGAACCCGGATAACGCCATCGTTATTGTTAAGCTGATAGAACCGAACACCGTTTTTGATTTCAATGGCGGTGTTGATTTCGTTGATCAGCGACGATCGAATTTGGCTGAGAACTTCAGCGGGATTAATCGCGCCAATTTCAGGAGTTAACCGGAGCATCCGGACAGCAATTTGGAAGAGGGCTAGGTCCGTACGAACCAGGCGTCGGACATTGGGGTGTTGTACCTTAACAACAACGGGGGTGCCGTCCTTGAGGGTGGCGTGGTGGGTTTGTCCGATTGAAGCCGAGGCAAACGGGTGATGCTCAAAGGAAGCAAAAACAGCATCAATGGTTTTTCCTGTCTGGGTGGTAAACGTTTGCTGTACCGTTGAGAAAGCGTCGGCCGGAACATTATCTTGGAGTTTCCGGAATTCGGCAATGTAGGCGGGGGAAACGAGGTCCGGACGGGTCGAAAGAATTTGCCCTGCTTTGATGAAGGTGGGGCCAAGTTCTTCAAGGGCTCGCCGGACAGCTGCGGGATTTTGTTGGTGAATGAAGTTGCGGGCGGCATCGTACTTTTTAAGAACCCGAATGATGGTAAAGAGCCGGGCACGTTTTTCGCGCCTGGTAATGGGTGAATTAGGCATAAAAACCCCTCCGTTCCGGATAGTTTACGCCTATTCTAGCATAGATTGATGAATGTTTCGTTCGGGGGACTGGCATGGTATGATACACAATGAATACACTATGATGGAGGGAACGACCAATGCCAACTAGAAGGGAACGGGTGTGGCAATATATTACGGAACACCTGGGGAAATATCCGGATGGAATTACTACCATTACAATCGCGGATGCCCTTGGAATTGCGCGGCCTAACGTTAGTAAAGAATTGAACGACTTGGTTCGAACCGGGAAACTCGCTAAAACCCGGACCCGTCCCGTACGTTATATGACTGCTGCTCAGGTGGTCCACCGAGCAGATCATCAGGACGTTGTGCAGGTTCAGGATAATAATGCGGGGACAATTCTGACCAAGCACCAAAAGGATCAGCGGGATCCACTTGGTGGGTTTAATCGGATGATTGGCCGGGATACAAGTTTAAAGAACCAAATTGAACAAGCGAAGGCAGCCCTGCTTTACCCCCCCCACGGGCTGAATGTTTTGCTAACCGGGCCAACGGGGGCAGGGAAAACATTCTTTGCAACGGCAATGAACCAGTTTGCGGTTGCCAATCAGTTAATAACAACTTCTCAACTTACCATCCTTAATTGTGCTGATTATGCACACACCCCAGAAGGCGTAATGCGTCGATTGTTTGGGAGTGCTAACGGGCAAGAAGCGGGGCTTTTACAGACCGCTGATGGGGGGATGCTTTTGCTGAATGAGGTTCACCGGCTTCCTCCAGCGGCGCAGGAAATGCTGTTTTATTTCATAGAGCACGGGACTTATAGCCGGATTGGTGAACAACAGCGGAAGCGACAAGCGACCGTCCGGATTGTTTGTGCAACGACCGAATCACCCGAAAGTACCCAGTTGCAGGAGTTTGTTCGGCGCATTCCGATTACCATTCAGATTCCGGGATTTAGTCAGCGAACAATGCGGGAACGTCTCCAGCTTCTTCAAACCCTTCTTACGATTGAAGCCAATCGGATTGACCGCAACATTCAGGTGGATGAGGATGTAGTAAAGGCGCTAATTGGCGGAATTTCATTCGGAAATATAGCCCAGTTAAAGTCAGCGGTTCAATTAGTGTGTGCCCGGGCTTTCTTGGACGGGATGGATAAGCAAGGGGATGAGATTGCTATTACCTTTGATAAGCTTCCCCAGGAGATTCAAGCAGGAGTGTCGCGGATCGCAAATAACCGGAATGCGTTAACCGAATTAACCAGACTTGTTGATGCGACCATGGTAGTTCACCCTGATGGAACAACAGGAGCTGAAAGTCAAGATTCCTACGAGTTACCGTATAACCTTTACGAGATTATCGGGCATAAGGCGGCCGTTTTGAAGGAGGAGGGGCTTGACCAGGAGGCGATTAATAACTTTATTAAAACGGACATTAACGTTCACATGAAAACGTATTACCGGGAAGCTGATTTGGAACAACGAAGTGACCGTTCCTTGCAGGATTTGGTTGACCAAGAATTTATTGATCTTACCAGGGAAATTAAGCAGCATCTTGAGCCGCAGGTTGATTATTCCCTGGGAAATAATTTTGTATACGCGATGAGCCTGCACCTTAGTTTGTTTGCTAAGCGGGTACAGACGGGAAAATCGTTGCGGACGGTTTCTTCTAACCTAATTACAATGGTGAAGGAAAATCGGCGGGAACTTCAACTTGCTCGGCAGATAAAACAACTTCTTGAAAAACATTTCCATTTTCCTGTTCCGCGGTCTGAAGTGTATTACTTAGCGGCATTGTTGATTTCCCTGAAAGAGGATTCACGCACGGGAACCGTTGGGGTGGTGGTTGCTGCACATGGAAGCAGTACGGCTAGTTCGATGGTTCAGGTGGTTCAGCAATTATTAGACGTGAATAACGTGGTCGCTTTTGATATGGGACTTGATATGAGTCCGGCAGCCGCATTTACGGGAATTACCCGCGCAGTGCAACGGGTGGATCAGGGGAATGGAGTGCTTCTTTTAGTCGACATGGGTTCCCTTGCAACGTTTAGCAGAAAATTAACAACCGAAACGGGCATCGAAGTGCGCACCATTAACATGGTAACAACGGCAATGGTGCTGGAAGCAGCGCGGAAAACGGCCCTTGTAGGTACTGATCTGGACACGATCTATGGCGAGTTGCGGGAGTTCCGCGGGTATTTTCGGGGAAACGACGAGGCCGGCCGCCCGTTAATTAAGAAAATGCAGGCCGTTGTAGATGCGACGGATACCCGGCCGCGGGCACTTTTATCGATTTGCTCAAGTGGAGAAGGCACTGCCCAGAAAATCAGGCGTCTATTGGAAGAACAGCTCGCCAACCAAGGAGTACAAGACGTTGATGTTCTTCCTGTATCGGTAGTTGGATTACAAGCTAAGCTGGCAACGATTACAGCGAAGTATAACGTGATTGGGGCAACTGGGGTAGTGAAACCGCCGCTGGACCGACCGTTCATCAGTTTAGAAAACCTTCTCCAGGGGGATGCTGCGCAGTTTATTGCGCAAGTAACGCAGGACGATTGCCAGCTTTCCGCTCAGCATACGGCTATTAACCAATCACCCAAGTTGACGATGGAGGTATTGCAGGAGTACTTAACGAAGTACTTTACGTTTATTAATGCTGATAAATTAACGCCGGTTTTGTGGGAGTATTGTCAGCAGTACACAGAGCCAATTGTGTTGGATAATACTCAACGAATGAGCATTATTATGCATCTTGCGGGAGCGCTTGAACGAACATTGACGACGAGTCCGTTGGCGGTTGACCCGGCGACATTAGCAGCATCTCAGAAGGTTCAAGCTGCTACTTGGAAGCAGGTTCACCGGGCAACAGCCTGGTTAGCGGATAAAATTAATGTCCGTTTGGCATCGGCAGAGGAGTACTATATTGTTCAGTTGTTAATTAAACAGTCTTAGGTGAAACAATACACAACCTTGATACACAAATAAAATATGTGTCAAGGCTTTTTTTATTTTATTTTACCGGAAAATGCGGGGTTTTCAGCGATACACTTAGCGTGATACACTATTTTACTCAAAACGGGTGTATGATAATCCTTGGAAGCCATTACAAAGGAGATTTAACGGGACGGGAAGCGATTACCAGTCCGCAAAGCAATGCAGGTTCAATTATTACGAATTGATAGTCGGTTACTTCACGGACAGGTGACAACCAGTTGGGCAAAAGCATTTCGGCTTGATCGAATTCTTGTAGTTGATGATGCGGCTGCCCATGATCCGCTCCGACAGGTTTTGCTGCAGCAGGCGGCGCCAGTTGGGATTTCTGTGAATGTTCTAACGGTTAATCAAGCACAACGGCTAATCGGTGATCCCCGACTAGCTTCAGTAAGGGTGATGATCATCACCGCAACGCCTGAAAGTGCCCGGTTTTTGATCGAGGCAGGAATAACCGTTAGGAGCGTTAATGTCGGCTCACTAAGTTTCAGCGCGGGACGTCGGATGGTAACAAACGCCGTTGCCGTAGATGCAAATGACATTGTGGCCTTTCGGTGGATGCATGCCCGGGGAATTCAACTGGATTTGCGACAGGTTGTGCGGGATTCGTCCCGGGATTTGTGGCGGATCTTAAGTGAAAAGCACCTCGTTTAACGTCTGATTGTTTCCTTTGAGTGGCTCACGTACCGCTAGGTACATAATATTTTTAGGAGGTAGTACACATGGTAGGAATTATCCTTGCCAGTCATGGCGGCTTTGCTGATGGAATCTTCCAATCAGGCGCAATGATTTTTGGTGATCAGCAAAACGTCAAGGCCTGCACTCTCATGCCAAACGAAGGCCCTGATGATGTGCGCACTAAGATGGAAGCCGCCATTAACTCGTTTGACGATCCCGACCACGTCTTATTCCTGATCGACCTCTGGAGTGGGACGCCGTTTAACCAGGCAAACATTCTCCTGGGTGAAAATGAGGATAAGGATTGGGCGATCGTTACTGGTATGAACCTGCCGATGGTTATCGAAGCGTACACCGCCCGGATGACCATGCAGGACGCGACCGCTAAGGAAATCGCCACCCATATCGTGGGGGTTGCTAAGGACGGCGTAAAGACCATGCCAGAAAACTTGATGCCAGCCAGCGCTGTTGCTCAGGATGAGCGGCAGCACAAGCAGCCAACTGGCGCAATTCCTGAAGGCACCGTTCTCGGTGATGGCCACATTAAGATTGGGTTAGCCCGGATTGACTCCCGGCTCCTTCACGGACAGGTGGCAACGGCTTGGTCCAAGGCGATTAACCCGGACCGGATTATCGTTGTATCGGATAATGTTTCTCACGACGAACTGCGGAAGACTATGATTCAGCAGGCTGCCCCAGCTGGAATTAAAGCTCACGTTATTCCGATCAAGAAGATGATTGAGGTTGCCAAGGATCCGCGGTTTGGGAACACTAAGGCTTTGTTACTATTTGAAACGCCGGAAGATGCGCTCAAGGCAATCGAAGGTGGTGTCGACATCAAGACATTAAACATTGGGTCCATGGCACACTCCGAAGGGAAAGTCGCCGTCAACAAGGTTTTATCCCTTAACATGGAAGACGTTAAGACGTACGACAAGTTGAAGGAAATGGGGATCCAGTTTGATGTTCGGAAAGTTCCGGGAGATAATCCGGAAAATATGATGAGCTTGGTCAACAAGGCGCGCGAAGAACTGGAAAAGAAATAATCATACTCAATTAGGGGGAGTATGCTAGAGAAGCACTTATTTGATTTTATATTTTAAGGAGGAAAACAGATCATGACATTGATTGCGAAGATCCTGGTCCTGATCATCGCGTTCCTGGCCGGAATGGATGGGATTTTGGACGAGTTTGAATTTTACCAACCAATCGTTGTATGTACGTTGATCGGACTGGTTACCGGGAACTTAACTGCTGGTCTGGTTCTTGGCGGAACGCTCCAGATGATGGTTCTTGGTTGGGCAAATATCGGGGCGGCCGTTGCGCCTGATATTGCGTTAGCATCCGTTGCTTCTACGATTATCCTGGTTCAGGGTGGTCAAGGAATTCACGGTGTGGGCACGGCCGTTGCGATTGCCGTTCCGTTGGCCGTTGCTGGTTTATTCCTGAACATGATTGTGCGGACCATTTGTGTGGCTATTTCTCATTTGATGGATGCTGCGGCTAACGCTGGCAACTTCCGGATGATTGGCTTCTGGCAGTGGGTTGCAACCTGTCTGCAGGGGATCCGGATTTTGGTTCCAGCTGCTCTGTTACTGGTTATTCCGGTCAGTGGTGTGCGGGCTGCCCTTCACGTGATTCCGGGCTGGTTATCAGCTGGAATGACTATCGGTGGTGGCATGGTGGTAGCCGTTGGGTACGCCATGGTTATTAACATGATGGCTAATAAGGAAGTATGGCCGTTCTTTATCCTTGGGTTTGTGATTGCCGTCTTCAGTAAGTTAACGTTACTTGCCATTGGGTTAATTGGGTTAGCACTGACACTAATCTACCTGAATCTAGCTAACAGTGGAAGCAGCAATGGTAGCAATGGCGGGAACAGTAATACTGGTGACCCGCTCGGCGATATCCTGGATGATTACTAGAATGGAGGATTGAGCAACGATGGCGGAAAATACATTTGCAGCAGAAAGTAAAAAGTTATCAAAAGCAGACCGGTTAAGGGTTTGGTGGCGGTCAACGTTCCTGCAGGGTTCGTGGAACTACGAACGGATGCAAAATGGTGGTTACTGCTACGCCATGGTACCGGCCCTTAAGAAGTTATACACGAAGAAGGAGGACCAGGTCGCAGCTTTAAAGCGCCACATGGAATTCTTTAACACGACACCGTTTATGGCTTCCCCAATTTTCGGGGTTAACCTGGCCCTAGAGGAAGAACGGGCTGCTGGTGGTCAAGTCGATGATGCCGCAATCAACGGGGTTAAGGTTGGAATGATGGGCCCGCTGGCCGGGGTTGGTGACCCAGTTTTCTGGTTTACAGCGCGGCCAATCATTGGTTCCCTGTGCGCTGCCATGGCAATTAGCGGCAACGTTCTTGGCCCGATTCTGTTCTTCTTAGTATGGAATCTCTTCCGGATGGCCTTCATGTGGTACACCCAGGAATTTGGTTATAAGGCAGGTTCTGCAATTACGAAGGACCTTTCGGGTGGTTTGTTGCAGACCGTTACCCGGGGAGCATCTATTATGGGGATGTTCGTTATTGGGGCGTTAATCGAACGGTGGGTTAAGATTGATTTTAAACCGATTGTTTCTAAGACGCCATTGCAAAAGGGCGCATACATTAACTGGGATTCCCTACCGAAGGGAAGTCATGGGATCCAGAAGGCTCTTGAACTATACAATAATGGTCAGGGTCGAGCGCTTTCTTCGGTTAAGGTTACCACGTTGCAAAACGTGTTGGACCAGTTAGTGCCAGGATTAGCAGCAATGTTGTTAACCCTGCTGTGCATGTGGTTATTGAAGAAGAAGGTTTCACCGATTGTGATTATTCTAGCCTTGTTTGTTGTTGGGGTTATTGGTCACTATTTCGGATTACTACAATAGCAATGAATTAATTTACGCAGGAGGTGGACGCAGTAGGTTCACCCCCTGTGTGTTGCTTAGAAAGGAAGAGAAGAATGGTTCAGTCACTTAATACCAGGGTTGATTTAGCGATGGAAGCAACCTCATTTATGGGGTTACCGACGTACGGGAAAATCATGATCGGCGATCGGGCGTTTGAATACTATAATGAAAAGAACCTGGATGATTTTATCCAGATTCCGTGGCAGGAAGTCGACGTGGTTGTAGCTCTCTTAATGTTTAAGGGACGGTGGATTCCTCGGTTTACGATTCGGACGCGGAAGAACGGAGCATATACGTTTGCGGTTCGTCACCCGCACGAAGCATTACGGACGGTACGGGAATACATTGGCGGTGATCGAATTGTTCGTTCATTAACCTTCTTCCAGGTAATTCGTCGGGGAATTAAAGCGAAGTTTATGCGAAGTAAAAAGTAATTAAAGAATGTGTGCTGAAGCGAAGCAAATGAGTGCGGTAAAAACAGCAAGCTGCAGTGGTGAAGCATTGACTAGAAGGGATGCACCTGGGACTTAGTTCGTTTGTTTTGGTACTAAATTATGTGAATGAAATAAGGAAGGTTGGGGTTGTTGCCCCAGCCTTTTTGTTATCTGGCTAAGGCGATGAGATGGAAAAATGATTATGTTTTCGGCATAATATCTGTTAAAATCGGGAGTATGAGATTAGAAGGGAGCGAGAGTGATGGCAGATAAGCCAGCAAAGGACAAGAAGAAAGACGTTGAATCCTACGCAGCCGAGGGAGAGCAGGTAAAGCCAGGTTTTGGCCGGCGTGTGTGGATCGGGATTAAAGGATACTTTTCATGGCTGTGGCAATCATTGAAGGCCCCGGCTAAGGTTACGAATGGACCAGCAGCAGCGGGAATCGTAAACATTGTTGTTTTGGCGCTTTTTTACACGTTTACCTTGAATGAAACAATTGTTGTTGCATTGCAAACGCAAGCACGAACAACGGGCGGGAAGGCCCCCTTTATTGTTGGATGGCGGATATTGGCGTACACGTTTGTGGCTATAATCGTCGGAATGTTTGTGACCTTTATTGGGACGTACCTTGTTAAACGGTATGCTATTGGAATTCAGGAGGGCTTTTTGGCATACATCAACCGCGTTTTCCATTACAGTAATTGGATGATGGTCTTGTCGCTATTATTAGCGGTATGTTCACTGGTAAGTCCGCAGATTAGCCAGTATATTACGATTGCTAACTCGCTTTTGTTGACGTTGGCAGTGCTATTCTTCATGGTAGGAATTATTGCCTCAATTACGGAGAATAAGGATGATTCGCGAATGGACCGAATTTTTGCTACGATGATTGCTGTAGTGATTTTTGTTGTGGTATACGTTATCCTTAATGGGATGCTTGGCGGAATTCTTCAAGGATTCAATCAAATGATGATGCAGTAGATCATTTAGAGAAGATGTGTGGGTGAAAACAAACGGGTTGAATAACGCGCAGCGGTTTTTAATTTAGTTTTTCGCGCGAAGGATAATTTTTTGATTTGATAAAAGGGGGCGTAACTTTTTGTTGCACCTTCTTTTTTATTGATTAAGAAAGTGCGCGAAAAATTATTAAGAAAGTTGGAAATTTTGCTTGACGTCAGGAGGAAATTTCAGTATTATATAAACCGTTGCCGTTGCGATACACGGTGACAGGATAGATCTTTGAAAACTGAACACAGTATCGACGAATTAAATGTGTAGGGCTCTTTTGAGCAACATAATTTAACGAAGTCAAACTTCGCTAGTAATAAATAATGAGTCACGAATTCAAAATGAGAGTTT
>NZ_JBJFZV010000003.1:0-165220 GCF_045033015.1 Ligilactobacillus sp. LYQ60
CATTGAACATGATGTCCGTTAACGGCCCGCTTCCCGAAGTTGTCCGGTCAAGGTAGTCATCGTGCAACACCACGACGTGTTCATCCTTGGTAATGCCTAAATCGGTTTCAAGCCACCGTACCCCGTATTTGGTCAGCAATTCAAACGCTGGCATGGTGTTTTCGGGGGCTAAAGTTGACATTCCCCGGTGGGCTAAAATATTTCGTGGACTAGCCATCAATACTGCATTCCGGGTGACAGAAACCGAAATGCACACCTTCTTTCATATGAAATTACTTCCCACTGCCCCGGAAAGTGAACGGATTTCACGAAATTTCCCGTACTCCTTGTTTATTTTTTACTAAGTTAGCAATTAAACTACTCGTTCTTCCACACAAACGCTTCAAGCAACCGAAGCGCTTCTTTTCGGGCCGCAGAAGCATGAAAGCCATGATCGCCTCCTGGAATTAAGTGATACTCAGCATGCTGGTATCCTGATAGGTATTTTTCCGAAGCACTCCGGGGAACAACCTGGTCCGTATCGCCGTGTAAGAGCAGTACTTGTCCCTGGTATTGCTTAGCTACTTCATAAATCGGCAGTGTCTGCGCTGTTCGGAAATAAAAGTCCCCCACCGAAAAATCACCGTGGTTTGAATGCCAAACTTGAACGGCAGGAATCTGCTGGGGATCATAGTGAAGCCCCTGCATTTCACCGTGCTGGGCATCATCCTTAAGCGTGGCAGCCGGGTACATTAACACTAACTTATCAACCTTATCGTGGTAATAGCCAGCCAGCATACTAGCAACCACGCCTCCCTGGGACATGCCCACTAGCATAATTCGCTGAACGCCGGGTTGCTGCTGGACGAACTGGAACACTGCCCGTGCATCGCCCAGTTCATTTAAGACCGTCATGTCCTCAAGTCGCCCGTCACTCTGCCCATGACCGTTAAAATCAAACCGCGCTACTGCCATCCCAGCACTGAGTAATGTCTGGGCTGCTTGATATTCAATGCGATCCTTCTCCCGACCACAGTTCCCCGTGAATCCATGAAAAATGACTGCACAATCAAACGTTGTTTTCCCCGCAGGAACATCGAAAAAGCCACGCAGCGTTAATCCATCGCGTGAAACCGTCACTTTCATTTAAGATAATTCCTCCTTCTAATTCCTAATTAGCCGTTTTCATTCATGTTAATTTTAAATGCCTATTTCTGATTTTCCCGTTTCAGCCGCGCCTTTTTACGCTCATGCCGCGTAACGGCCTCCTGTTCCTCAATTTTTAAATATTCGTCCCGGTTAATTTTTCCGGGATTCAACTCCTGAATCTTTCCCGTCGTTTCATACACAACCCATTCGCACAAATTAACAATATGATCACCAATTCGCTCAAGGATTCGCGTGACCATTAAATAACTCATTGCCGCAACGGCCGTACTTGTTTCACGCTTCATGATTTCGACAATCATCTGATAAATATGGTAATATTGCCGGTCAATTTCAGGATCCATCGCTGCAATTTTCCGCGCCGCTTTCTCATCATCACGAATCACAGCGTCCAATGACTGCTCTAACATGTTCCGGATATCCGCCGTCAAGGCTGAAATTAACTCTTCAATTTCCGGGATCCGGTTATTTCCCTTTAAACGAATGGTTTCCCGGGCAATTAAAACCGCATGATCACCAATCCGCTCCAAATCGGAACTTGCTTTTAAAATGCTGATAATTTTCCGAAATTCATGCGCAACTGGTTGCTGTAATGCAATTAAATCTAATGCTCGTTCTTCAAGCGCAATCTCATTATCATTAATCGCCTTGTCACGTTCAATGTTTTTTTCCGCCAGTTGCTGGTTATGGTCGATAAACGACTTAGTTGCTTGATAAATTTGCTCGCTAATATCAATCCCCATTTCGTTAAACCGTCCGTTCAGCTTTTTCATTTCATCCTTAAAAATTTCATTTACCATTTTTAATCCCCCTTAACCAAACCGGCCGTTCAGATAGTCATCTGTTAATTTTTCCTTCGGTGTCATGAACAATTTTTTCGTCTCTCCGAACTCTACTAAATCACCGTTTAAAAAGAATGCGGTTTGATCTGAAATCCTAGCAGCCTGTTGCATATTATGCGTCACGATAATAATCGTATAATCCTTCTTTAATTCTACCAGCATATCTTCAATTTGAGCATTTGAAATTGGATCAAGGGCGCTCGTCGGCTCATCCATTAAAATAACTTGCGGGTGAACAGCCAGTACCCGGGCGATACAAACCCGTTGTTGCTGCCCCCCGGAAAGTGCAAGGGCACTTGTTTTAAGGTTATCCTTCACTTCATCCCAAACGGCTGCTTTTCTAAGACTCTCCTCAACTTCCTGATCAATCGTCTGCTTATCTTTAATCCCGTTTAACCTTAATCCAAAGGCAATATTATCATATACCGAAAGGGGGAAAGGGTTTGGTTGTTGAAACACCATTCCCACCTCTTTCCGCAACTTCACAACGTTCATCCGAGGGCTATAAATATCCTCCCCATGCAACCGGAAACTTCCCGTGATCGTCACATTTTCAATCAAATCATTCATTCGATTCAAGCATCTTAAAAAAGTCGACTTCCCACACCCTGATGGACCAATCAGCGCCGTAACCTGTTTTTCATTAAAACCAATGTCAAACCCCCGGAGGGCTTCCTTCTTCCCGTAATACAGGTGAACGTTTTTTGCTGTAATAATTTGTGGCATCTAACATTCCTCCTAGCCAAAGTTCCCCGAAACATAATCTTCCGTCATCTGAACGTGAGGCGTCGTGAAAATTTGCGCAGTTTCATCAAATTCAACAATTTGCCCCCAATTAAGAAAAGCGGTATAATCGCTGCTTCGAGAAGCTTGTTGCATGTTATGCGTCACAATGATAATCGTATATCGTTGCTTTAATTCCTGGAGCGTATTCTCCACTTTACGCGTTGAAATTGGATCCAACCCACTTGTTGGCTCATCAAGAAGCAAAATATCGGGTTCCATCGCAATCGCCCTGGCAATGCAAAGGCGTTGTTGCTGCCCCCCCGAAAGCCGCCTACCGTTTTTATCAAGTGAATCCTTCACTTCATCCCATAAAGCAACTGCGCGCAAACTTTCTTCCACCTTTTGCTCCAAAACATCCTGTTTCCTAACCCCGTGGTACTTAAGAGCATACGTAATATTCTCCCGAATTGATTTATAAAAGGGGTTGGGGTGCTGAAACACCATTCCGATGTGCTTACGAAGCTCATAAACGTTAACCGCAGCGGTATTTATATCCAAGCCGTGGTACATAATCTGTCCTTCAACCCGCGCAACTCCATCATTCATTCGGTTAAGCGACCGTAAAAACGTTGATTTACCACACCCAGACGGACCAATTAGCGCGGTAATCCGGTGCCGGGGAAATTCAATCGTCCCCCCAGTAAAGGCCTGTTTATCTCCATAATATACCGCTACCTCATTAGTACTTAACGCCACCGGGGTATCAATTTTTCTAATGTATTTTTCAGTAATTTTCATTAACCCTCTCTCCTATCCGTTGCCGTCATTTTTCGGTAAACAACGTTTCCCAACCACCGTGCACTCAGATTAAAGAGTAAAATCACAATAATTAATACTGCCGCAGAGCCGCTTGAAACCTGATGAGCGTCTGGCAAAATCGATTCGGCGTTAACCTTCCAAATATGGACTGCTAAGGTTTCTGCTGGACGAAAAATATTTAACGGGCTGGTTGCCGAAAACGGATTCCAATTAGCGTAATTAATTGTCGAATTACTTTGCCCCGCCGTATAAATCAAGGCAGCCGCTTCCCCAAAGATTCGCCCTGCACTTAAAATGACCCCGGTGATGATTTTAGGAAGCGCACACGGAAAAACAATTCCGGTTATCGTCTTCCACTTTGAAATCCCCAGGGCTACCCCGGCCTGTCGTTGTTCAACTGCTACCGAGCGAAACGCATCTTCAATACTTCGCGTTAGGAGTGGCAAGTTAAAGAACGTTAGGGTGATTGCCCCAGAAATAATTGAAAACCCAATTTGAAATTTCACCACAAACAGAAGATAACCAAAAAGTCCTACTACAATCGATGGTAATGAACTTAACAATTCAATAATTGTTCTTAGCAAGCTAGTGAACCAGTTATCCTTTGCATATTCGGCTAAGTAAATCCCCACTCCTAACGCAATCGGAAATGAAATTATCGTTGTTAAAATGAGGATATAAACGGAGTTAAAAATTTGATCACGAATTCCACCCCCTGCTTTAAAAGATTGACTAACGCTTGTTAAGAAATGCCATGAAATTCCTGGGAGTCCCGTAACCAAAATATAGCCTATTAAGAAAAATAATAGTAACAGTAACAACCCAACCGCCCCATAAATAACCTCTTTGGCAATACGATTCGCTTT
Organism: Ligilactobacillus sp. LYQ60; assembly: GCF_045033015.1. Classification (NCBI taxonomy): domain Bacteria; kingdom Bacillati; phylum Bacillota; class Bacilli; order Lactobacillales; family Lactobacillaceae; genus Ligilactobacillus; species Ligilactobacillus sp. LYQ60. Next base: position 4,400 of record NZ_JBJFZV010000003.1, read on the forward strand.
CTCTGGGTTCATTTTTTAATCGCTCCTTTCCGGGTAATTAACCTGATTAACAAGTTAAAGGCTAGAGACATTACCAGTAACACTAGCGCTAACGACCACAATGCATTATTTGATACGGTTCCAAGAACCGTATTCCCCATTTGACTAGTTAATTGGCTAGTCAACGTGGCTGTCGGTGAACCCAATCCCCGCGGCATTAGAACCGCATTTCCAATTACCATTTGAACAGCAAGTGCTTCCCCAAAGGCGCGAGTCATCCCAAAAATAACCGCCGTCAGAATTCCCGGTAACGCCGCGCGTAAAACAATTTTGTAGATTGCCTGCCATTTTGTTGCACCCAGTGAAAGAGCCGCTTGCCTATAATCAATAGGAACCTCCTTGAGGCTGTCAGCCGTCAATGAAATGACGGTCGGTAAAATCATGACAAATAAAACAACCGTTCCGGCTAAAATCCCAAATCCGGTCCCACCAATCGTTCTCCGGACTAGTGGAACAATCACTACTAGTCCAATGTACCCATATACAACCGATGGGATTCCAACCAATAGTTCGGTTACTGCCCGGAGTGCCTGCGTTCCCTTTTTAGGAGCGTATTCAGTCATAAAAATGGCTACCCCAATCGCAAACGGAGTTGCAAGACACGCTGCTAAAACCGTTACTAGAAAAGACGTTAAAATCATTGGCAACGCCCCAACCTGATGATGCCCCGGGTTCCATTGTTTGCCTGTAAGAAATTGAATAAGGCTTAGGTGATCCAAAGTAAAAGTTGCAATTCCCTTGTTAATAATGAAATATAAAATTGCAACAATTAAAACAATGATCAGCCCAAGACACGTAAAACATAATAGTTTTCCCCATCGGTCTTCCGCCGTTTGTCTTGATTTACTTAATAACTTTTGTTTAATTTCATCCATTTAATGCTCCCCCCTTACCGGAGTGACCTTACCATTAACGTCCTTTTTTACTTGCATGTTATGAATACTGATGTACTTCATTTCCTTCACCATTTTGTGTTGAACGGAAGAGGAAAGCATATACTTCAGAAAACGCTTCGTCGTTCCGGTTGGTTTTCCCCGAGTGTACATATGTTCATACGACCAAATTTTCCACCTATTGGTCATTACGTTCTTGGCAGATGGCTGCACCCCATTAATTTTCAATGGATGAATTCCCTGACTCTGAAGATATGAAAAAGAAATATAGCTAATTGCACCTGGTGTATTTGCAACGATCTGCTGAACCGTCCCGTTAGAGTCTTGCTCTTGAGCACTCATCATTTTTTGCCCCTTCATTACGGTATTTTGAAAAGTAAGTCGTGTTCCACTTCCCTTCGCCCGGTTAATCACTACAATCTTTTGATTTCGTCCCCCAAGTTGTTTCCAGTTTGTAATTTTTCCCGTAAAAATCTCCCGTAACTGTTGCATTGTTACATTACTAACCTTAACTTTACGGTTAACAATGGGAGCCATTCCCGTCACTGCAACCCGATGATCAACCAGTTTATTTGTGTGAATCCCACTTTGTTGTTGCGCAAAAACATCCGAATCGCCGACTTGAACGGCTCCTTCCTGAACTTGACTTAATCCTGTTCCAGACCCTCCTCCTTGAACGGTCAGGTTACCACCATGTTCCTTTTCAAACTCAGTCGCTGCCTTTTCAACTAACGGTTGTAACGCAGTCGAACCAACAATGGTAATTTTATTCTGGGCGTGATTCGCACACCCGCCTAAAAGTAAAAGGAGGCCGCCAAAACAAATCCCTTTTACGATCTTGCCCTTCTTCACCTTTATCATTCCTTTCATTCATCGGCCTAACCTTAATGTACTGACGGAATGTAAACTTCGGATCAATTTCGTGTAAAGGCAATGTAAATATTTTGTAAATCCGTTCGTTTTTATTGGTTTATATGGAATAATGTTTATTAGATATTAATGGAGGTGGAATTTGTGAAAGAACGGCTGATTTTAATTACCAAACAACTTCCGCTATTTATGAAACTAAATACTTACTGTAACGACCACGGCTGGATGGTTTATAATACTACTGATCCTGAAGAAGTGTTAGATTTTGTTAAACACCGTCACGTTGCGGGAATTATCTGGGATTTAACGGTAGCATCTTCAACAACCACCCTTCCTCTTATTAAAAAAATCCGGACAATCTTTAATCGCCCCATCATAACACTAGCGACTACAAAAAACCTTGAATATGAAATGCAACTTTTTGCCCTCCACATTGATGATTACGTTACTCAACCATATGAATACGAAGAAATAATTATTCGAATGCAACAATGCCTATGGAGCCGAACTATCCAAACATCCCACAATCCGCCTAAACTTATTCACCAATCCGTTATCACTACTGAGGAACCAGCTTCCCATCCTAAGTCCGAAACTGAAAGTCTCAGCCATTCATCTCCAAAACATTTTCAACTTGATAATCTTGTATTAGATATCGATCACTATCGGGTTTTAAAAGATAACGAAAATTTAGGATTAACCCCCAAAGAATTTAAACTACTTTTTTATTTAATAAAAAACAAAAATCAGGTTCTTTCCCGTGAACAACTCCTTCGCGGCGTGTGGAATTACGGGAACGACTTGGGAACATCCCGAATTGTTGATATCCATATCAGTCACCTTCGTGATAAGATTGAACCAGATCCCCATCATCCTAAATACGTCAAAACAGTCCGCGGGTTTGGTTATACATTCGAGGGGCACAAACTAAAAGTCATTGAAAAGAGCGCTACTAAAAAGACCAATTAAAAAAATAATTTATATTTTTCATATCAAAGATAATACGCATAAAAAAAGAGCGCAGCTTAAAAATTAAGCTGCGCTCTTTAATTTGCTAATTATTCTTAACTATCTTTAAAAATTAATCCTCTTCACCGTAGAAATGGGACTTATCAATCAAACTCATTGACTTCCCAATCTTCTTAACTAACTCTGGCGCGTCCAACGGCTTAGTCTTAACAATTACGAAGTGAGCCTTACTCCGATCGTCCGCGATTTCCTTCATAACGGCATTCAATTCATCCTTCGTTGTTGCCACGTTTACGTCCATCACGTCCGGTGTAATTCCAAGCGCAGTTGGTAACTTCGTATAGTCCCATACAGCAATATCATTGTACTGAGCATGCGCTCCGTGAATAACCCGTTCGATAGTGTACCCATCGTTGTCCACCAGGAAGATAATTGGCTTTAGGTGGTGCCGCTGAATCAGGCTTAATTCTTGAACCGTCATCTGGGCAGAACCGTCTCCAATCGATAAGATGTGCCGTCCTTCCGGATCAGCGATCTGACTTCCCAGGACAGCTGGCAGAGTATACCCAATTGAACCCCACAGCGGTTGTGCCTGGAAGTCCGTGCCTTCACGCAGATTCATAAATGACAACCCATACTGTGACGTTCCCGTTTCAGTATAAATCGTGTCGTTTGGCTGCATAAAGTTCTTAAAAGCGTACATGTACTGACCAAGGTTCAACTCAGCGTCGTCATTGTCCTCGTACTTAACGTCCGGCTCAACGTTTTGTAATCCGGTACTATCAAAGTCGAACGGTGTTGCCTTCTTAGTAACATCAGCAATCAGGTTATTGATGTTAACTCCCCGGCTCTTCGTACCGAAGAAATCCGTATTATCCGAATTTAAAACAACGGTATGATCCTGGGTGAAGCACTGGGTAAAACTTCCAGTGTTAACGTCAATTAACTTACTTCCAAAGATAACAACGAGGTCACTTTCATTGACGTAATTCAAAACCCGCTTATCACCATACTGTGGATAGTACGTTCCGATGAAGTATGGGTTTTCTTCGTTGATTGATGACTTTCCTAACAAAACGGTTGCTACTGGCAGGTGCAACTGATTAATCATCTTTTCAAAGGCTTCCCGTGCCCGGAACGTCATAATTTCGTTCCCAGCAAGAATAACTGGTTTTTTAGCCTTCTTCAATTCATCAGCAAGTCGTTGGGCGACCCGTTCCGTGTGGTCGGTATTTTCAACCGTTAAGTTCAACGGTTCAGCCGGAGCATCAATTTTACTGTGAGCAACATCTAGTGGTAATGAGATGTAAACCGGCCGACTCTTAATAATCGCCGTCGTTAAGACGCGGTCAATCTCCCGCCCAGCATTTTCAAAGCCTAACAGTGCTTGAGCCTCCGTAAACTGCTTGTATGCCCGGTATGAACGCTTGAAGTTTCCCGTAGCATCCGTATGGTGCATCAGCATCTTGTTTTCCTGAACCTTCGTCGTTGGGGCTCCAGTAATAGCAATCACTGGAATGTGTTCAGCATAACTTCCAGCAACCCCGTTCAAAGCACTTAATTCACCAACATCAAATGTGGTAATCAAAGCCCCGACACCCTTCTTCCGGGCATATCCGTCAGCTGCATAAGCTGCGTTCAATTCATTACAATCGCCGATCCAGTTAACTTGATCACTCTTTTCAACGTCATCCAAAAATGACAGGTTATAATCTCCTGGCACCCCAAAAATATCATCAACGCCAATCTCGTGAAGACGTTCGATTAAATAATCAATAACCGTAATCTTAGCCATTTAAATTCATCCCTTCATTTAATTTTTAATTAAAGATAACTCATCATCAACATAATAACTGGCACAACAACCACGAATAACACAGATGTTGCCACAACCAAGTTCGTCGCGAACTTAACATCACCATGATACTGATCAGCTAAGATCGGTAGCACAGCAAGTGACGGAGTGGCGGCCTGAATAATTAACGTCTTGTGGAAAATCGGCGTTAACGTAATTCCAGCATGTAGCCCGATCGTAATAATCGCAAACATGATTAACGGTGATACGATGAACCGCCCAACCAACGATAAGTTTAAGCTCTTCGTAAAGCGAATATTGCTGATTCCAAAGTCCCGTAACATAATCCCGATGTACATCAATGATAATGGCGTAACAAGCCCACCAATATCCGTCAATGTCCGCGTAATAAACGGCGGTAATTGCGTTGCAGCATTGGGCATCCATAATAAGAACGGCAGCGCAATGATGAAGCCCCAAATCGGTGCTGGTAAGAAGTGCTTCCAGTCGATGTGCGCCTTTCCTTGTTCCGTTGTTGGATCGTCAGCAGCGATAACCCAAACACCAAGTGTCCAAATAATAATCGTGTTAACAATGTAGTAAACCAGTAGATACGGAATTGAAACGTTTCCGAACAAAGCAACGTTTAAGGGTAACCCAATGAAAACAGTATTAGCACCGTTAATTCCGGTCATCATTAATCCCCGCCGACCCCGTGGAATCTTAAAAATCCGCACAACAATCCAACTGATTACATAGCCAATCAAGATTGCAAGGATCGTGTAAATTAATCCCTTTGAAAGGCTTCGTAACTGATTAAGGTGAAACCGTTGCAACATTGACATGAAGATAGCGCAAGGTAACGCAATCTTCATGATAACCTGAGAGAGTCCCTTAGAGAATTTGTCACCAAACCAACCCTTCGCCCGGCAGAAGTATCCCACTGCCATCATAATTACAATTGATAAAACACTTTGAATTGATGTCCAAAAAACACCCATTTAAGGTCACTTCCTTAATAGAATTTTTCTCTCTTAGCCCGGGCAGAGCCCACATGTTTTAGTGTGCAAACTGAATAACAGCCTGCGTTACGGTGTCAACCACTTTACTATCAAAGACACCTGGAATAATTTCTTCCGTCTGTGGTTGAGCAACCAGCGCACTTAATCCACGCGCAACGGCAACCTCAAGTTCTGGGGTAACCTTTTTAATGCCTGAACGAAGTAATCCCCGGAATAGTCCCGGAAAGACCAACACATTGTTTACTTGATTCGGATATTGACTCGAACCCGTTGCCATTACAGCCACTCCTGCATCGTGAGCAACCTGCGGATCAATTTCCGGCCGCGGGTTTGCCAGTGCAAAGACGATCGGCTTATCAGCCATCTTCTTAATCTGATCAGCCGTCAAAATATCGCCAACGGATAAACCAATAAAGACATCTTGGTTTTCGATAGCATCATCCAATGACGTAAAGCGCTTTGTTACTGCGCTTCGTTTAGCCAATGCCCGCTGAAATGAATTGAACCGATCATCGTCTGCCGTAACTGGCCCGTCAACATCAACTAATGTGATGTTCATAATTCCGGCGTCCATCAATAACTTAGCAGTCGCGTAACCAGAAGCTCCAACTCCATTTACAAGAACCCGTAAATCTTTCAGATTCTTCCCAACAACCTGAGCGGCATTCATTAAAGCAGCAAGTACAACGATTGCCGTTCCTTCCTGGTCATCATGGTAAACCGGAATATCAACTGCCTGAGCAAGTTTTTCCTCCAATTCGAAGCATCGCGGCGCCGCAATATCTTCTAGATGGAACCCGGCAAACGACGTTGAAATGTTCTTTAACGTCGTCACCAATTCATCAACTGGAACCTGATTCAGCGCTAACGGCACCGCATCAACCCCAGCAAGATCCTTATACAACAAAGCCTTGCCTTCGATAATTGGCAATCCACCAGCTTGACCAGTGTTCCCCAAACCAAGAACCGCCGTCCCATCCGTTACGATGGCAACCAGCTTCCCGCTCATTGTGTACTTGGCTTTTGCTTCCGGATGAGCCTGAATTAACTTTGCAATCTCAGCTACTCCTGGTGTATAGGCCTTTCCAAGATCAGCCTTACTAGTGACATCAAACCGGGGTTCCATACTTAAAACTCCGGGTTTAGCACCCCCATGCATTTTCAAAATTTCATCTTCTGCCATGCGGAATGCATCTCCTTTCGCTTTTTGTTATAGCGCAAATCACAATGCTTGTGAAATAAAAAGGGCTTTGTTATTTTCCGGAAATGCTTAATTGACGATGTTTGTATGCGAATACACAATAATAGTTTTCACAATCTTTGCGTTAAATAGCAACTATAAACGCCGAATCAACGGCAATTAAAAGCGATTAACCCCGTCTCATGATTTTTATTTTGCAAAATTCATTTCTTGTTTTGTGAAATTAAAAATTATTTCAAATTATTTTTTGGTCCACCCGGGTGAACCGATTAAAACAAAAAAACGAGTACCGCAAATTACACACTACCTTAATTACAAAATAATGATTCAGTGATCTACCCATATTCACTTCACTCATTAGCCTTAGTTTGAATTAGTTAAAATAAAACAACGGAACGCCACTTTCATTCAGCTCGTTTATCTTGACACCGAACTACACAAAAGTAGCAAGAAGGCTGTGACCTAAGTCACAGCCTTCTCCAAAATCATTAACGTACATACCTATTCAAAAATTGCCGCACATGGTACTCATATTCCTTAGGGTGGGTCCGGTATGAATGTGCATGGTTGGCATCAGGGCAAATCCACAACTCTTTTGGTCCCCGATCCGCCTGGTAATTTTGATAAACCATCCACGTTGGAACAAACGTATCCCTCGCCCCATGAATAAAGAGCATAGGACGATGGTTATGGTATAACATCCGAATTGAGCTCGCCTCACCCATAAAGTATCCAATTCGTAATTTTACCATCAGACTTAAAACTGGAATCAATGGCCAGCGCGGAACAACAGGCATGTGGTACATGTCCTTTGCTTCATGCGTAATTTCAGCCTTAACGCTGGTGTACCCACAATCCTCAATCATTGCAACACACTGCTTAGGCAGCTGAATGCCACTAGTCATCATCGTGGTTGCTCCGCCCATGCTGACCCCAAACATCACAATTTTAACGTGTGGTCCAAGATGGTGGACTAACCGCTTCATCCACTTTCGCTCGTCATACCGTTCCGGCCAACCAAACCCCACGTATTTCCCTTGGCTATCACCCATTCCGCGGGCATCTGGCAGCAAAACATTGTAACCTAACTGATGGAACATGGCCGCGTAAGCCCCCATATCATTCTTATTTTGCATGTAGCCATGGCAAATTAACACCGCTTTATTAGAATGGGCCGCCGGAATATAACTCGCATCCAGACGATAGTGCCCGCTTGCTGATTCCATTGTCCAATGCTGTTTAGGAGTATCATGGTACCACAATCGTTGGTGATACAATGCTGTCCCGGGTTTAAGGGGAAGCGGCCTTTCAAGAAAATCCTTTTTTGCCGGAACAAACGCAACGTGGAAGAAATATAAATCTGCCACGATAATGGCAATCACCACTGCACCAACCAGGCAGCTCCCCCACCGAACCATCCGTTTCCATGTTTGTTTACTAATCAATTCAATTTCCTCTCTTACTATATCAATCGGTGTTTAGCATACCACGCATTAAAAATAGGCGCAATTAGGGGCCATTTACTCGCTTTTATGTTAGAATATCTAATATACGAAATCCAAAGGAGTTTCCTTATGATTAATATTGCTAATACGGCGTTCGTCCTTAGTGCCACCATCCTTGTTTTCTGGATGACTCCGGGGCTGGCGTTTTTTTATGGCGGCTTAGTCAGCCCCAAAAACGTTGTTAATACAATGCTTTCTGTTTTTATCATCTGTGGAATTGCCGTTCTTTTATTCATAACGTGCGGGTATGAACTCTGTTTTGGGCCCAATATTGCTGGCATCATCGGCAGTGTCCACCATCTGCTCCTTCACGGTGTGAACTTCATGCGTTCAACCGCGACAACCCACATTCCCATGGTAAGCTACCTACTCTTCCAATTAATGTTTGCCCTCATTACTCCCGCCCTTTTCGTTGGCGCGGTTGTGGGGCGCATGCGGTTTAATTATTTTCTACTTTTTTTATGTGCCTGGACATTTTTAGTGTACTATCCACTTGTGCACATGGTTTGGACCCCACACGGTCTTCTCGCCCGTACCGGTCTCCTCGACTTTGCTGGGGGGACTGTCGTCCACATTAACGCGGGAATTACTTCCCTTGTCCTTTCCGTCATTCTCGGTCGGCGCCTTCCCGCCATTCATCAACATTACAATCTACCATGGATTCTTTTAGGAACATCCATCTTATGGATTGGGTGGTATGGCTTTAACGCCGGCGCTGCCCTGGGAATCACCTCCGTGGCGCTGCAGGCGATTCTTACAACAACGGTAGCTACCGCTGGTGCCATTACTACGTGGATGGTGTTAGAAATTATTACACATGGCCATCCAACCCTCGTCGGTACCTGTACCGGCACCCTCTGTGGCCTTGTCGGCATTACCCCGGCCGCCGGTTACGTTTCAACCACCGGCGCCCTTTTCATTGGATTTTTGTGTACGTGTGCAAGTTTTACCTTTATTAACTGGGGCAAACGGTTCCTCCCAATCGACGATCCCCTTGATGCGTTCGGGTGCCATGGCGTTGCCGGAATTTGCGGGTCTATTTTAACCGGTATTTTCGCTACCCGAACAGTTAACCCACACATTCCTGCTAACGGGCTTCTTTACGGGGGTGGTTGGCACCTCTTAGGAGTCCAGGCATTTGGAACGATTGCCACCATCCTCTTTGTTACAATAGTAGCGAGTGGACTTGCCCTTCTCCTTGCCCGGTTTATACCAATGCGGGTTAGCAAACAAGCTGAACAACGTGGTTTGGACCAAAGCGAACATGGCGAACAGGTCGACTATACCATCCTCCCAGGATACGACGTTCGTCGTTATCAAGACGAATTTCGGGGACAACTCGGGCAACTATATCATCATAAAAAATTTTAATTTACACTCAAAAAATGAGTCACATAGAATTAACTTATATTTTGTAAGCTTGATTGGAGGGTTTTACAATGACGAATAAATTAATTGGTGTTTCCGGCAGTTGGATTACTGATCCAGACGGAATGTTTCCGGGATACCACCGCTCCTACGTTAATGATGATTACATTGATAGCGTTGTCCAAGCGGGTGGTACTCCAGTAATTATCCCGGTCACCACTAACCCGGCGGTAATTAGTGCTCAGGTCGCCCACCTCGACGGATTAATTTTAAGTGGGGGACAAGACGTTAACCCCCTCGAATACGGTGAACAACCCCGCCAAAAATGTGGACCGACTTTCCCGGATCGTGATCAGTTTGAACTCCAATTAATTAAGGAGGCTGAACAACGCCACCTTCCAATTTTAGGAATCTGTCGGGGCGCGCAGATTCTTAATGTTTATCATGGCGGAACAATTATTCAGGATTTGAGTTACGCCGACCATGAACTCATTCGGCATGCACAACCAAACCAACCAACGTTGCCAACTCACTCGGTGCGAGTCAGTGCCGATAGTCCGTTTGCTTCCATCTTTGATCAGCGTGAATTTACGGTGAACTCATTCCATCACCAGGTTATTGGTGAACTTGGCGCTGATTTACAAGTCGGCATCACTGCTCCTGATGGTGTAGTAGAAGGATTTAGTAACTTTGCTTACGACGGTTTCGAAGTTGCTGTCCAGTTTCACCCGGAAATGCTGCACCGAACGCATCACCAAGCACAACAACTTTTTAAGGCATTCATGGAAAAGGCATAAACTGCCTTTTATCGCATAATTATTTAAATGAGAGGACTGATTTAATGGCAACACACAAAAATAAACTAGGCTTACTCAGTATTATTCTTCTCGGAGTAAACGCTATTATTGGTTCGGGAATTTTCCTGCTTCCCAATAAGGCCTATGCTCTTGTGGGAACAAAAAGTATCTTTGTTTTTATCTTCGATGCCCTCCTCGTAATTACGATTGCGTTGTGCTTCGCGGAAGCGGCAGGCCTTTTTTCGAAAGATGGTGGGCCATACGTCTATACCCGCGCGGCCTTCGGCGACTTCGCGGGATTTGAAGTGGGATTCATTAAGTGGATTGTCAGCATGATTGCCTGGGCAACCATGGCAAACGGGTTTGCAACGGCGCTAGGACAAATTTTCCCGGCATGCAGTTCCCGGGCAGCCCAAATCATCGTGATGACCGTTATCATTGTCGGACTTACCCTCATTAACCTGTGCGGCGTTAATTCGTCCAAAATCATCAACAACCTTGCTTCGATTGGAAAACTCGTCCCACTAGTTATCTTTATTATCGTTGGCTTCTTTTTCGTACACGGGAAAAACTTCCATCCTGCAACGCCCATTCCTACAACAAGCCATGGCTTTGGAGCGGCGTGCTTGGTAATTTTTTACGCGTTTACGGGCTTTGAAGCCATCGCAGTCGCCGCAGAAGATATGCATAATCCTCAAAAGACACTCCCCCGCGCGATTTTAATGGTAATGGGGGTTGTGTCTATCTTTTACCTTCTCATTCAGGTTGTTGCCATCGGGGTCCTTGGAAACCACCTTGCAACCGCAACAGCGCCCGTTCAGACCGCCATGGAACATTTCCTTGGACGAGGAGGATTTGCTCTGGTTGCTGCGGGTGAGTTGATTTCCATCGGGGGCATCAACATTGCTTCGTCATTTATCACGCCTCGGTGTGCGGTGGCACTCGCGAATGATAACCTCCTCCCCCGCTTCATACTAAAACGTAACCGATACGGGGTAGAATATTGGGCAATTATTATCACGGGAATCATTACCTTGCCGATTGCCCTTTCGGGATCATTTACAACCCTTGCCGCAATCAGCGTGGTTTCCCGGTTTGCCCAGTACCTGCCAACGTGCTTAGCTATTTTGGTATTTCGCCGCACAATGAAGGATGCGTCCCGACCGTTTAAGATTCCCGGTGGACCAATTATTCCGCTCATTGCCATTGTGGTAAGTATTTGGTTACTCATGCAGGCAACCCTCCACGAGTTAATTTGGGGCTTTGGCGGTTTGGTAATAGCAATTCCGTTCTACTTCCTTATGAAGTGGACGTGCCGTCGCCCAAATTAAACACAGATAAATTGGGGACCGTAACGAAAAGTTACGGTCCCTTTGTTATCCTTGAATAACTAACTGTTCGGTTTTTAATTTAAACCTTGACAAAAAAACACGGACGGCCGATACTAATTGACAATATCTACGAATACATTACGGAATTTTCATCATAATTAATCGGATAAAGGAGTCCTTATAATGCAAACCGTTGACCTCTGCGTTACCAGCAACCACGTGCTCAACGTCTTTAACCGGGCGTTCGAACCAAACACCCTATGGATTAATAACGGAACCATTATCGCCACGGGAGAACACTCTGGTGAATATACCGCCAAAACAACCATTAACGCCACCAACCAATACGTCGTCCCGGGGTTTATTGACGCCCACGTCCATATTGAAAGTTCGCTCCTCGTTCCGCATGAACTAGCACGCGTCCTTCTTCCCCAAGGGACCACTACCATCGTGACAGATCCCCACGAAATTGCAAACGTCTGCGGCACAACTGGCCTTGACTTCATGCTTCAAGACGCCGGCCAGGTTCCCCTTGATATCATCACCATGTTACCGTCGTGCGTTCCGTGCGCTCCCTTTGAGCACAACGGCACCACCCTAACAGCTAAAGACCTCAAACCCTATTATGCTAATCCCACGGTTGGGGGACTCTCTGAGGTAATGGACTATCCCGCCGTTGCCCAGCATAATCCCGATATGATGACTAAACTCCAGGATTGCCGCACTGCTCACCGGCAAGCAGACGGCCACGGAGCGGGATTAACCCGGGAACAACTTGACGTTCTTGTTCAAAACGGAATCACTACCGACCACGAATGTATGACCGTTGCTCAGGCCCAAGACCGAATTAATGCGGGGATGTTCCTCTTCTTACGTGAAGGAACCGTTGAACGGGATTTAGAAAACCTAATTTCAGTTGTGACCCCTGCTAACGCTCAACGGTGTGCATTTTGTACCGATGATAAACTAATAACCACCCTCCTAGACGAAGGTGGGATTAACTACTGCATTAAACGCGCCATCCATCACGGGATTAACCCCGCCACCGCATACGTAATGGCAAGCTACAACGCCGCCCAAGCTCACCATCTCACCGATCGGGGTGCCCTAATTCCTAACCAGCAAGCAGACCTCGTTATCCTCGACTCTGCTACTACCTGCCAGGTTGCCCACGTAATCAAAGCGGGCATCCTTGATCCAACCATTACGGCACCGCATTCCCAGCCAACTTCCAATACCATGCACGCTAAGTTTGACCCCATCCAACTTACACTGTCCCTTAAGCGTGATCGGGTTAAGGTCATCACCGTTCAGCCTAACCACATTGAAACGACAACGAGCGTGGAACAAGTCACCCTCAAGAATGGGATTTTTGTTCCTAACCCCCAAAAGGACCAACTAAAACTCGCGGTAGTAGAACGACATCATGCCCGCGGAACGGTCGGAGTAGCCGTTGTTAAGGGCATGCATCTTCGCCACGGTGCCGTTGCAATGTCGATTGCGCATGATTCCCACAACATCATCGCACTCGGGACGAACGATGCTGATATGATCGCTGCCATTCACCACCTGTGCCAAATTGGCGGGGGAATCACCATCTTCAACCACGAACAAGAGGTTGCCAGTATGCCTCTGCCCGTTGCGGGACTTATGACTACAGCTCCCGCTGAAAAAGCGGCTGCCCAATTACACACCGTTACTGCGGCATACCAACAATTGAGTGCTCCGCTTAACTTTGATCCGTTTCTTACCCTATCGTTCCTCGCTCTTCCAGTTATCCCAACCCTTAAACTAACCGATCAAGGCGTATACGATTTTGATCAACAGCAATTTATCCGAATTGATGAATAGAATCCTACCTTTTCCCCAATTTTACGGTACGGTATAATAGGGATGATTACTAAAAATCAGTTAGGAAGGATTCTAATGCAACACCGGGCACTTCCCCAATGGCGTAAAAATTTGTACGTTCTTGCTTTTGGGGACTTCGTTTCAGGAACAGGGTTTAGTATGAGTCTCCCGTTCCTACCACTTTTCATCGGTCAACTTGCCCACTTTTCTCGCGTTCAACTTACCTTTTACGCGGGGCTAGCGTACGCCATTTCATTTATTAGTCAGGCCATTGTGTCCCCGTTATGGGGAAAATTAGCTGATCGCACCGGCCGCAAACCAATGATTCTGCGGTCCGGGTTTGGCATGTGCATTATCGGGTTCCTGTGTGGAACGGTCCCAAATATCTGGTGGCTACTCTTTTGGCGCTTTTTATACGGATGTTTTTCGGGATACAACAGTAATTCCCAGGCACTCATTGCCAGCGAAGCCCCGGATGATTTCGGCGGAAAAGCGATGGGAATTCTCACCACCGGCCGGGTAGGCGGCCAGCTAACCGGACCAATCATCGGGGGAATCATTGCAAGTATCGCCGGTTACCGAATGACATTCTATGTTTTTGGGGCCATTATGTTGGTGGCAAGCTTGCTCGCTCTTTTCTGCGTACACGAAGATTTCAAGCCTCTTCCAGCAACGGATTCCACCCAGCACGGCTCTGCGATGAAACAACTTGAGCACCCTGGATTAATCATTGCAATGTTTATCACAACAATGCTAGTAATGGCCGCCACTAAGGCGATTAACCCCATCATCAGCCTCTTTGTTCAGCAACTTATGCACCACCACGGTGACGTTTCCCTTGCTAGTGGCATCATCACCGCCCTTCCCGGGTTTGCCACGATTTTTACGGCTAACCGTCTGGGAGCTCTAGGCGATAAGGTGGGTGCCGATAAGGTATTGATTTCTGGACTAATTTTCTGCAGTTGTGTGTTTACCGCAACCAGTTTTGTTCACTCGGTGTACACCCTCGGAATCTGCCGGTTCCTTATTGGGATTTCAGATGCGGCTTTATTACCACTGACCCAAACGATTGTAATGCTAAACAGCCCTAACGCCGTGGTCAGTCGGATATTCAGTTACATGCAATCTTTTCAGGCCATTGGGAGTATCATTGGCCCAATGATTGGCTCAATCGTTGCCGGTCACTTCCCGTACGCCACCGTATTTATGGTGACAGCGATAATGGCAGTTGTTAACTTAATCATCGTAATCATTAGTCTTGCCGCAAAAAAACAAGCCTCGAAAGGAGCTTACTAACTATGCAAAACTACCTTTTTGATTTTGACGGAACCATCGTGGACTCCCGCCAAGCAGTCCTAAACAGTACCCGGACAATGTGTCAAAAGATTGGCCTCCCCGTTCCCACCAACGATGTAATTCTCAATTATATGGGAATTCCCCTGGAGGCGATGGTACCTGATATGGTAAAAAAAGCGGGGAAGACGTTCAGTCCTGCCGATTATGACCGCGCGTGCGCCATCTTCCGCAAGGCTTACCGAGCACACGAATTCGAGTTAACCACCGTTTTCCCACACATGAAAGCCACCCTCGCCAAACTTCAACAACATGGTCACCAGTTATTCATCGTTACCAGCAAAAATTCCCACTCGCTTGCGCTAGGCCTTCAAAAATTTGGGTTAGCGCAATACTTTGCGGGAACAGTTGGTTCGGATAATGTAACCCACTTTAAGCCGGCACCGGATGGCGTTTTGAAAATTTTAAATGAGTACCACTTAAAGGCGGATGAATCCGTCATGATTGGGGATGCCAAATACGATTTGCAAATGGGCAACGCAGCTGGTGTCCACACCTGTGGATGTACGTGGGCAGCGTTCAGCATTGACAACCTTAAGCGGGAGCACCCAGATTACTTGATTGATGATCCAGAAGAGCTTCTTAACATTTAAATTCACATTAACCTAACAAAAAAACGGTGTCTCCTCAAAGGGAAAACACCGTTTTTTCATTACTGACCATTCTTGTCCTATTCCATTGTCTTTCCGGTTGCCCGGAATCCAATGTCCTTCCGATAGAAGCACTGCGGACACGTCAATTTATCAAGGTAAGCGTACGCTCGTTTTTGAGCTGTCATTACATCAGGACCGTGACCAATCACAGTTACCAACCGTCCACCAGCACCCGTCAATGTTCCCGGTTTACCAGCGACGTTTGCATAATCAAGGGTTACATCTGTATTCTGCGGAAAAGCCGGTAGCGTTTGCCCGTGCACCGGACTTTGCGGGTACCCGTTTGCTGCCAACGTAATTCCCAAATAGGCATCGGTGCTCACCGTAATTGACGGAAGTGTCGTCCCATTGATTGCCGCAGCAAACAGATCAACGAGATCCGTTTCAATCCGTGGAAGAATGACCTGCGTTTCCGGGTCACCCAGCCGGACATTGTACTCGATAACCTTCGCACCATCACGTGTTAGAACCGCACCAATGTACAGAATGCCGTGGTAGTCAAACCCTTCGGCTACTAGCCCTGCAATTGTTGGGGTTACAACCTCCGCCTTCATTGTCCGAACAATATCCGGTTGTAACTGAGGAAGCGGACTGTACGCCCCCATTCCTCCGGTATTTGGCCCCTGATCACCATCAAAGGCCCGCTTATGGTCCTGCGCTAACGGTAATAGGCAGTACTCATTCCCGTTAACCAGTAAGAAGAGCGAATACTCCGGACCAGCAAGGTACTCCTCTAAGACCACTTTTTGGTCGCCGTGAGCAAAATGCTCCTCCAGCTGCTGCTCAGCTTCAGTCGCGGTTTGGGCAATCGTTACGCCCTTTCCCCCGGCAAGTCCATCCGCCTTAATAACAACAGGCAGGGCAAATTCTGCCAGTCCCGCCTTCGCCGCTGCTAAATCGGTATACGCATGGTACTGGGCTGTGGGAACATGATGTTGGTGCATAAATTTAAGGGCAAACTCCTTGGAGCCTTCCAATTGAGCAGCCTCCGCAGTTGGCCCTAAAATTTTAAGACCCGCGGCGTGAAAACGGTCAACAATTCCCGCGCATAAAGCATCTTCTGGCCCAACCACCGTCCAATCAATGGCGTGATCCTGCACAAAGGTAATTAACCCATCAAAGTCGTTTTCTTCAATTGCTACCGGTCGGATTCCATCAACCGTCATTCCGGGGTTCCCCGGAGCACAGTATACCTGCGCTACCTGGGGACTATGCTGCAATTCCTTGGCAATGGCGTGTTCTCGCGCGCCGCCTCCAATCACTAACAGGTGTAATTTTCCCACTTTCATCATCCTCCGCTTAGTGCCGGAAGTGCCGCACGCCAGTCATTACCATCGTAACGCCATATTTATCAGCCATATCAATCGATTCCTGATCCCGGATGGAACCGCCTGGCTGAACGATAGCCTTAATACCATGCTTAACGGCGTATTCAACGCTGTCACTGTACGGGAAGAAGGCATCACTTGCAAGAACCGCCGTTTCATCAATCGCGTCTCCTGCATGGTTGACAGCTAGTTTAGCCGCGTCAACCCGGTTTGGCTGACCAGCTCCCACACCTAACGTGCGCTCCGGGTTTGCCACTACAATCGCATTCGACTTGACGTGCTTAACCGTCTTCCAGGCAAACAACATGGTCTTTAACTGCTCCTCTGTCGGCTGCTTCTTAGTAGCCACCGTCCACGTGTGCGGATCCTCAGCTAGAATATCCTGGTCCTGGACAAGCACCCCGCCCAGTACAGAAACAACTTCCTTCGCCGGCTGCTCGTTAATCTTATCAAAGTCAAGCTGTAACAGACGTAAGTTCTTTTTCTTAGTAGTTAAAATCTTCAGGGCTTCGTCTGAGTATGATGGCGCAATGATAATTTCCAGGAAAATTTTGTGGAGTTTCGTTGCCGTTGCCGCATCTACTTCCCGGTTCAAGACAACTACCCCACCGAAGATGGATACCGGATCGCCTGCGTATGCCCGGTCCCAAGCTTCCTCAATCGTCCGTCCGTGTCCAATACCACACGGATTCATGTGCTTCAATCCGATTGCTGTTGGCTCATCTTGGAAATCACGCGCAATCCGAATGGCAGCGTCTGCGTCCTTAATATTGTTGTAAGACAACTGCTTTCCGTTAAGCTGCTTGGCACTAGCAAGTGAGTACCCCTTAGGTAATGCGTCCCGGTAGAACAGAGCATCCTGGTGACTGTTTTCCCCGTACCGCATCTCCTGCTGGAGATCATAGGTTAATGATAATTTCTCCGGTTTGGTCTCCCCGACCTGCTCCGTCAGGTAAGTAGAAATCAACGTATCATATGCAGCCGTATGCCGGAACGCCTTGGCGGCTAACCGGGCCCGCAACTCAAGCGATGTTTCCCCGTTAGCAGAAAGTTCAGCTAAGACGTCATCATAATCTGCCCGGTCAACCACTACGGTTACATCGTGGTAATTCTTAGCCGCCGACCGTACCATACTTGGGCCCCCGATATCAATGTTTTCGATTGCTTCGGCCAGCGTAACTCCCGGTTTTTCAATTGTTTCCTTGAATGGGTATAGGTTAACACACACCAGGTCAATCGGCGTAATCTGATGTTCCTTCAAGGTTGCCATATGGGCCGGTAAGTCACGCCGGGCAAGGAGACCTCCATGAATGTACGGGTTTAAAGTCTTAACCCGCCCATCGAGAATTTCTGGGAACCCAGTAACATCCTCAACGCTAATTGTCTGAATGCCTGCTTCGTCCAACACCCGCTTTGTGCCCCCCGTTGACACAATCTCAAATCCGTTTTCGACCAATCCCTTCACAAAAGGAACAAGGTTTTCCTTATCTGATACACTTACTAATGCTCGCTTCATTTAATTATCCTCCTTCATTTTAGTTGCCAACACCCGTGCTAACACCTGCGGATAGAGCCGGTGCTCACACTCATGAATTCGCTGCTCAAACGTCTCTTCAGTATCATTATCCTGAACCGGAACGTGTTCCTGCTGGATAATTGGCCCGGTATCAAGCCCCGCATCAATGTAGTGAAGCGTCACCCCAGTCCGGGGTGACCGGTCCGCAAACGACCGCTCAATAGCGTGAAGCCCCTGATAATCCGGTAACATAGCCGGGTGCAGGTTAATAATTCGGCCCTCATACCGCGTTAAAATTGGCGCACCAACTACCCGCATATACCCTGCAAGAGCAATGAAATCAATTTGGTAATCAGCCAATACCGTCGCGATCCGTTCTTCATAGGCCTGCTTTCCCCCGCACTCCTTAACGGTAAAAGTTACCACCGGCACGTTCAACCGACGCGCCCGCTGGACGACCGGCGCGTTCGGGTGATCACAAAATAAGAGTGCTAGGGTTCCTGGAATCTGCTTACCTTGAAACTGCTTTGCCAGCACCTCAAAGTTTGTCCCGTTTCCTGATGCAAAAATTGCAACGCGCATTCACTCACCCCCTACTGAATCACAATCTGGGGGGCGTCCTGCGCTGGCCGTGCCCGTAGTTGGCCAATTTGGAGTGGTTCTTCGCCTGCCAACCTGAGTTGCTGTTTGGCTGCCACCACGTTTTCTGGGGCCACTGCCAGTACCATACCAACCCCCATATTGAAAGTCTGCCAACAATCATCCAACGCCAGCTTCCCAACCCGAATTAGGTAGCGAATTAACCCCGGTACCGGAATGGTTGTCTCATCAATAACCGCCTGTAACTGGTCACCAAACATCCGCGGGACGTTTTCGATTAACCCGCCTCCCGTAATGTGGCTCATCCCGTGAACCAGGTGCTGTCGAACTAACGGCATGACCTTACGCACATAAATCCGCGTGGGCTGTAACAGCGCGTTTCCCAAGGGTAACCCTTCAAGCTCAGCCGGATGATCCTGTAAATCAACGTGGTGATCCTTAAACAGGATCTGGCGTACAAGGGAATAGCCATTGGAGTGCAGTCCGCTTGACCGTAATCCCAATAACACGTCACCTTCCTGGGGACCATCCGTTGTTAAGAGCTCGGCCCGCTCAGCAACTCCCACGGCAAACCCCGCAAGGTCGTATTCATCGGCGGGATACATATCTGGCATTTCAGCGGTTTCCCCGCCAATAATAGCTGCTTTAGCCTGTCGACATCCGGTGGCAACTCCCTTTACAACGGCGGCCATGGCTTCGGGATCCATTTTCCCCGTTGCAATGTAATCAAGGAAAAACAACGGCGCCGCTCCCTGTGCCACGATATCATTCACGCACATTGCTACACAATCAATTCCGATGGTTTCGTACTCGTGCATCCGCTGAGCAACGAGAAGCTTCGTTCCCACGCCATCTGTTCCGGCAACAAGTACTGGATGTTTAACGTGAAGTGTTTCGAGATCAAACGTCCCCCCAAAACTGCCCACCTGACCGGTTGCTCCGGGCCGCTGAGTCGAGGCAATGCTTTCTTGAATTCGCCGCACCATCTCATATCCGGCAGTAACGTCGACGCCCGCTTCTTGGTACCTATTCATTCCACGCATCCCCCATCATTCTTTGCTGCTTGTGTAACGACGCTAAGTATCCTGCTTCATAGTCGTATAACGGCGTCGGGTATTGCCCGTCAAAGTAAGCAACGGTCAGCCCGCCATTCGGCGCATCCCCAGCATCCGGTAACCCGATTGCCTTAATGAGACTAGCTTTGCTGAGAAAACCGAGGCTATCTGCCCCAATTGTCTGCCGCATTCCTTCCAAATCGTAGTTGGCTGCCAGTAATTCCGCCCGGGTCGAAAAATCAATCCCATAGAAACACGGGAACCGAAAAGCCGGCGAAGCAATGCGCATATGAACCTCTGCTGCTCCTGCATCCCGGAGAAGCTTAACGATCCGCCGGGAAGTGGTCCCGCGCACAATCGAATCATCAATCACCGCAACTCGTTTGCCGGCAACCACCCCGCGAACCGCTGACAGCTTCATCTTTACACCCATGTCTCGCTGGGTTTGGCTCGGCGCAATAAATGTCCGTGCCACATACTGGTTTTTAATTAACCCCATTTCATACGGTAACCCCGCAGCTTCGGCGTATCCCGATGCCGCCGAAAGCGATGAATTGGGCACTCCTACAACGATGTCGGCGTCCACCGGTTGTTCCTTAGCAAGCATCCGCCCCATCTTTTTGCGGGTCGTGTGTACGTTAATTCCGTGAATGTTAGAGTCCGGCCGGGCAAAGTAAATAAATTCCATTGAATCAATCGCGAGTTGCGTTTCCGTAGTGAAGTGGTCAATGTGCATTCCGTCCCGGTCAATAATGATAATTTCTCCTGGCAAAACGTCACGCACCAATTCCGCACCTACCGTATCTAAAGCACACGATTCGCTGGCAATGACGTACGCCCCTGACGGCATTCGTCCAACCACCATTGGCCGAAACCCGTTTGGATCAAGGGCCGCAATCATACTGTCCTTTCGTAACATCAAGAAGGCAAACCCACCGTGCACTTCATTCAAACTGGCCTTTAAGGCATCAATAAACGCCATGTCCCGTTTCTTCCGAATTAGGTGAATTAAAATTTCAGTATCGGAATTTGACTGGAATACGGCCCCCTCGTCTTCCAACTGGCGCCGAAGAGTTCGCGCATTAGTCAGATTTCCGTTATGAGCCAGCGCAATATTACCGTCATGGAACCGGAACAAGAAAGGCTGAATGTTTGCTAAACTTCCGTTCCCGGACGTACTGTACCGGACATGACCGATAGCTGAACGTCCGTGCAGACCGTTAAGGGTACCCTCCTTAGCAAATACTTGTGAAAGAAGTCCTGTATCCCGGTGCTGGTAAAACTGCTCGCCGTCCGTGGTTACAATTCCAGCCCCTTCCTGTCCACGGTGCTGCAGGGCATGAAGACCAAAATAGGTTAGATGGTTTGCCTCGTTCGCATCAAACACGCCAAAGATCCCACATTCTTCGTTTAATCCCTTTATTTCATGCGGCATGGTAAGGCCTCCTCCCATTCATGTTGTAGACTGGCGACTTCGAGTGTCGCTTGCCCATTCGTCGTTGCTAATTCAAGCGTTGGTTCAGCGGTTACCGTTCCAACCAATTGAGCAGTCTGACCCAACCGTTGTTCAAAGGCCTGCTGGTGTTCTGGTGTCACTGTCACTACCAACCGCCCCGGTGTTTCACTAAAGAGAAGTTCACTTGATAAATCAAAGTCAAGCTGGGCACCGTACCCGGTATTAAACAGCATCTCAGCGACACTCACAGCCAACCCACCTTCACTGGCATCGTGGCAACTAGCAACCTCGCCGGCCTCCATTGCCTGAAGAGTTGCCATTAGGCTGGCATGAATGCTTGTTAGATCGCAATCATTCAGGGTACCTGCACACTTCCCGGTTAACATCTTTTGTAACTCACTGCCACTAAAATCGCTGGTTGTTTTTCCCACCACGTAAACGCGGTCACCTGCATGCTGGACAAATGATGGGATAACCCGATCGATATTCTTGATGAGTCCGACCATTCCAACCATCGGGGTCGGGAAAATAGCCTCCCCATTGTTTTCGTTGTACAGGGACACGTTTCCTGAAATAACTGGCGTATTAAACGTCCGACAGGCTGCCGCCATCCCACTAATTGAACGATGCAGTTCCCAATATACTTCCGGATCGTTTGGATCACCGTAGTTTAAGCAGTCCGTCATGGCCAGTGGAAGGGCGCCGCTCGCAATTACGTTAGCGCAAGCTTCAACTACGGCCCGCTTCCCTCCAACCTCAGGATCAAGGTAAACGAACCGCCCATTACCGTCCGTCGTCATCGCAAGGCCCTTCCGTGTTTCACGTATCCGGATAACCCCGGCATCACTGCCCGGCCGAACAACCGTATTGGTTTGCACCATTGAATCGTACGTATCGGTAAACATCCGCTTGGAAGCAATCGTTGGCTGGTTCATCATTCGGGTAAGGGTGGTTGCCAGATCCGGAACTTGCGGCTGCCAATTAGTTTCCGCTGCGGCTTTAGCGATTCGTGCCGGCTGTTTTTCGGGCATCCGCTCCTCAGGCACATCACTAGTCAGGGTCGATACCGGAATGTCCGTGACCACCTGACCGTGGTGCCGTAAAACGTACTGATGCCCCGCCGTTACCCGGCCAATCACAACAGCGGCGAGGTCGTACCGCTGAAACAGTTCCTTAACGTCATCTTCGTGCCCACGCTTAATGCACAGTAGCATCCGTTCCTGCGACTCACTCAGCATAATTTCGTAAGCCGACATGCCTGGCTCCCGTTGGGGAACGTCATCAAGGGTCATGTCCAACCCACTTCCAGCTTTAGCGGCCATCTCACAACTAGACGAAACCAACCCGGCAGCTCCCATATCCTGGATTCCAACTAACCAGTCTTGATGGTCGTTAATGAGTTCTAAACAAGCTTCCATGAGGAGCTTTTCCATAAACGGATCGCCCACCTGGACGGCCGACCGCTGTGTTTCCTTATCATCTTCAAAATCCGCCGAAGCAAACGTGGCTCCATGGATTCCGTCTCGGCCGGTCTTGGCCCCAACATACATTACCGCGTTACCGACCCCAGTCGCCCGGCCCTGTTGCATCACGGACTGGTCCATAATTCCCACGTTCATCGCATTGACTAAGGGATTGCCGGCATAGCACGGATCAAAGGTCATTTCTCCGGCCACCGTCGGAATTCCCATGCAGTTTCCGTAACCCCCAATCCCCGCGACAACGTTATTGATCAGGTATTTAGTATGTCCGTCCTTAATTTCACCAAAATGGAGTGAATCAAGTGACGCCACCGGCCGGGCACCCATACTAAAGATGTCCCGGAGAATGCCACCGACCCCGGTTGCAGCCCCTTCATAAGGCTCAACCGCGGATGGGTGGTTATGGCTTTCCGCCTTAAAGACCACGGCCTGATGATCGCCAATATCCACGATTCCAGCTCCTTCACCGGGACCTTGCAACACGCGGTCGTTCTTATTCGGGAAAAGTTTAAGAAGGGGCTTTGATTTCTTATATGAGCAATGTTCACTCCACATCACCGCAAACAACCCGGTTTCTGTGTAGTTTGGCAGTCGTCCAAGCAACTGATCACAGATATAGTCATACTCCTCTTCCGTTAGACCCCACTCGAGATACGGCTTTTGTTCCTTAATTTCGGCTGGTGTCATCTCTGTACTCATTTCGTCGCCTCCTGGATTCCCAAAAACGCTGTCAACACGCCCTGACCATCAGTATTACCTAAAATAGCTTCCGCCGCCCGCTCTGGGTGGGGCATCATTCCCAAGACGTTTCCCTGTTCGTTAACAATCCCCGCAATGTCATTTACGCTCCCATTGGGGTTATCATCATACCGGAATACGACCTGGTGCTGATCCTCGAGGCGCTGAATAGTCGCTTCATCCGCATAATAGTTTCCGTCGGCATGGGCAATCGGCAGGTGAATATGCTGATGCGCCGTGTAGTTCCGGGAAAACCGCGTCTGGTTATTTACCACCGTCAACGGCACCGTTTGACAAATAAACTTCAGGTTATCATTTTGTTTCAATGCACCAGGAAGCAACCCCGCTTCCGTGAGAATTTGGAACCCGTTGCAAATTCCCAAAACAGGTTTCCCTTCACGGGCAAAACGCCGCACTTCCGGCATGATGTTTGCAAACCGGGCAATTGCCCCGCACCGCAAGTAATCCCCGTACGAAAAACCGCCAGGAAGAACAACCGCATCGTACCCCACCAGACTGTGCTCATAGTGGGGAACTAAGTCCACGTGTGCACCGCCCACCATTTGCAGGGCCTGCGCAACGTCGTGGTCGCAATTTGATCCCGGGAAAACAATTACCGCAATCTTCATTAGGCTTCCTCCATTACTTCATACCGGTAAGTCTCCAAGTTAAAGTTCACCAGAAGCTGCTCAGCAATTTCCTTCACCGTCTGATCAATGACCGCCTGCTCCGTAACGTTCAACGAAACATCAAAGAACTTGCCGACCTTTACCTCAGCTACCTGGTTATATCCCAACGAATGCAGGGAGTTCGTAATCGTCTCTCCCTGCGGGTCAAAGACGGATTGCTTGTACGTGACGTAAATTCGAACCTTTGTCATTACTTTTCCTCCTGTCCAAGAACTTGCTGTAGGCGAGTAAGCACTTCTTCGTAGACCGGTGTTAAGTTCCCCAGATCCCGCCGATAGACATCCTTGTCCATGTGGTGGTGCGTTTTTGCATCCCACAACCGGCAATTATCCGGTGAAAACTCATCCGCTAAAATAACATGCCCGTTTGGTAACCGTCCAAACTCGAGCTTAAAGTCAATTAATTCCAACCCCGCCTGTTTAAAAAGTGGGATTAACAGCTGATTTACCTTCCGCGAGATGGCCCACATCTGGTCGAGTTCCGGCGCCGTTACAACGCCGAGGGCCTCCGCTTGGGAAGCATTAATTGCCGGATCATCTAATTCGTCACTTTTCAGGCACATCTCCTCAACCGGGGTGTTAAATCGCCTTCCTTCTTCCACTCCAAACCGGGTGGCAAAGTGACCTGCCGCCACATTCCGGGTAATCATTTCGAGCGGGATAATCTGCACCCGCCGGACCAGTTGCTCAGTAGCACTTGTCTTTTCTAACAGGCACGTTTCAATTCCGTGCTTCATCAGGTACCGGAAAATCAACGTTGAAATCGCGTTGTTAACCGGCCCTTTTCCCTTAATCTGATCCTTCTTTTTCCCGTTCAATGCCGTTGCTTGATCCATGTAAACAACCCGCAACACTTGCTCGTCGTCCGTCGTCCACATCTGCTTTGCTTTCCCAGCGTAGATTAACTCACCCATTTTACTCATCCTTTCGCTAAATACGAACATGAATTTAAATGCTGCTATAATCATTCGTCATTTATAGGGTACGCCCGTTTTGTTCGTTCGTCAATTAAAAACACAACTTTAACCGGATATAGTCACTATATAGTTCGCGTTTTACAGAAATGACGGTGAAGCAAAGCATCCACAACCATAAAAATAGTGATATTTACGGATAACCATTAGATTATCCGTAAATATCACCGTGCTTAACTACTTTTGTTTTATATTATTGTTCGACTTTTGCGAACGGCGCGGAAAAATTACAGCCCACCCCATTCCAAAAAATGCTACTGGAAGAAGAAGGCGGTAAATGCGAGTAAAGGCGGTACACAACCGCGTTTGAGCCTCTCGGTGAACCCGGCGCACCACCCGGGTAACCTGCCACTGTATTCGATTAACCTGCGCCTCTAATTGAGCCGTTACTTGGGGCGTAATTGCTTGCACTAACGCCTGTCGTTGCTGCAAGGAAAAATGACCCCGCCGCGTTTTTTGAGCTAAAACCTGTGCTATAGCGCGGTGTTTCATGGCGGATGTCACCGTTACTTGAGGCACTTTAAACTGTGTGTTTTTTTCCTTACCGGCACCCAGCCGCTTAACGTGCGTTTTTAGTTTATTCCGAAATTGTTGGCGTAGCCGGGGAGATAGCGTACACTGGTTAATTTGAGAATCACCGTAACGTTGGACTTGGGTTTTAGCCGTCGCTAGGTTAGCGTTAAACAGTGACATGCACACCGCTACTGCTAACACCATTCCAACCTGCCGGAGAACGTTAATCACACTTTGGCTAACGGTTAAGCGGGAACCAGTAAAATCAGCAGCCGCCCACACCATTGCCGGCCCAGCAATCACACCGAACCCTAAGCCGACCAGAACCGAACCAACCAGTAAATTATGGTACCCACTAAGTTCCATATGACCTAAGAACCAGTATGCCAATCCAATACTGCCAAAGCCGCCCACAACAATTATCCGGGGATTAATATGCTTCATCCCTAACGACGCCACAACGGTTGTTGTAAACACAACTCCCGAATACGGGAGGATATGCAAGGCAGCCTGTAATTCTGTGAGGCCGTGCAACCGAACCAGGAACGTGGGCACTAAAATAACAAATCCCGCCAAGAAAAAGCACGCTCCCACCATTGCACCAGCCGCCGCATTAAAATTGCGGCTTCGGAATAAGCCTAAATCAACCATCGGATGGGCAACACGACACTCAACCCCGATAAAGGCACAAAATGTGATACCCGCCGTGAATAACAATCCTAAAATTACCGGTGAACACCAGTGCCAATCCGGGCCCTTCACCAATCCAAGCGTCAGGCTTAAAAGCATTAGCATACTGAGCGCTGCTCCAGGAACGTCAATTGCCCGTAAAGTCAAACGTGAGCGGGTGGCTAAGACCATCCAAACTGGGATTAAGAGAAGTATAACCGCTAACAGGGGGACGTTGACGAAAAACACCCACCGCCAGCCCCACTGTTCGGTGATCCACCCGCCAACAACGGGACCAACCGCGGTTGCCAGGGCCTGACAACCACCAAGCACGGCCACAACTTGATTCCGCCGGTCCGGACTAACAAGTTGCATTCCGATAATTGTTCCTAACGGAAGAATAACGGCCGCTCCCAATCCCTGAACAACCCGACTAACATATAACCAGGCCAATGTTGGCGCGCACCCGCTGGCAAGCGATCCGCAAAGAAACAGGACAATTCCCCCGAAAAGTGCCCGGTTTTCACCCCATAACTCTGCAATTCTGGCGGCCAGGAGGGCCGTCGTTGCAAATACAATCATGTAAAGGTTCACCGCCCACGAAACCTGTCCTAGACTCGCGTTGAACGCTCCCTGCAAACGGGGGACAACGATGGTCATAATCGTTGTATCCAGCATACACAAAAAATTAACGACGCATAAAATTACAAGGGCGCCACCACGATTTTTAATTTTCATTTCATAATCCTCCTTCTATGACACTTGACTTCTTGTGGTACACTTGTACCAGAAACCATCCTTATCATACGAGAACTCCCTTCCCAAAGGAACGGTTTCCCGCTAATCTTAGATATCAGGACACATTCACCCAATGCGTCCTCTAATATTACAGGAGATGATTAAATGTCACGTCGAATTGCCCTTCAAACCCGCCAATGGATTATTGATGCCCTACTAGAACTCCTTGTTACACAGGCGTTTTCGCAGATTTCAGTTGCCCAAATTTGTCACCAAGCCCAGGTCTCCCGCAATACGTTTTACCGTAAATTTACGGACAAACGGGCTGTCGTGCGGGCCTATGCTGAACAACTCACCAGTGAGTACGAATACCTTGTCCGGGAAAATAAGCCCCAAACATTTAACGCATTAGTGCACCTGCCGTTTAAATTTGCGGACCAGCACAGGCCCGTTTTACGTCTTCTTCAGCAAAATAACCTTCTTGAAGTTGTTCAGGCCGCGTTCACCCAACTGGGGCCCCGGCTTTACACGGCCGTTGATCTCCCGTGGCACACCGTTGAGTCACCGGAAGCAGTTTCAATCATGATGCAGTTTTTCACCGGAGCATTCTGGAACGTTGTCGTTCACTGGCTCGATGATTCAGCCCATTCAGTTGACGAGATGACCAACCTCGTCGTCTCCGGATTAACTGCCGTTACGCCGTTTATTACTGGAAAAAATGAAGGATAAAAAACGCCACCGATGAATCATCTTCATCGACGACGGTTAGTTCTTAAAGTATTTAATTATCTATCCTCTATTAGTACTTGATTTTTCCCCGTTACCAACTCTGTTTTTCTTCCCGATCACCCGCTTTTTAAGCTTACAATAAAAAGGCTGTAACCCATACATAGGTCACAGCCTCTTTATATTTTCGAATCTGGTACCAACCAAAAACGAGCTAAACGGAAATTGTCTTACCGCCGCTTCCAACCACAAGTATTGCCGGTGTTTGGGTATCCTCCTTGATTATTAGTTATTATCGACCCGTAAGAACGTTGTCTTCCGGTTGACTTTTCCCTGCCCCGCCTTTGCGATTTGGTAGGTAAAGCTCCGAGACGTAAACTTGTTCTTCGTTGCTAAAATGGAATTATACTGCCACTGGGAAACCTGTTTTCCGTTGACCTTTGCCAAGGTTAACTTGCTCCCTTTGGCTTTATATTCCCACTTAGCGTTCTTAGATTGCTTAGCATACGCCTCATTAAATGCCGTTTGACTCTGATCGGCACTCTTAGCGGCCGCCTCAGTGCTGCTAAGCACAACTTTGTTTCCCCGCGGATATCTTCATCCCAAAGGAGCCTAAAATTACTTAGTCAAAACGAACCTGTTTAAGAATGGTTAAACATTTACTTTGGATCTTATTTGGAATAAACGATCGCCGCACGGCAAGCTTAATAAAGTAGTGAAGCTGTTCATCCTGTCGAAGACGGACTTTTCGAATTCGGGGATTTCCCTGAACAGTTACGTCCATTAAAAGAGCAATTCCTAAATTTCGCTCAACCAAATGGGTAATCATATCCATATCACGCGCCTCATAAATAATTTTAGGATGAAAGCCGCCAAAACTACAGTACCGCTCTAACGCACTTCGAACTAAATGCCCCTTTCGCCGGGTAATAAACTGTTCATTTCGTAACTCACTCGCCGTTACTGACTCGTGGTTACTAATTGGGTTACGCGTACTAACAATAATACTAAAATCCTGTCGTTGTTTTCGAAGCACCTGCATATTCCGCTCAGCATCCGCTACCAGCGACGAATAAACAACGGCATCTAATTTACCTTTGGTTAGCATACTCCATAAATTCGCCGAATAATCATTAACCGTATGCACACGTTGAATCAATCCATTTTGAATAAACGTTGTCAAAATTGCTGGCATCCAAAGATTACCCGCGATTGTCGAGTAACCAAGGCGAAGAAGTTGCTCACCTGCATGCCGAACTTCCTGGTTTGTTTCGCCCACCAGCGAAACAATTTGCTTTGCCCGTTTGTACAAAATTTTCCCTGCATCCGATGTCACAACGCCGCCCCGATGACGGGTTAACAGCTCTGTTTCATACTGTTTAGTAAGCCGCATAATTGCCCGCGATACGGCTGGCTGCGAAATTCCATAACGCTGGGCAACCGTCGTATAACTTCCAGTTTCAACCAAACTGATATAATACTCTAAATCAGCGAGTTGCATTCCACCACCATCTTTTCAAAATCCAGATTACAGACTAATTCCCCGAAGAATGATAAAGCACATTAATGCGAAGAAAGAACCAATGGTCGTTAAAAACATTGCGGACGGCATCTCCTGCTCCCCTTCACCATATTGCTGACTAAAGATTGTCGGAAAGATCATTTGTGAAATCATCATTGTCATTGTCATTTCATTAATGAACATCCGTGATTCCCCGCATAACATCATAATTACCATTACCGATAATGGCATCACTAGTTCCTTAACAATCACGTCAAACCACACAATTCCGGAAAAACTTGGCTTATTAAACCACAGAATTAATCCAATTGAAAATAACCCTAAGCCCGCAGCTGCCTTTCCCAGCTCTTCAAACGTTGGTGCTGCTAATGCTGGTAAACGCCAACCAAGTAACGCCGTAACTAACCCAACAAACGCTCCAACAATGACCGGTTTCTTTAATCCATTAATTACTACTTGTCCAACGTTAACTAATAAATTATCGGTCTTCTTGATTGTAGCCAACGTCAGTGCAAGCATCGTTAATGGTAACTGAACTGCATTCAGCATTAATCCCCCGATTGAAATTGCAATCGCTGCATTTCCCGGAAATAATGGTGTCAAAAGTGCTGGTCCGACAAATAAGATTGCTGGTGTTGACAGTGTCAACGCCCTAATAATCGACAAGATGGTTGATGAACGTAGCACGTATTTGCTGAAAAAATAAACCCCAAACCACCATCCAACCATCATTACAAACTCCCACATAACAATTCGCCAATTAGCAAAAATCTTTTCCTTTGGCATTTGATTTAAGGCGAAAAATAAACTTAGCGGCAACGCATAGTTCATTACAACCGTATTTAAAATTGCTGGCACCTTTTTATCGAACGATTTAATGTAACCACTAAAAAAACCAAACATGATTGTAAAAATAACAGGAATTAATGCAGCAATTAGCGCTTTAGCCATAATATTCACGTCCCTTTGCTAATATCTGCAATCTAATTCCTCAATCACTTATTAATAATACACATTCATCATCATAATTCAATAATAATTTCACAAGTATTATTAATAATATTTATGGCGATAATGTTTCATTTCACTTTGTAATTAAAGTATTTATCTGACATATCATTACTATTATTCATCTTAAAATGATAATTTATCATAATCTTGTTTTGCTATTCACTATTATAAGGCAGTTTTTCCTCCGCTTCTCCCTAATATCACCGTGTTTTAAAAAAGCGCTTGCAATTAATTCTCTCATGCATATAATCAGCCCCGTAATTTAGTTCCTCAATCTTAAAATCATAAATAAAGGTCGTGTTACTAATGAAATACGTTGCAATTGTTGGAACAAACGCAGCTAAATCATACAACCGCAAGCTACTGTATTTTATGCGCACTCATTTTGCTAATAAGGCTACAATCGATATTCAAGAAATTGCAGACTTTCCCTTATTCAATGAGGACATATCTGAACTACCACAAATCGTCACTGATTTAGCCGCTAAAATCACAGAAGCTGATGGGGTAATTTTTGGCGTTCCTGAATATGATCACAGTATCCCAGCAGCACTTAAAAGCGTGATTGAATGGTTATCCAATGACATTCACCCGCTTACCGATAAACCAATCATGATTGTGGGAACTTCACTGGGCAGTTTAGGAACTTCCCGCGCACAGGATACTTTTAGAAACATCCTTAATGCTCCTGGGGTTGATGCGTGCGTTCTTTATAGTAACGAATTCCTTCTTGGACACGCCGCTGATCAATTCGACCACCAAGGAAACTTAAGAAACGAGCAGACCGTGCACTTCCTCGATCAATGCTTTGATAATTTTCAAGTCTTTGTCAAAAAACAGGCCGGAAAAGCCAGCCTTAATAACAAGTGGGACCGTGCATATGACGTAGTTGTCTTAGGGTTTGGCGGTGCTGGAGCAACGGCAGCGCGGTTTGCTGCTGATAATGGTGCGCATGTTCTACTAGTCGATAAGGCACCGTTTGGCCATGAAGGAGGAAACACACGTTATTCTGCCCAGCACGTTGGAATGGGCCATGATGAAAAACAACTAAACACGTATTACCATCACCTTGCTGCTCCAATGGAACTACGCGAAGATACCCTTAAGACTTACGTTCATGGGATGAGTAACATCCCGGCCTATTTCAAAAAATATCTTGGAATTACCCCGATTAGTTGGCACAATGACATTCATCAGGGGGATCCGGTTGTTCCAAAAGACCATATGGCTGAATACCCCGAACTTCCGGGAAGTGAGACCTTCGACTTTGCTCTCGTCCATAAGTGCGATAAGGATGCCGCCTTGTGGAAGGCGCTTCGGCACGAAGTTGTTAAGCGTTCTGAACAAATTGATATCTGGTTAGATTCTCCCGCAAAACACCTTATTCAGAACCCTGAAAACGGGGCAATCGTTGGCGTCGTGATTAACCGTAATAACCATAATTACCGAATTCTTGCTCGTAACGGTGTTGTTTTAGCAACCGGCGGGTTCGAAAACAATCCGTCAATGGTTCAAACATTTATTAAACGTTCTAAACTAACCCCAATTGGAACGCTATACAACCAAGGAGACGGCATTAAAATGGCCCAGGAAGTCCGCGCCCGCCTTTGGCACATGGCTAATTACGAATCCCATGGAATTTTAGCTGGATTAACCTTTAAGGAACAATCTAATGTTCAGGGGCGGCAAATTAATGGTTGGCGGCAGTTAAATCACGGTAGCATCTTCGTTGTTGGTGATGACGGTACCCGTTACTTTGCTGAAGATCAAAAAGCACGGCATGGTCATATTTATATCCATGGTGCATGGCGCCTCCCCCTTCAGCAAGAACACCCCTACCTTGTCTTTGATCATCGTCAAAAAGACGACTTTGATAAGCAAAAAAAGGAGGAGGGCTGCCTGCCATATCCTGAATTCACAAATAAACTTATTTCAGCGTCTACCCTTAGCGAACTAGCTACTAAGATTAATCTTCCAGTTTCTGGATTAGAACAAACAGTTAAGGACTTTAATACAGCGGTTAAAAATCAACGTGATGTTTTATGTGGTCGCAACCCACAAACCATGCGGGCATTCACCGACGGTCCATACTACGCTATTGCACTTACGAGCGATGTTCTTAACACCCAAGGAGGACCTGAACGGACCGGCGAAGCGGAAATCATTGACGTTAATGGTAAGCCGATTTCTAACCTTTACGGCGCTGGTGAACTCGGCGGAATTTGTGCCAATAATTATCAAGGTGGGGGTAACCTTGCAGAGTGTCTTATCTTTGGCAAAGTTGCCGGTGAAAACGCTGCTAAGAAAAAAGAAACATCGTACGACCAAGCAGTTACTGCAACCATTGGTAAAATTAACGATATTCTAACCAACGAACAACTCTCAAACGTTCAGCTCAATTCTCATGAATACCTGGGATCATCTGAACAAGGAATCGGTGGTACAATTACCGTCAAAGTTAAATATGAGAACCACCAAATTGAAAAGATTGACGTTATTCAACAGCATGAAAGTGCTGAAATTGGACAACGGGCAATTGAGATTCTTCCGCAACGGATGATTGATGAAAATACCGTTGAAGTTGATGCTGTTTCAGGAGCATCCTCTACCACACGTGGGCTTAAGGATGCCGTTAATAAAGCAATTGCAAAGGCAAATAACAAATAAGCCAAAGATATTAAAAAGGAGCTTACTTAATTTAAGTGAGCTCCTTTTTTGCACGTTTATTAATTCTTACTACCGCATAGAGTGACTTAAT
This sequence comes from Ligilactobacillus sp. LYQ60, assembly GCF_045033015.1. Lineage (NCBI taxonomy): Bacteria > Bacillati > Bacillota > Bacilli > Lactobacillales > Lactobacillaceae > Ligilactobacillus > Ligilactobacillus sp. LYQ60. The sequence continues at coordinate 37,820 of NZ_JBJFZV010000003.1, forward strand.
TCCCCCTAACTTACGTAGCCAAAGCCATCTCCTTAATTGCCTGTCTTTAACATAGTTATGGTAACCCTTATAACCTAACAGTTACCCTCCAAGCTTCACGATAGTTTCCGTTACGTTAACCTGGTGAAATTCCCAACGCCGCTTACCTTAGCTCCAAAATATACAAAAACAGAGGCTGAGACACACATCCCAACCCCTTAAATACTAATTGATTATTGTTATCCCCGTTGTGTCATTCGCCGCTCAATCCATGCCCAAACCGGCAAAATTAAGCCCGCCACAAATAATGCAAAAACAGCAAAAAGGTTTAACAGCAACTGATGATCCCACGCATGGGTTGCCACTGCAACGTCCTGCGGCAGGAAGCCCATCATTGCGCAAACAAATGAGAAGATAAGGCAGAACCATCCTACTCCAAGGGCTGCCCACCGTTTCTTGATAAACACAAACCCGGACCTAAACTCATTTTGGTGCCACCGGATCAGGATAAAGGCGATAAAAATCCAACAGTTCTTAAACGGAAAAACAATCCCGTTTAGGTTCAACAGCCAATTAAAGATGGAATTAATGCTTGGTAGCGTTCCACTTAACAACAGCAGCAACAAGCACAATCCACTCGTAATCACATAACTATGCAACGGCCGGCCGTTCTTATCCCGCTTAGCAAACCACTTGGGAATAAACTTCTCCGAAACATCACCGGCGATCACCCATGAAACTGAATCAAGCAGCACCGCAAGCTGAGCCAACATATATAACGTTTGAACAACCGCAAAAATGTACATGAGACTCTTTCCTAATCCCATCCGCTCCCCTAACATCCGGAAAGCGTAGAACGAACCGTTCATCTTCAAGTCATTTGGCAGGTGGTTAGCGTTAAAAAACATTGCCAGTGCCAACGTCCCAAAAATTGCAAGAAAGGCCGTCATAAACGCCAGCATCCACATCGACTTCGGAAAATCCCGGTTCGGGTGCTTCATCCGCTTGAGGTACGGAATTACGATTTCCGCCCCACACGCCGCAAACATCAACAATCCCGTTGTTGACCAGTATTGCGATGAAAATGATGGGATAAAAGCATGCAGGTTGAACGGTTGCGTTGCAATGTGACCGCCGTGTAACAATGACCAAACCGTCATGACAACAAATAAAATAGTCATGAAAAACATCGCAAACCCGCCTAACGTTGACATAACTTCCAAGGAACGCTGGAAAAAGTTTTCAAACACAACAAAGATGAGGATAACCGCAAACGTCAGAAAGCCAAACATGAAGTTTGACATCCGGTGGCCTAATGAATTGTTCCCCAAAATCAACCAACTCAGCGCAACAATCGTTGAATTAGCCACGTCAACAATATACGGAAGACATGCTGCCCAGTACATCCAGGCCGTCGCATATCCCAAAACGTCACTGTGGCTTGCCCGGCGAACCCACGAAGCCAACCCACTATCCTGACGGTCCCCAAAGGTCGCCCCAAGCTGGGTAACTGACATTTCGTACGGAATAACAAACAGAAAGATCATTGCAACCCAGGTAAAGACAACCGCAAGTCCCTGATTTTGCAACGGGTACATTAAGTCATCAAATCCCATAATCGTCACAAAGTCCATTAATGCAATGACGGGCCAACTTATGTATTTTTTATTGGTAGCCCCTAATTGATTATCCAATTCTCTCCCTCCAATCAGGCAATTGCCCGTAAATATTCTACCAAAAATTAACAAAAAATAAAGAAAAGGGGCCGGTGTTAACTGACTATATTAGTAAACACACTATTACGTTATAATTATCCAATATTTACAACCTTCTTTTAATGAATTTCCGTTTACACAGTAAAAAACAAGTATGGCTTAACCCCAAATATCCCCAATAAAATCCTTATCATCGTTGTTATAAAATTAATTAGATAAACTGTAAAAACATTACCTAATCAAATTTACTGCCAATTTTTCTTTAAAAAGGCATGCCTAATTGCACTACTTTGAGCATAACGTTCCGGATTTTTTCTATAAAATCCCTGATGGTATTCTTCTGCCAAGTAAAAAGGCTGCACAGGTTCAATTGCAGTTACAATTGGTTTTTCAAAGTGACCAGATGCTTGTAACTTGGCCTTTGATTCCTCAGCAATCTTCCTTTGACGTGCGTTACTATAGAAAATAACCGGACGATAGTTATCCCCACGATCCTCAAATTGCCCCATTGCATCCGTAGGATCAGTCTGCATCCAATAAATCTCCACTAACTTAGCGTAAGAAATTTTCTTCTCATCAAAAATAATTTCAACTGCTTCCGTGTGTCCCGTTTTATGTGCCTTAACTTGCTCATAAGTAGGATTTTTAACAAATCCTCCAGTATAACCAGAACGGACTGATAAAATCCCGTCCAGCTCCTCAAACGGCTGCACCATACACCAAAAACACCCTCCTGCAAAAACCGCGCGTTCCATGTTATCACTCCTAAAAGATATAGTAGAAATATTATAACTCTATTAGTAAGCCTAAATCAGAAAATTTTAGTACAGCGCTTCAGGTAATAGCACCTGGTAAAAAATGTTTTATTACGTTGCGGCTACGTACTTATAACAAGTTATCGCCACTCATTTAAAGCCCGCATCTTTTCGATCATCTTTATTTCAACCGCTCAAATAGAAACATTCCCTTTTAGAGCCGTTTCTTCTATCCCTAATGAATTTACATTAAACATATCCATAAAAGCCACCATTAATTCTACGCCCATGAAAGTATATAAAAACGGGTAAACCCCGCTATTCTTGGTATACCCGTTTCCAATAATTATTTATAAGATTTGCTCTTGCATTCCAAAAAGGCACTTTTACAACGCCGTCAATCTTTTTCCGGGGAACAAAACCATAATATCGACTGTCATTAGAGATCGCGCGGTTATCGCCAAGAACAAAGTATTTCCCGGCAGGAACCTTAAAAGACTTCCCGGTTCCAATCCGCACACCCTGGGCTTCAGGTAAATTTAAGGTCGTTGTTCCACTCGTTCGCTGCTTATGCGAAATAAAGGTCTGCGAAACATATTTTCCATTCACGTACAACTCTCCGTTATTTTTATATGTAACGGTATCTCCCGGTAAGCCAATGACCCGCTTAACGTACTTAGTGTCCTTAGCCACCGGTTGGCCTGTATTGTCAACGCCGTACGCGTTAAAAACAACCACTGAATCCCGCCGAATCTTTGCTTGTTTTAAAAGCATTACCCGTTCTGTGTTGTGGAGATTGGGGGCCATTGACGCACCATCAACCTTAACAAACTGGAACAACTCTGTCTTGATGAACAGCCCTAGGGCCACCGCTAAAACGATTGGGATGACCCACCCCATAATCTTTTTAAACTTCTCCACGATTAAAAAGCTCCTTTACATTTCGTTCTATTAGAACATAAGATTTTGGTGGTGTCCGGATTTCCGAACCGCCAGCATATGGCCATAATGTTTAAGAAAATAGCCACCCAACACACCAAATACAACCTCAACGGCCATAAACCACCAATTCATAGTATGCACGAATGGCAAAAAAATGGCACCTAGATTCAAAATAATCCGTAACCACCAGTTCACGGCATCATGATGAATTACGTTACTAATGAACGTCATTGTTCCAACTACCCCCACAAGAATTGTCACGCCATATGCTGCGTAAAATAATAAGTGATGGTAGTCCGCAACCTCCTCCGCCTGAGTCAAGGAAAGTCCCTTTCGTTCATTATATGTAATCGTAACCCGAAAAATTAAGTCCGCTAACACATAGACCATTCCAAGTACAATTGTTACTGCATTTAATCGTCGATTCCATTGCATTCGTTCCATTTACCCCAGTCTATCAATTATGCCGTTATTGTAAGTCCTAATAGACCCGCTACAACAGTATTTTAAAGGTGGTTTAATATTTTTTCAATCCAAGTTTAAATAGCCGGCGTAAATATGCCGCACTTTCCCGTTGCGGCCCCGAATCATCCGGATCATCCATTGCAATTTCATAAATATAACTGGCCTGAGGATTCAACAACGGCATAACCTGCCGCCAATTAATCCGCCCCCGTCCTAACGGAAGACTATCATGCTGTAATCCCATCGAATCAACTAAATGATAATGTACAACCTGAGGAGCCAAGCGCTTAAGTGATGCCGCTAATCGTTCGTTTGAGCCGTGCTCGTGAATAAAGCAATGAGATGTATCAAAGGCTAACCGCCAATGATGCGTCATAATCCGCCGGTCCATTTGAGAATTCCCATAAAAAAAGATGGGTGAGATCGAATTTTCAAACATGATATGGTCCTGCCCCATCCTAGCAAACCGGTCCATCCTGTTCATCGCAACTTCCCGCGCCGCCGCCAATGATCGGTACTGGGCAAGAAACTCGGGAACCTGACGGCTATACGAACCGTGGACTAAAATCTGAACATCATGATCAAACGCGATTCGCAGGAGATTTTCGGTTGTTTCCTCAATAAAGCGGTATAACCCCGGCATGTAATCCTCCGGTGCAATGAGTTCAGTGTAGTTCACCTTGTGATACCGCATAGGTTGGTGAATAATAATCCTCTTGGTAACCGTTTGCACCCGCACTACGCCCTCCTCCAGGCGTTTCAATCCTTGAGAAGTCATATCTTCTTCTGTTGTATAAAATTCAAATACATCGGGTCGGTATTGAAGCCGCTCTTCCATCTGCTCAGCGGCCGGACTAGCCTTTAATCCGAGTAATACCTGCACATGTATCGCCTTCTTTTAACTACTTATCAATATCACGCATCCATGTTAACGCCAATGCTTTTTCTCCTAGATGAGTCCCGATTACCGGGCCGAAGTAACTAATGTCGACTTGATAGTTCGGGTATTGTTTTTGGAGACGATGTTGCCACTTTTCGGCAGTTTTTGGATCATTCGCATGAATTACAAAGAGGTGTAGCGGATAATCCACATTCTTAATCCGTTCTGCAAATAATGATTCTGCCCGCTTTAACGCTTTTTTCGTCGACCGCACCTTTTCAAAACCAACGATCTCGTCAGTTTGTTCGTCAAACGTCAAAAGCGGCTTAATTTTCAGTACGCTACCGATAAAGGCCGCTGTGTTTGATAACCGCCCGCCCCGAACAAGGTTTTGGAGGTCGTCAACCACAAAATACTCTCCAATGGTATCCCGTAATTTCGTCAAAGCCGCAATAATCTCATCAGCAGACTTACCTGCATTTGCCATCCGGGCCGCTTTAACAGCTAACATTCCCATTAGAATTACGGTAATACGCGAATCAAACGGGATCACCCGCACACCAGGAACCTGGTCCTTTACACTTTCAAGCGTTGCGATTAATCCCGAAATCGTCCCCGCCAAATGAATACTAATCACCGTATCGTATCCTTGTTTTCCTAATTCTTCGTAGAGGTTCAACAGTTCGCCTACCGGCGGCTGTGATGTTTTGGGAAATTCGCGGGCCGTCCGTAGTTTTTTATAAAAGTCCGCCGTGGTAATGTCAATGCCTTCCCGGTACGTTTGCCCGTCAACTGTAAACGGAATCGGTACGACGTGAATATTATTTTCTTTCACCTGTTCTGCCGAAAGGTATGCTGTACTGTCAGTGACAACAGCAATCTTCATTCCCTTCACCTACTTATCCTCAATAATCGTCCGTTTCATCATATCATAGATAGCCCTAAAAGACACGGAGAAGTAATCATTTCAGTAGCAAAGAAACCCCGTCATTGCGGGCAAAACAGCCTTTGTTGTAAAATGAATAAGACAACAAGAACTGAAAGGAGCGTTTATTATGGCCTTTGACGGCATGTTTACCCACGCAATGACCCACGAACTCAATGCACTTCTTCAGGGAAGCCGGGTCATGAAAATTTCTCAGCCATTTCCTAATGAAATTATTCTTACCATGCGCGCACACCGGACAAACTACCCGGTCCTCTTATCCGCCCACCCAAACTATGCCCGGGTGCAGGTAACAACGATTCCATATACGAATCCACCGGTCCCAACAAACTTTACAATGGTTCTACGAAAGTACCTTGAAAACGCGCACCTTGTGGCTATCGAACAGCCCGCAAACGACCGCGTAATGAATTTTAAACTCCTAACTCGAACCGAGCTTGGCGATCAGTTACCCCTCGTCTTGAGCGTTGAAATTATGGGGCGGTACAGTAATATTATCTTGGTTAACCAGGAAGAAAACCGAATTATCGATGCCATTAAGCACGTTGGAATGGATCAGGACCGTTATCGGACCATCCTTCCCAACGCCGAGTACCGCGTGCCTCCCAAACAAAATAAAATAAATCCATTTTCCCTTGCAGCAATTGACATTGTGGAAAACACCGTTCAAACAATGCCGCAATCAGAATGGCGTGCTCAACTTCAGCGCACTCTTCAAGGACTCAACACCGCTTCAGCAAGGTTACTCGTGTGCTACCTCCAACAAGACGGCACGGCTGCCATGAACCTAAACCGGTTCTTAGCAACAGCCGACCATCCTACACCCGTAATTATCAGTACGGGGAATCAGATGGCTTTTAGCTTTACTTCACCGTTAACGGATAACCCCACCATTAGCCGTTTCGCCACACTAAGCGCGATGCTTGACCAGTTCTACCAGGAAAAAGCTACCCGGGACCGGGTAAATCAACAGGGATCCCGGTTAATCCATGTGGTCAAACAAAATCTAAAAAAGAACAAGACAAAGCTTAAAAAACTACAGCGGGAACTTGCAGCCACCGATAATGCGGATAATTTCCGGATTAAGGGGGAATTACTAACCACCTACATGAGACAACTTCGTCCCGGGATGAAACAAGTTACCGTCCCGAACTTTTACGATAACAACCGGGATATTACAATCTCCCTCTCCCCAGAACTCAGCCCGTCCCGTAACGCCCAGAAATACTTTAAGCGGTATAACAAGCTTAAAAACGGAGTAAAGTACATTACCCACCAGATTGAACTCACTACAACAGAAATTAATTACCTGGATAGCATTGCCACCCAGGTTGAACTAGCTACACCAGGAGAATTACCGGATATTAAAATGGAACTCCAACAACAGGGTTATCTCCGGCCGGAAAAGCGGCTTAAAAGTGGAAAACGGCGGCGACAAAAGCTTAGTCGTCCGGACCAGTATATTGCAAGTGATGGGACCCCCATTACGGTTGGAAAAAATAACCTGCAAAACGATCAACTTACCCTCAAAGCCGCCCGGAAAAGCGACATTTGGCTCCACGCCAAAAACGTCCCGGGATCACACGTAATCGTGAGTGCCGCTGATCCCAGCGAAACAACCCTGACGGAAGCGGCCCAATTAGCCGCCTACTTCTCAAAGGCGCGCACTTCCGCGAACGTTCCGGTTGACTATGTTGCTGTTCGGCACATTCGAAAACCCAACGGTGCTAAACCAGGGTTCGTCATTTACAAAGGACAGCACACCCTCTTCGTCACCCCCAACAAAACGATTATTAACCAGTTAAAAAAAACTTCGGGAGGACCAAAATGACTTTAATTTACATTGCTGACGACGTAGCCGCCCTTACCAAACAAGTATTAGGGAATGATGCTACCGGTCATGATGTTTACCATGCTGAGCGGGTTGCGCGGAATGCTGTTCGATTATACCAGGATGATTTCCCTGCGGCTTCAACCACCATCCTTCGGTTAATTGCTACGATGGGATACCTGCACGATGTTGTAGACGAAAAGGTGACAGCAACCCCCACCACTCAGTGGCACCAAATTATGACGTTGCCAACTATTCGCCGGTTCTCCCATAAGAACCAAGAAATCCTCCACACAACCATCACTCACATGTCGTATGCAGCTAACCTTGAGCATCACTTTAAACTTCCCGTTCCCGGTCAATACGTTCAGGATGCTGACCGGTTAGATGCCCTCGGGGCGATTGGAATTGCGCGAGCGTTTGCCTATGGTGGTGCGCATCATCAACCAATTTATGACCCGACCGTTCCCGTTGTAATGAGTACTAATAAGGAAACCTACCGGCATCATAAGGAAACCAGTATTAACCACTTTCATGAAAAACTACTCCACTTAGAGGCAACCATGAACACCGCTGCCGGGAAGACAATGGCGCACGCCCGCACTGCGTACATGCAGGCATTTCTAACCGAATTTATGCGCGAGTGGAATAAATGATCGTTTAATTAGCAGTTATACTAAATTAGTAAGAAGGCCGTGACTTCTCGTCACGGCCTCCTTTCCCTAATAATCTATTCTTCTTTCTGTTTTCCCGCTTGGAGTCGTTGGGGGATTCCATCCGCGACCGGATCAAGAATAAATGACCCGTTAGAGTATCGATCCCCTACCGGAAAGGCTTCCGGATCAACTGGGAGAACCTGTCCCGTTGCTGTAACCACTTCCAATTGCATTTTGTTAGAAATAACCATACCCGCAACAATTCGGTGAGGGTTCCGCTTTAATTCGCGCAGGATTTGCACTCCACGGCGGGCCCGGGATGTCAGCGGCACTTCCGCTACGTTCATCCGCTTAAACGCACCCCGCTGGGTAATCAATGCTACCTGATCATTCTCATGGACAAGCAGTACCGCACTTAAGCGTCCATCCCGCAAATCCATACACTTTACACCGGCAGCCCGTGCTCCGCTCACAGGAACTTCGCTCAATGCATACCGCAAACCATACCCTCCATGAGACATACAGAACACTTGCATTGCTGGATCCTCAGCCTGCTGGTACGCTGCTAGGAGTACTTCATCACCCGCTACTTTAAGTTTCATGAAGACACTTGCCCGGGAACGATATGTCCGCCCTGGTTTCAGGGCAGCAAAATCGGTCCGTTTAATCAATCCATTCTGGGTAGCAAATACAAATTGGCCTGTCTGCTTCAAGTCAGGGAAACACAGCGCTTGAATTACCACTTCATCTGCGTCCAACCCAACGCTTTGAGACAGGTGTTCCCCCGTCTCCTTCCAGCGGGTTTCAAGAACTTCGTGGACCGGCCGGTAAATTACGTTTCCCTTATTCGTAAAAATAAAGAGATGATCAAGCGTGCTGACGGTTTGCTCAAGTACCGGGTAATCATCTTCTTTCAACCCATTCTCATCCCCCGAGGCCTTGTAAGAACGTAGCGAAGAACGCTTCACGTATCCCGTCCGTGAAACCAGGAGTTGAACATCTTCCTTGGCAACAGTCACTTCGGTCTTCACGGTCAGAGACTGAATCTCATCTTGAATTTCCGTTAGCCGTGGCGTACCATACTTCTTCGCTACGGCCATCAGTTCCCGCTTAATTACCCGATCTAATTCTTTGGGACTCTCTAACACCTTCTCATAACGGGCAATCTGCTTGGCCAGCTCGCCCGCTTCTTGTTGCAATGCCGTCACATCCGTATTCGTTAACCGATACAGTTGCAGGGAAACAATGGCTTCTGCCTGCTTTTCCGTAAAGTCATATTGGGTAACCAAATTATTCTTAGCGTCCTTTTTATTTTCCGAACCCCGAATCGTTTTAATCACCTGATCAAGGATTGATAACGCCTTAATTAAGCCGGCCACAATGTGCTGCCGGTCCTGGGCCTTTTGAAGGTCAAACTGCGTCCGCTTAGTGGTTACCTGTCGTTGATGATCCAGGTACGCTGTAAGGATGGTCTTTAACCCCACGTGTTCGGGCCGCTTATTATTAATGGCCACCATGTTAAAGTTGTAGGTTACCTGCAAGTCCGTATTCTTAAACAGGTAATTTAAAATTCCCTGCGCCTGCGCATTCTTTTTCAGCTCAACAACGATGCGTAATCCTTCCCGATCGCTTTCATCACGGACCTCGCTGATTCCTTCAACCCGTTTTAACAACCGTAGTTCATCAATTTTCTTAACAAGCTGTGCCTTATTAACCTCATACGGAATTTCAGTAATAACAATTTGTTGTTTGCCACCACGAAGCGGTTCAACGGCCGTCTTGGCCCGCAAAACCGTTTTACCACGGCCGGTTTTATAGGCTTGTCTGATACCGTCACGCCCCTGCATAATACCACCAGTCGGAAAATCAGGGCCCTGGACAAACTGCATCAAGTCAACAAGGTCTGCGTTTGGATGTTCAATTAAATACACCAGTGCATCAATGACTTCCGTTAGGTTGTGGGGGGGAATCTCCGTCGCGTACCCGGCAGAAATTCCCGTCGCCCCATTAACTAATAGGTTGGGAAACCGCGCCGGAAGAACCGTGGGCTCGTACTCCGTATCATCAAAATTGAGCACCATCGCCACGGTCTTTTTATCAATATCTTTCAGCATCTCCGCAGCAATCTCAGATAACCGCGCCTCAGTGTATCGCATTGCAGCCGGAGGATCGCCGTCCATTGAACCGTTATTTCCGTGCATTTCAATTAACGGCATACGCAGCTTCCAATCCTGGCTAAGCCGCACCATCGCTTCGTAAATTGAACTATCACCGTGCGGGTGAAAATTTCCCATGACGTTCCCCACGGACTTAGCCGATTTCCGAAACGCCTTATCGTGGGTATTTCCATCCTGGTTCATTGCAAACAAAATTCGGCGCTGAACGGGTTTGAGCCCATCACGAATATCCGGTAACGCCCGTTCCTGAATAATGTACTTTGAATAACGGCCAAAACGTTCACCCATTACTGCTTCCAGTGAAAGTTCTTGAATATGACTAGCTTCCTTGGTCGTCAAAAACACCCCTCCTTAATCTAACTCATCGGTAAATAACGGGACGGATTCGCCAGGATTAGTTGCCGAGGAAGGTGTCCCGTGAGCGCCTTCAGCTGCAATTGTATCTAATAAACTGCCATCCTCTTCCAATGAGAACTGTACGTTCTTTTCAATCCATTTTCGGCGCGGTGCAACCTTATCACCCATTAGCGTTGTAACCCGCTTTTCGGCAACTTGAGCGTCGTCAATTCGCACACGAACCAGTGTCCGGGTTGCCGGGTTCATCGTTGTTTCCCACAACTGATCAGCGTTCATTTCACCAAGTCCCTTAAAGCGTTGCAGGGAATACCCCTTCCCCATCGCGGCGGTTACCTGGTCAAGCTCACTGTCCGTCCATGCGTACCGAACCTGAAGTTTTCCCTTAACCTTCTTTTGGACCTTATACAGCGGCGGCAACGCAATGTACACGCGCCCGGCGTCGATCATTGGCCGCATGTACTTGTAGAAAAACGTTAAAAGTAGAATTTGAATGTGGGCCCCGTCGGTATCCGCATCGGTCATAATAATGATCTTGTCGTAGTTTGCATCTTGAATGTCAAATTCCGGGCCAACCCCCGCACCAATCGTATAAATCATGGTATTGATTTCTTCGTTTTTCATAATGTCCTGGAGCTTTGCCTTTTCAGTGTTTAACACTTTCCCCCTGAGAGGAAGAATCGCCTGAAACTTCCGATCGCGCCCCTGCTTAGCCGACCCACCGGCAGAATCCCCTTCCACTAAAAAAAGCTCATTCCGCTTGGCGTTCCGGGACTGCGCTGGAGTTAATTTTCCGGATAATAAACGGTCCTTTTTCCGCCGCTTTTTACCACTCCGGCTTTCATCCCGGGCTTTCCGAGCAGCTTCCCGGGCATCCCGGGCTTTTAACGCTTTTCGGACCAACTCCTGGGCAAAATCACCGTTTTCCATTAGGTAGTACCCAAGTTGTGCGCCTACCACATCAGCAACCGCTGTCCGGGCTTCTGGGGTCCCAAGCTTTCCCTTGGTTTGGCCTTCAAATTGCAGCAGTTCTTCCGGAATTCGCACGGAAATCACTGCTGATAATCCTTCCCGGACGTCACTTCCATCTAAATTTTTACTTTTTTCCTTTAATAAGCCGACCTTCCGTGCGTATTCGTTGAACGCCTTAGTCCACGCCGCCTTCATCCCAGCTTCGTGGCTTCCTCCGTCCTTAGTACGCACGTTATTAACGAATGAAATAATGTTTTCGGAGTACCCATCGTTATACTGGGCAGCAACTTCCACTTCAATTCCCTGTTGCTTCCCTTCAAAGTACATCACGTCCCCGAGAACGTCCTTTTCCTCATTTAGGTACGTAACAAATTCCTTAATTCCTTCTTCAAAGTAGAACGTATCGCTAGTATTTGTCCGTTCATCGGTAAGGGTAATCTTAACACCTTTCAACAGGAAGGCCGCCTCCCGCAGGCGCTCCGCTAGAACGTCGTACTTGTAATGAGTTGTCGAAAAAATGGTCGGATCCGGTTTGAACGTCACGGTCGTTCCTGACCGACGCTTCGCCTTGCCGAGCTTTTTGAGCGTGCCAACCGGATGCCCCCCGTTTTTAAAATCTTCCTCATACTCAATCCCGTCCCGAACAGTATTAACCGTTAGCCTACTTGACAGGGCGTTAACAACCGATGCCCCCACGCCATGAAGCCCACCAGAGGTTTTATAGCCCCCCTGACCAAACTTCCCGCCGGCATGCAATACGGTGAAAATAACCTCCACCGTTGGAATTCCTGTTGCGTGCATCCCAACCGGCATGCCCCGGCCATAGTCCGAAACAGTAATGGAATCATCTGCGTGAATGGTTACGTCGATTTGTTTTCCGTAACCGGAAAGGGCCTCATCCACCGCATTATCAACAATTTCATATACAAGGTGATGAAGCCCCTTTGAATCGGTCGAGCCAATGTACATCCCGGGGCGTTTCCGAACGGCCTCAAGCCCCTTGAGCACCTGGATTGAATCATCGTTGTACTTGGTTTGTCCCATTTACCGCAGCACCTTCCTATCACTTATTTCTTGGTTTAGCCTGATCTCAGTGGCGAATTGCCATAGCACAGATGATTATATCACACCTTCGCTCTTTCCCTGAATTTCGTGGTACTTCCCGCTTTTCCATGCTAGAATGAAAGAGCATAAACTGAGGAGGAGTTATAAATGCTTACGGTAAAGGTTATTTTAATTCTGCTATGCGGTTATCTCCTAGGTTCAATTCCATCGGGCGTATGGATTGGAAAGATTTTTTACAAAAAGGATATTCGCAACTTTGGGAGTGGCAACATGGGAACAACCAATGCCTTCCGGGTGTTAGGAAAACGGGCTGGAATCATCGTATTTTTGATGGACATGCTTAAGGGATCCGCAGCGGTGGCGCTTGCCATTGTTTTGCACGCTCCGTTCAATCCCCTGCTTGCCGGAATCGCTGCAATTATCGGCCACGTCTTCCCACTTTTTGCTAACTTTAAGGGCGGAAAAGCCGTTGCAACCAGTGCCGGTGCCCTTTTTATTTATAATCCGGTGCTGTTTGTTATTGGATGTGCTCTCTTTGCCCTAACGTTATACCTTACCAGTATGGTCAGCATAGCAAGCCTAACGTGCTTTGTTGTCATTACCATTCTCGCATTCCTCATGCATGACTATTTCTTAGGCGTAATCGGATTACTAATAACAGCCTTTGTTTTTATCCGGCACCGGCAAAACATTAAACGCATTGAAAACGGCGCCGAAAACATGGTCTCCTTCGGGCTTGGTTATCAGCGGCGGCAACGGGAACGGAAGAAAAATAACAATTAAATTTCGACAAAAATCCGGTGATTCGCTAATCGGAAGTGAATCACCGGATTTTTATTATTCATTTAATTGCTATTATAAAATATATCGACTTAGATCTTGATTTTTCGCAATCTTTCCAATCTTTTCGTCCACGTATGCTGCGGTAATGGTAACCTCGCCGACTCCCATATCTGGCCCTTCATATAACAGATCTTCAAGTAGTCGTTCCAGAATGGTGTGCAACCGCCGGGCTCCGATATTATCCGTATCATGATTAACATCGTATGCAATTTGAGCAATTCGCTGAATAGCTTCAATCGTAAACGTTACTTTGACATTATCTGTTGCGATTAATGCCATGTACTGTTTAACCAACGCGTTTTGCGGTTCAGTGAGGATTTTTACGAAGTCATCAACTTTTAGATCATCAAGTTCAACCCGAATCGGAAAACGCCCCTGAAGTTCCGCAATCAGATCACTTGGCTTACTTTCATGAAACGCCCCTGATGCAATGAACAACATATGGTCCGTACTTACCATTCCGTATTTGGTTTTAACCTGCGAGCCCTCAACAATTGGCAAAATATCACGCTGTACTCCTTCCCGTGAAACCTCACCAGAATTACGCTGACCAGTTGCCGTAATTTTATCGATTTCATCAATAAAAATAATCCCCGTGTTTTCTGCTCGTTTAATAGCCGCCTCTGCAAGGTCAGCATCATTAACTAGCTGTGCTGATTCCTCCCGGATAAATACCTCCCGGGCTTCCGCCACAGGCATTGTCCGGGTTATTCGGCGTTGGGGAAGCATTGATTGCACCGCGCTCAAATCAATTCCCATCTGACCAAGCATATCGTTGTTTCCTAGATTTTGTCCCGGATCAGTTACCTGAATGGTAACGTCTTGATTTTCAAGTTCACCGTTTTGAAGCTGTTGCTGCACCTGCTGCCGTTTAGCCTGAATCTCCGGTGAGAGGTGGTCTTCTTCCGTCCCTTGTTGCATTGTCTGACTAAGATCGGGCATCTTTCCGTGCTGCAAATCACGCATCATTGCCATAAACCGTTCCTGCGTTTGCTTTTGCTGGTCTTCGGACGGTTTAGCAGGAACAAGTGTCCGCACAAGGTCCGCATCAGCTCGCTGTGTAGCCTTATCCCGTACTCGGGCAAAAGCCGCATCCTGTTCCATCTTATATGCCACTTCGACAAGATCCCGCACCATTGATTCAACATCACGCCCAACATACCCTACTTCTGTGAATTTTGTTGCTTCAACCTTAATGAAGGGAGCATTCACAATTTTAGCAAGCCGGCGGGCAATCTCGGTTTTCCCCACCCCTGTCGGCCCAATCATCAGAACGTTTTTCGGGGTGATCTCATCCCGCATTGCGTCCGGAACTTGCATCCGTCGATACCGGTTGCGTAATGCCACGGCAATTGACCTTTTCGCCGCATCCTGGCCGATTACATACTTATCCAGTTTAGCAACAATTTGCTTGGGCGTTTTATCCATTTCATCCATTTTGATTGCCCCCTATAGTTCCTCTGCAATGATGTTATGGTTAGTAAAAATATCAATCCCGCCAGCAATATCAATGGCAGCTCTAGCAATATCAACGGCGGTCATATCCTTGGCATGCCGCGTAAGGGCCTTCGCTGCCGCAAGGGCATAATTACCTCCCGAACCAATGGCGAGAACGTCCTCATCAGGTTCAATTACTTCACCCGATCCTGAAACAAGCAACAAGTTATCCTTATCCATTACAATTAACAGTGCTTCGAGTTTTTGAAGTGCTTGATCCGTCCGCCACTCCTGGGCAAGTTCAACGGCAGCACGCTGCAGGTTCCCGCTGTACTCTTCAAGCTTCTTTTCAAACCGTTCTTCTAGGTTAAAGGCATCGGCAACACTCCCGGCAAACCCAACCACAACCTTATTGTGGTAAATTCGCCGTACCTTCCGGGCGTTGTTCTTCATAATTACCTTTTCGCCCATTGTTACCTGTCCGTCCCCCGCCATTGCAGTATGACCGTTATGCCGCACAGCACAAATTGTCGTTGCATGAAAACTAGTTGGCACGATTACTTCCTTCTTTCCTTAATTCACTACTTCGGCTGGAGTTCCTCAGCATAATCACAACTACTACACTTTACCTGGAGCCCCTTCCGTGACTTCTTCTCTACCAGGTATGCTCCACATTTTGGGCACTTCCGGCCAACTGGTTTATCCCATGAAACAAAATCACAGTCCGGATACCGGGAGCAACCATAAAACAGCCGGTTCTTTTTGGACTTCCGTTCAAGTACATCGCCCTTTCCACACTTTGGACACGTTACCCCGATTTTCTTTATGATTGCTTTGGTATTACGACAGTCCGGGAACCGACTGCAGGCGTAAAACTTACCGTACCGCCCCATCTTAATCACCATTGGTGCTCCACACACATCACAGTCAATCCCAGCCGGTTCATCCTTAATCTTAATCGTTGCAACCTTCTTTTCCGCGGTCGCCACCTCTTGGGCGAAGGGCTGATAAAATTCGTCAATCACCTTAACCCACTGCCGCTTTCCTTCCTCGATATCGTCCAGTTCCTGTTCAAGGTTGGACGTAAACTTAACGTTTAGAATATCCGGAAAGCAATCTTTGATAATATTATTAACAATAATTCCCAGTTCGGTTGGCGTAAATTTCCGGGCCGCCAATTTAACGTAGTAACGCTTTTGGATTGTACTCAACGTTGGTGCATACGTTGATGGCCGCCCTACACCATTTTCTTCAAGTGTTTTGATTAGAGCAGCCTCCGTATACCGCGCAGGTGGTTGCGTAAAATGTTGGTTCGGTTGGTTACTTACCAAAGTTACCGCATCTCCTACTGCCAAATCAGGAAGCTGGTTATCCTTTTGCTTGGCATCCTTATACACCTTCATGAACCCCGGAAACTTCATCTTTGAACCGGTAGCACGGTACTGTACGTGGTTTTGTTCTAGCGTAACCTTCATCGTATCAATAATCGCCGGCGTCATTTGACTTGCTACAAACCGGGACCAAATTAACGTATATAACCGAAGTTGATCCTTTGTTAGGTACTTCGCAATTGAGTCTGGCGTCCGTAGCACCGACGACGGACGAATTGCCTCATGCGCATCCTGTGCTCCCTCCGGTAACTTCCCCCGCCGTGGTTTTACAGCTGCATATTTTGCACCGTACTTATCATTAATTAGCTGTGCTGCTTCATGCTTAGCCACTGTTGAAATCCGGGTCGAATCGGTCCGCATGTACGTAATTAAACCAACCGCACCTCCGCGTCCAATATTAATTCCTTCGTATAATTGCTGAGCCACCATCATCGTTTTAGCAGTACTAAACCGGAGGGTGTTATTCGCTGTTTGCTGCATTGTTGACGTGGTAAATGGCAAAGCAGGAAACCGCTTCCGTTCCTTTTTCGTGACGTTAGTGACAGTAAACAATTGCTTTGAGTTAACCCGTTGCATTATCTGCTGAACAGCTTCACTGTTAGGGAGTGTTGTCTTCTTTCCGTCAATCCCATAAAAAGCAGCAGCAAACGTTGACCGGTTTTTCTTAAACTCAGCATCAATTGACCAGTACTCCTCAGGCTTAAAGTTTTTAATTTCTTGTTCCCGCTGAATTATCAGGTTGAGTGCAATGGACTGAACACGGCCAGCTGATAACCCCCGCTTAACCTTCGCCCACAGCAACGGCGAAATTGAATATCCCACAAGTCGGTCCAGTACCCGGCGTGCCTGCTGCGCATCAACCAAGCTCATATCAATGGCACGGGGGGTTTTAAAAGCACTTTTAACCGTATCCTTCGTAATTTCATTGAAGACAACCCGATTTTTATCTTTAGGATCAAGCCCGAGAAGATAGGATAAGTGCCAAGCAATCGCCTCCCCTTCCCGGTCGGGGTCAGAAGCCAAATATACGTGGTTGGCTTTTTTGGCTTCCTTCCGTAACTCTTTAATTACCGGACCCTTTCCCCGAATTGAAATATAATGCGGGGCATAATCATTTTCAACGTCAATTCCCATCGTACTTTTAGGAAGATCGCGAACGTGCCCGAGACTAGCCATTACCTTGTACCGCGATCCAAGATATTTTTGAATAGTCTTAGCCTTTGACGGTGATTCAACAATCACGAGGTTCTTCTTCACCCGGCGTCGGATCGTTTTCCGCTTCGTTGTTTTCTTTGTGGTTGTCGTTGTTGCACTCGCCGTTTTCGGCATCGTCACCAACTCCTTTTCGCATATCAAAATCGCTTTTCATCATATGCTACCACAATTATTACTGTCAAGTTAAACCAAATTCTTCCATTATATTTACAGAATTTAACGCTGGGGTGGCCCCCGCTTGAATTAACTCGTTTGTTCCCATTGATGTTGGTGCGGTAATTGGTCCGGGAACTGCCAACACGTTTCGGTTGGCCTGTAACGCAAGGTTGGCAGTAATCAGACTCCCACTCCGTAACTGTGCCTCCGTTACAAGGGTAGCTGAACTTAATGCCGCAATTATCCGGTTTCGTTCGGGAAAATGATGCCGTCGTGGGCCCGTTCCCGGTGGATATTCACTTAACAAAACACCGCTACGCGCAACACTTTCCTGAAGCCCGGCATTCTCTCGGGGATAAGCTTTATCTAACCCTGTTCCGATGACCCCAATTGGCACTCCCCGAAAACGACAGGTTACCTCATGAGCAATCCGGTCCGCTCCCTTAGCCAGCCCACTCACAATTCCAACTTGCCGATGAATTAGCGGCGGTAACAGTTCGCCTAACACCTCCCGGGTATAATTTGTGCACCGTCTGGCACCAACTACCGCCAATAAAGGCCGATGTAATCGCACCAAGGATCCCCGATAAAATAGCACAACCGGCGGCCTGTAACTCTCCCTTAAAAGTGCTGGATATTCATCATCAATAATTGTCACAATCTGCCCTGTTTGTCGGCACCTTTGCCACCGTTTTATCAGAAGCCGTTCCCGCAACTCAGTTTGCCACCGGCCAGTCTGGATATTAGAAAAACCGAGTAATGTTGGAATTACTGATAACACCGGAACCTGATGGGTGCGTCGAATAATGGCAATCAACCGCCATTCTCGTGCTAATGTCCGTAAACTGCTCATATGAAACATAATTAACAAATTCCGCACAAAAAGACACTTCCTTTACGTTCTTCCTCATTGAATAAGTACGCAAAGAAAGTGTCATTTTTTCATTTACTAAGCCGCTTCGCAACCGGGGCAAAGGTCCGCCGGTGAATTGGGGTCACTCCCAGGCTATCAAGACCTGCCAAGTGTTCCTTTGTTCCGTAGCCAGCGTTCTGTTCAAAACCATAACCCGGATAAACTTCGTCATAAAAGCTCATTAGCCTGTCCCTGACAACCTTAGCTACGATACTAGCTGCCGCAACCGAGGCTGACTTCGCATCGCCCTTAATTAACCGTTCCTGGGGAAGCGTAACCGGTACTTGCATCGCATCAACAATAAGATGGGTTGGCGTCACAACAAGCTGATCCACTGCCTCCTTCATTGCAATCCGAGTTGCTTCATAAATATTAACTCGATCAATCAATTTATTCGATGCGGTTCCGATTGCTACAGCAACAGCCTGACTTAAAATCTGACCGTAAAGCTGCTCACGCAGTGCAGCGCTCAATTGTTTCGAATCATTTACCGCAACTAAATTAAAATTATGCGGCAAAATAACTGCCGCCGCAACAACCGGGCCAGCTAAGGGACCCCGACCAACTTCGTCAATCCCTGCGACGTACTGGTCCCCCGCCTGCCACAAGCGGCGTTCAACCACTAACCGGCGTTCAAAGGCCTCCTGAGCATGATGCTTCTTTTCTTGAAGGCGATCATATTGGGCAACCAACCGCTGAACGCCCTTCCGGGAGTCCACTCGCAGGGAAGCCACCTCTACTTCAGTCAATCCTGTTTGAAGCCATTTTTTGATTTCACTAATCGTCTTTTTCATTAAATAACCGCTCACTTAACTGAATCATCGCCGGAGTTGCCGTACTGTTTTCAAATGCGACCTGTCCTGCTGGCTGCTGGAGGTTAAGCAGATTCTTAGCTTCTAACTGCCGCCGCAATTCCCGGGCTGTCCCGGCACCGCCATCAATAATTGGAATCCCAGGACGCATCTCCTGCGCAATTGCCGCCCGAACGAACGGAAAGTGCGTACAACCTAAAACAACGGCTGCAGCTGTCGCGGCGTACGGCGCAAGTAATTTATGGAGGTAGTCATGCACCGCAGGCGTGTCCATTATACCAGCCTCAACAAACTCAACTAAAGCCGGCGCCGCCAGCGGGATAATAGTTGCTTGTTGGCGATAACGTTCCGCCAGCTGGGTAAATTTCTCTTCCCGCAGCGTTAACGGCGTCGCCATCACAATAATCTGTTGCCCGGGATGTTGCTCAACCGCGGGCTTCACTGCCGGTTCAATTCCGATAATCGGAAGCGCTGCGTACTTTTGCCGCAAAAGCGCCGCTGCCGCGCTAGTTGCCGTATTACATGCAATAACAATTGCCTTAACTTTCCTTGCCAATAGATGCCCAACAACCGCTTCGCTTAAACGTTGCACCTCCGCCGTTGGCCGGGGACCATATGGTGCATTCGCAGAATCACCAAAATAACAAAAATCCTCATGCGGAAGTTCCCGCACAGCCGCACGCAATACAGAAATTCCACCAACTCCCGAGTCGAAAATGCCAATCGGTTTATCCTGTTGCTTCATTCCTGTTCTCCTCCCTGTTCATTTCCAACGATCCGAATTTCAGTCTCACGCGGAAAAATCGCGCGCTGTTCCGCAGTTAAGCGCTGATCCGTGATAAAGAGGGATACCTTTGCCGGGGAACAAATCCGAAAATATGATTGGTTCGTAAACTTCTGATGTTCCGCCACCAAAATGACCTTTCGTGCCCGGCGAACTGCCATCCCAACAATTTGCGCATCTTCTTCATCTAGTAAGTACAATCCATGCCGATCAATTCCTGAGGCCGCAATAAACGCGGTATCAAAGGCAATGTTACTGAGCTCTTCAATGGCATCATGAGAGTAAAAAAACCGGTTATCATGGTTTAACGTTCCACTTAGAACCTTCACCGTCACCTTACTGCGTTCCGCCAGCGCAACGCAATTATCCAGCGAGTGGGTCATAATTGTCACGGACATATTAAGGTTCTGACAAGTCTTAAGCAAAATCGTTGATGAATCGATAAAATAAACATGATGAGGTTCAAAATACTCTGCCGCAGCCACCGCAATTTGCGTTTTCTGCTTGGTAAAACGCGACAATCGGCTTTGAAAATTAGGAACACTCCGCCCAAAATCCAACGGTAAAATTCCTCCATGTGTTCGCCGCACTTCACCCCGCTTAGTTAGTAAAACAATGTCCCGCCGGGCGGTGTCTTGCGACACACCAAACTCATGCATAATATCCCGCGTTGATAATTCCTGTCGTTCCTCTAACAGTTGTTTGATTAACGCAATTCTTTTTTCCTGACTCACCTGATGCCACCCCAAGACTTTTTTCTCAATTATACCCCATTTTACAATCTAACCGCAGATGATGAAAAAATGATCCTTTCAATTGACAATCACTTCCACCCAGCGTAAAATGACAAGATGTCACATGACATACCGTCATGTTGACTGCTCGCGCAAAGAATATTTTTAGCACTTCCAATGCTTAAGTGCTAAAATAGAAACCAGTTTAAAAAGATCAATTCGAGGTGAATTACATGGCAAAGATGAAACCTGCAACCGATGTTCACGGTAAACCGTATAGTCGGTTTCTTCTTTTTATAACCCTAATTATTGGCGGGTTCGTTGGTTTTCTTGCCGGAACAATGCTGGGAACGGCATACCCAACTTTTATGAGTAAATTTGGAATTGGGGCTTCGACAGTTCAATGGCTTTCAACCGGATTTATGCTGGTAACCGGGGTAATGATTCCGATTACCGCCTGGTTAATGAACCGCTTCAGCTCAAAACTCCTTTACATCGTCGCAATGATCCTCTTTACGGTGGGAATTACAATTTCATACTTTGCAAATAATTTCGGATTACTGCTAACAGGCCGGCTTGTTTCGGCCGTTGGTGCTGGGGTGATGACATCCCTCATGCAATCCATTGCCTTAACGATTTTCCCGGTTGATAAACGGGGAACAATCATGGGGATTGTCGGTCTTGCTGTTGGAATGGCCCCAGCAATTGGCCCAACGCTTTCAGGATGGATCATTGACACCTTTAATTGGCGGATGATTTTTGGAATCTTAATTCCGATTTCAATTATTGACATCGTCATGGCGTTCTTCTTTATGCGAACCGTTCTAGAGTTATCCCACCCTAAGATTGACGTTCTCTCTGCCATGCTTTCCGTAGTTGGATTTGGTTCGTTTCTTTACGGAACATCCGAAGCCGGAACGGATGGCTGGGGATCATTTCAAGTTCTTCTAAGCTTAATCATTGGAGCCATCTTCATTGCCCTCTTTTGCTGGCGGCAGATTAAGCTTGGCGATAAAGCCTTCTTGGATATTCGACTGCTTAAAAACTGGCACTTTACGATTGCTTCCATTCTTGGGTCAATCGCCCGGATTGCCCTAGTTGGGGTCGAGCTAATTCTCCCAATGTACATCCAAATTGTTCGCGGACAAACTCCGTTCCATTCCGGATTAATGTTACTTCCTGGAGCACTGATGATGGGGCTAATTAACCCAATTTCCGGGTTCTTATATGACCGAATGGGTGCTAAAAAACTTGCAATGACCGGATTAGCAATTCTTACGCTGGGAACGTTTAACTTTATCACGATTTCAACAACTACCCCAATGATCGAAATTATCGTTCTTTATGCCGTCAGGGTTGTTGGGGTTTCGTTCGTAATGATGCCGGTTAATACGGCCGGAATGAACGCCCTGCCACTGGCAAAAATCAATGACGGAACGGCCGTCAACAACACCCTCCGGCAAGTTTCTGGAGCAATTGGCACAGCAATTTTTACAACAGCATTGACTAATGTTCAGGATCATATGGAACCGGCTCACCACCTGCTTTATACAGCTCCGCTGAAATACAAGCACCAGATGATTAGTGCTGCTCTTGGTGGGTATCATATGACGTTCTTCCTGGCATTCCTCTTCGGGATACTTGGAATTATCATTGCGTTTTATTTCAAGGATGTTAAGCGGAAAGTTGACCTTCCTCTTGATTCAAAGGATGGTGAAGTAGCATGATTTTAGTTATTCTTGTTGTCGCACTGCTACTATTCTTAGTGCTGTCAATTCTATGGCACCACGGACACCTGCTAAAAGTGGTTATTTGTGCTGGATTTTTTTTGATTGCGGTTGCCTGCTCCCTCATACTGATGCTCAATGACGTCAGTCACCTGGGAATGAAAGAAGTAGCGGTAACTACTACTACAAAGTTACAGCCAACCATCAACCCTAAAAAGTTACCGGTTAACCTATTAATGTACAAACAGTTAGGAACGGGAAGTGAAAAGGTTTACCTATACAAACCAGCCGTCACAACTAAGGTCAGTCACACTGACGCAGATGTTTCTGCGTCAACTCAGGTTATTCATTCTTCCCGTGCTAAAACTGCAACGGTCACAATTACAAAAACCAAATACCAGGCAAAAAATTCATTTTGGCGTGTTCTATACTATGGTCTTGGCTTGGAAAATCAAGTTAAACAACGTCATTATCGGTTTACCATTCCGGTTAGCTGGCAGATCGTGAGTGTTGCACAACTTAAGCGGGCACAGCAACGGTTAAAACACGATAAACCTGCCATTGCTCAAGCAATGAAACAGCAAGTACCACTGCTTGTTAAACAGCAAGTTACCCAGGCCATGCAAAAGAACCCCACAATGAGTTCACACCAACGAGTTCAAGTAACGCAGCGCGCAGAACAGCAAGCTAAGCAACAGATAATGCGGCAGTTCATTAATAAGGCGTTTCAATAACCTAATTGGTATTGTGCCATAAACCAGATATCTATAATTCAACGCTTAAACAAACAGGCCGAGTAGAAGCTTCTAATCCCCCACTCCTTGCTCCATGATGCACTCAGCTTATTATTCCTGCAGCATTGGTTTTCTTTACTTACTTTTTAAGAATGGTAGCCTTATGTTATACTAACTCTATGACTAACTAAAGAAAGGAGCGTTTTGAATGGTACCGGGAATGCCGGAGTGGTTGTTAGTAGTTAACAGTCTTATCATTATTCTTATTACAACCAACTTCATCATTCAAACAACACTCCTTATTATTAAAATTTACCAGGGGAAAGTGGCTGTAATTCCTCACGGGCGGGTACGACTACGGTGCAGCGCATGCACAATTGAATATAATATCGATTTCATTACTACTCACCGGTACCGAATTAACCGGGTTCCTACAAACGATCCTAACATTGTTAGTTTTACTGAAAACTGCCCCTCCTGTCGTCAGTACTGCCCACAAGAGGTAATCGCTGATCCCCAAGGGGTTGTCCCAATGGCCGCCGGGCGCATTGATCCATCCTTTAAGCGGTTTTTCCTTTATGGCGCTATCCCCCTCCTTTTCTTAATGTACTCGTCTGGAGGATGTTGTGTAACGTTTACATCCCTGTACGTTATTGGAATGACTGCCATCACTGTTAAACATTGGTGGGAAAAGCATAAAGTAAGTAGTGGGGAGGGAGACAGCAATGGGTTGCCTTCCCCCCCCTACTTTATTACGAGGCTTACTTTACTTTTTTCCCCCAATACTGAAAAAGGTCTGTTCGTAACCGTCCGTTATATAACTTTCTACGCTTAGTGGCAGGTTGACCATAAAAGCGTTCAAATTCCATGTCACCAGTCAAAATATACTTACTCCAACTCGCCAATGGCCGGTAAACCGCTCCCATTTGTGCATACAGTTTTCTAGCTGCTTGGCGGTCCCCTAACCGTTCGCCATACGGCGGGTTAGCAACAATTACACCATTTTTTTTATCGGTTTTAAAGTCCTTCGCTGCCATTTGCTTAAAGGTAATACTATGAAATAACCCTGCTTCCTGCGCATTTTGCCGGGCAATTGCGACCATCCGCCCATCAATATCATAACCAGTAATGTCTAATTCCCGATCGTAGTCCGCCGCCGCATCTGCGGCCGCCCGTTCATTGGCGCTGACCTGCTGGGGTAACCATTCCCACTGTTCGCACGTAAAATCACGGTTAAACCCCGGCGCAATGTTATGACCAATCATCGCCGCCTCAATCGGGATCGTTCCTGACCCACACACTGGATCAACAAACGGCATCTCTGGATACCAGTGCGCTAGTAAAACTAACGCGGCAGCCATATTTTCCTTTAACGGTGCGGCACCTTTATTAATCCGATAACCCCGCTTAAAAAGGCTCGCCCCAGTTGTATCAAGGGTTAGAAGTACTTGATCCTTATTAAGAGCTACCTGAACGGGATATTGCGCGCCAGTTTCCGGAAGACGCGTCCGCCGATGAAAAACAACCTGTAACCGGTTAACGATTGCTTTTTTGGTGATTGCCTGAATACTCGGAACGTTATGAAGAACCGATTTTTGTGACTTCCCAGTAACAGGAAACGCAGCATCAACGGGTAAGTACCGCTCCCATTCAACTGCATTAACGTGATCAAATAATTCACCAAACGTCCGGGCGGAAAATTCGGCAATAACAATCCGTACTCGGTCCGCCGTTCGTAGCCACAAGTTTGCTCGAATAATATCCTGAATGGTGCCACTAAAACGAACCCGACCGTTCTCCACCCGTACATCATTGTACCCGAGATGGCGCAGTTCATTTCCAGTCAACGCTTCAATTCCTGCCGCACACGTTGTAATTAACTGATACCGTTCCACCAGCAATTCCTCCGTTATTTATTAACCAATAATAAAAGGGCCGTGACAACAGTCACCGCCCTCCTGAAGATGTAGGCCTCTATAAGCCACGTTCCGTACGTCATCCAGTCTCAGGAAACTGAAATCGGTGGTAATCATCTATCTCCGAACTGTTAACCAATTCGCCCCCATGATTAGTTCATTTCCGTCATGAAGCGCCCCTACCAAAATTTGGGTTACCTGCTCGCAGGGTTTACCGCGTTCCACAATCATTGTTTCCAACGATCCTCGTCTCTGTGGCACTTTCAAAACTACTTAAGCATAGCCTTAACGACCGTAGCCCTTTCGTTTGCCGTCACCATTAAGGTGCCCCGCCTTATTTTTTCAGCGAGTACGATCACTACGGGCATCGCAGCCCGTGCAAGCTTGGACTTTCCTCAGCCTACTCAAGGTAGACCGCGATTACCAGAAACCTACATCCGGATTAACACTAACTAAA
Source organism: Ligilactobacillus sp. LYQ60 (assembly GCF_045033015.1). Taxonomy (NCBI): domain Bacteria; kingdom Bacillati; phylum Bacillota; class Bacilli; order Lactobacillales; family Lactobacillaceae; genus Ligilactobacillus; species Ligilactobacillus sp. LYQ60. The sequence goes on from NZ_JBJFZV010000003.1 coordinate 63,676, forward strand.
CCTAAAAGTGGTTCCCCTGAGAATCATTCATCTGGGAACCAAATACCCGCCGCTCAAGGTTTGAAAGGCGCTTAAGAATGTCCATGTTAGTGGCCCCAACCGTTGGTCGAACAGTCTGGCCAGACTGACCAACCGCAACCTGCTTGGTAAGATCATCAACTTTCTTTTTCAAGCGGTCGTTTTCTTCTTCAAGTTGCCGGGTAACCTTATTAAACTTCTCATAGTCCTGAATCACCTGATCCAAAAACTCATCGACGTCTTCCGGGTCATATCCCCGCATTTTGGGCTTGAAGTGCTTATCATAAATTTCTTTCGGCGTAAGCTTAATATCATTCATTCGTCTAACACTCCATTGTAAACTCATTAACACCTATATTATAGCTACAATTTACCATGATTGCAAATCATTCTTCACCGCTGCATACTCCGTTACGGCACTCTGCAGTTGATCCATATCAATTAACGTGCACGGATAATCATGCTGTTGTTGCCACCGTTTAATTGCTGCGTAATCGTATTTTGGTTTTCCTGGATACTCCTGATCATACACTAAAAGGGCTGCATCCGTATGAGACAACATAAAACGCTGATAATTTTGTAATTGGGCTGGTGACTGGTAAGGTTGGTCACTGACGTTCGCGTGAAAGTCAACCTGTTGTTGGAGAGTAGCTAACTGCAGCTGTTTATCCTCTTTCCACCGATGAGCAAACTCTGCGTACGGGAACATCATTGAAACATGCAACTCGGGATATTCATCCCGGAGAGTAACCGCCGTCATTGCCGCCCATTGTTCAACGCCCAACTGTCCTCCGGTAATTATCCATTCCAAACCGGCATCAAAAGCGTTAATAAACGCTTGTCTTAACGCAAAACGGATCACCGCTATCCGGGGATCATCATTATTAAAAATCGGAAACTCATAGCTCCGATAACCCGTTACCCATAGCCGCATAATGTCCCCCCTTAATTAATGCACCCTTATCCTACCGCATTCTCCCGCCAAAGGCCACTTCCTTTTGCTTCCCCCTAACGTCCTTGCTATAATAGGTGGGATAAGAAGGTGATGCATTGTGGCGTTGAAGTACCCTGACGGACGATCATTCCAACAATCAACCCCATTATCGCAGTCCAAGCACACTTCGATTCAATATGGTAATCGCGGAATGACGCTTGAACAAGAAATTAATGCAACAAATAAGTATTATCGTGTCAACGGGATTGCCGTTATTCATAAAAAGCCCATTCCAATTCAAATTGTGAACGTTGACTATCCCAAACGGAGTGCGGCTGTTATCCGGGAAGCATATTTTAAACAACCCTCAACAACCGACTATAACGGCGTTTATCAGGGGCACTACCTCGACTTTGAAGCTAAGGAAACCCGCAACAAAACAGCTTTCCCGTTGAGTAATTTTCACGCTCACCAGGTTGAACATTTAAAGGCTTGTATGGCACAAAACGGCATTTGTTTTACAATTGTTCGCTTCACCATTTTAGATGAACTGTACTTGATGCCGGCAGCAACGCTTTTCCGCTATTGGGATCAGCAAGCAAATATAACAGGCCGCAAATCGATCCCCCGAAAAGTAATCGCTACCGAAGGGATTAGCCTGCAATATGGTTTAAATCCACGCATCCCGTACTTGAGTGCCGTTGATCAACTAATCTAGCAATGTAAACTACTATAAAGGAGTATGGTACCTAATAATGACTGAACAGGATCCACATTATTCAAGAACAGCTCGCCACCAGACCCGAGAAAAAGAGGAACACCAACGGCATTCCCATTGTAAGCACCGTTTTTGGGGATGGGCGCTTGGAATTATTGCTTTCCTAATCGTTGCTGGCGGGTTTCTTTTTGTTGCGTACGCTAGTACTGCCCCCAAATTATCAATTTCCCGACTATCAAGTCCAGAAATGACAACGATTTATGCAAGTAACGGGAAAAAAATCTACACGTTAGGAAGCGAAAACCGTCAAATAGTTAAGCAAAACCAAATCCCTCAGCAGCTAAAAGACGCAATTGTTTCGATTGAGGACCGCGGTTTTTATAAACAAAAAGGGATTGATCCGCTCCGGATTGTTTCCGCAGCATTTTCTAATATTTTTCACCCAAACGCTATTCAAGGGGGGAGTACGCTTGACCAACAGCTGGTTAAACTTTCATACTTCTCAACTAGTAACGCTGATCGAACGCTTAAACGGAAAGCGCAGGAAGCGTGGCTAGCCATCCAGCTCGATAAACATTACAGTAAAAACCAAATTATGACGTTTTATGTCAACAAAGTTTATATGGGATCTAACTGTTACGGAATGCAAACGGCGGCCCATTATTACTATGGAAAGCCGCTTAAAGACCTGAATCTGGCCCAGACCGCAACAATTGCCGGGATTCCCAACGCTCCGGCATCTTACGATCCGTTAATCAATCCTAAACTAGCAACCCAGCGGCGGAATCTTGTTTTAGACGCAATGGTTCAAAACAAAAAGATTTCTTCCGCTCAAGCAGCGGCGGCAAAACAACAAAGTATTACTGCCGGACTTATTACGGACCATGCAGCCCAAAATGATGAAAACTCTAAACGTGAACTTGTAGCGGACGCCTACATTCAACAGGTTTTACAGGAAGCTAAGCAACAAGGTTATGATCCGAACAAAGGAAATCTAAAAATTTATACGAATTTGGACTGGAACGTTCAAAAAAGGCTCTACGCAATTGCTAATACCGACGAATACATTGTTTTCCCTAATAACAGGTTACAAATGGCCTCTACCGTCATTAATCCCCAGAACGGGAAAGTTATTGCGATGATTGGTGGGCGAAAAAGCAACACACCATTTGGGTTAAACCGCGCAGTTCAAACTAATCGATCTAATGGTTCGTGTGCTAAACCTCTAATGGATTACGGGCCGGCTATCCAGTACCTCCACTGGGCAACCTACCATCCGCTTGAAGATACTCCATACAAATATCCGGGAACAAATACTTCATTGTACGACTGGGATCACAAATATCCAGGAAAGATGACGCTCCGAAGCGCCCTCGTCCAATCACGAAATATCCCTGCTATCCGCACTTTATCAGCCGTTGGATTAAGCAATGCGCAGAATTTTCTGGGTAATTTAGGGTTTGACAGTTCTAAAGTTGATAAATACAGCTATGGGATTGGGATTCCATCATCTACTCTCCAAAATGCAGCTGCTTACTCTAGCTTTGCAAACGGCGGCACTTATTACAAGCCACAGTTTATCAGTAAAATAAAATCAACCGACGGTAATGTTAAAACGTTCAGTGTTAATGGGCAGCGCGCAATGAAGCCAGGGACGGCTTACATGATTACCGACATCCTAAAAGGTGTGTTTAAGGGAAAAGGAACAGCAACGGACGCTTCTATTCCAGGGTTATATGTTGCCGGAAAAGACGGAGAAACCAATTACCCAGATAGTGTCGCTAATAAAGTCCCTGCGCAATCATGTATGGATGGCTGGATGAACGGTTATACTAAAAACTATGCTGTTTCCGTTTGGGTTGGCTATGACCATCCAATGCACGCTGGAAACTACATGTCAATTCCGGAAGCCAAAATATCACATTCCATTTTTAAAAATGAGATGACATATCTTGCCGAACTAGCACCAAACACAGATTGGATTCGGCCATCTAGCGTTGGTACAAAGACCTTAAATGGAGTCAAACAACTCTACTGGATTGATTATCCTGATTCTGATATTTTTGCGGGGAATTCATCATCCGGATTATTTTCACACAGTGGGCATGATAATGATCATTCATTCAGCATGAATTTTAGCATCGATATGGGGCATTCTAATAGCACGAATAACAATAATCCCGACGTTTCTCAGGCCGTTAATAACGATAATAACAGTCAACAAAGTGGTAATACCCCAGCTCAAACTAACTCCAGTCATTAATTTCGGAATTGTCAACTCCCCCACGCATTATGCGTGGGGGAGTTTTTGTCTTAATAATTATAAAATTACCCTTCGTTTGGCTGATAATTCAGTCCAATTACAGCAATAATAATTATCAGTGAACCAACTACCGTTGCTAAACTCAAATGCAAGCCCAAAACAAGCACCGAACCCACAGTGGCTGTAAGGGGCTCGAAGGCGTCTAGCATGCTGGCAACCGTGGGAGAAATGTACTTTAACACGGTTGTAAAAGCAATAAACGGAATTACGGTTCCAATAACAATAATCATTAAAAACATTACTAATACCTGAGAAGTTAGCGCAAACGTTATTCGGGTTGGTGATACAACTTCAAGCCCGATCCCCGCGATAACTAGCCCCCACCCCGTGATTTCCATGGATGAAAAAGTCTTTAACAATGACCGTGGAATCAACGTATTTGTTGCAACACCCACAGCTGAAATAAGGCCGTAAATTAAAACTAACGGTGTGATTGCCAGTTGCGTAAACCGGCCATTAGTTGCTACTATCACCACCCCAATGAAGGCAGCAACCGCACTAATCACCTCTAACCGAGACGGAATTTCATGGTGGCGAACTGCCATGTATAACATAATGAAAAACGGGCCGATAAACTGTAAAATTGTTGCAATCGACGCATTTCCAATTTTCACCGTCATAAAGTAAAACAATTGGACGGGAATCAACCCTAAAATTCCGTAGCTGACGATTATTCCCGCATCATGCCACCGATACCAAATTTTTAACGGCTGTCGGCCCACTAACCATCCGATAAATAAAATAGTAATTCCCCCGATAATCATACGCACTTGCGTCACAGTCATCGGCGAAATGCGCGGACTAATCGCGAACAATATCTTAGCAAAGACTCCGGAAATTCCCCAGCATGTCGTTGACATAATGCCCAGAAGAACCCACGGCCATTTACGCCCTTTCATAACCATTCCTCCCGTAATTTATACACTAAAAAGGTCATAGCCACCGTGCGCTACGACCTTACTTTATTTATCCTTATGCTAATTCTACCGGACCTCAGCGGCAAATTCATCCTGAAGCTTCCGGACAATTTTATTAAACGACCGGTTAACATCCTCATCAACCAGCGTCTTGGTCGGATCCCGATAAACAAGCGTATATGCCAGCGACTTCATCCCTGGCGCTATCTTATCGCCCTGGTAAACATCAAAGAGCCGCACATCTGCAAGATGTGCTCCCCCGTTTTTAATAATGCATTGCGTCAGCTGTTCATTCGTCACGTCTGTCCGAACGGCTAATGCAATATCCCGCGTTACCTCAGGGAACTTCGAAACAGCTACATAGCGCTGTTCATTCTTCGGAAGATGATAGAGCACATCCACATCAAGTTCAAAAACATACGCTCGTTTAAGATGATTTTCCTTAGCAATGTCGGGGTGAACCTCACCTACAAAACCAACAAACGTTTCACCCACGTATACGTCTGCAGTCCGGCCTGGATGCATTTCAGCATGAGAACTAACCGGAACATACCGTTCCCCGCTAATTCCTAATTGCCGAAGGAGGTGTTCAACAATTCCCTTTGCAACGTAAAAATCAACCGGTTGCTTGGACTGGTTCCATCCCGATTGGCGGAATAACCCAGTTAACACCCCGGCCACGTGCTCGACTTCCCGCGGCCGAACATGTTCGCCATCACCAAGGAAAACTCGGCCCTGTTCGTACAGTGCAACGTCTTGTACCTTCCGGTGAACGTTATACGCCGCATCATCTAGCAACCCGCTCAAAAGGTTCATCCGGGCCGTGGTCCGATCAGAACTCATCGGAAAGGCGAGCTCAGTTGCCGTTGCTGGCGCAAACATAAACCGTTGTGCTTTGGTTGCAGTTGTTAAGCCATAAGAGATCGCTTGATTCAGTCCTGTCTCCTGCAATGTTTGCCGAATTATCCGGATAAACCGTTGCTTATGTGTCCGGACACCCGGGGTTGTTACTCCAACCGGGAGCGTCGCTGGAAGGTTATCATAACCATAAATCCGGGCAACCTCTTCGATTAGGTCAGCTGGTAGACTAATATCCCACCGAAACGGTGGCACATTTACGGTAAACGCCCCCGCCTCTTCCGCAACGTCAAACCCTAACCGCTTAAAAATCGCAGTAACTTCGGCTGCCGTTAACTTAGTTCCCAGTACGTCATTAACGCGCTGCAGTGAAATTTTCACGGTAACATCGTGTACGGGGTGGCGAGTTGCCTCTAAAATTCCCTGGGCGACTTGCCCGCCAGCGTTAGTTGCAATTAACTGTGCTGCTGCATCAAGAGCCGCCACCACTGCATCCTGATTAATTCCTCGTTCAAACCGCATTGCCGCTTCAGTGTGCAGATTCTCCCGCCGGGATGTCTTCCGAATCGCCGTTGGATTGAAAACTGCTGCTTCAAGAACAACATCTGCGGTATCAGCCGTAACCGCCGTTCGAACTCCTCCCATAATTCCAGCCAAGGCAACCACCTCATTAGCGTCTGCAACAACCACGTCGCCAGCCGTTAACTTTCGTTCCGTTCCGTCAAGCGTCGTTAGGTGTTCCCCTTCTTGCGCCTGCCGCACCGTCAACTGCTTTCCCGCAATTTCATTATAATCAAAGGCATGGAGCGGTTGACCGTATTCTAACAAGGCATAATTAGTCGCGTCAACAACGTTATTTACTGGCCGAATTCCCGCATTCCACAGTCGGATTTGAAGCCATAACGGACTCGCAGCAACGCGAACGTTTCGAATAACGCGGGTCATATACGTCGGTGCCACCTGCTCATCAGCAGCAACACTTAGTAACGAATCAACCTTAACATCGTCGGCTTCCTTAACGCTTACTTCCGGCAAATTAACCGGTCGACTGTACATTGCACCAACTTCCCGGGCAACTCCACGCATGCTTAACATGTCCGCCCGATTGGGTGTAATGTCAACATCGATGATATCCTCGTCCATTCCCAGGTACTTAAAAACGGGTTCCCCCGGGACGGCATCATCTGGTAACACATAGATTCCATTAACGTATTCTTGCGGAACAACCGCTTCCGGAAAACCAATCTCTTGCAGGGCACAAATCATCCCCATTGAAACGACCCCGCGCATTTTCCCCTTCTTAATTTTTTCGTTACCAGCAATACGCGAATTTGGGAGCGCAACAATTACTTTTTGATCAGCAGCGATATTCGGCGCACCGCATACAATTTGGTATGGTTCATCCTCACCAACATCAACTTGGCAAACATGCAGGTGGTCTGCATTAGGATGCGGCTCAACCTTTAGGGTATGGCCCACCACAATCTTCTTCAGTCCTGTTTCCCGCCGGCTGGTTTCGTCAACCTCAACGGCCGTCCGCTCAATTTTTTCCGCTAACTCTGTCGGCTTAAGGTCAGCGACATTCACGTATTCGTTTAACCACTTCGTTGAAACTTTCATTTGTTTATCCCTTCCATGCAAACTGCTTTAAGAACCGCTCATCATTCAGGTAAAAGTTACGGATGTCATCAACCCCATACTTCAGCATTGCAAAGCGGTCCGGCCCTAATCCAAAGGCAAAGCCACCATATTCTTCCGGATCAACACCTGCCATTGACAAAACATTAGGATGAACCATTCCGGCCCCTAACACTTCAATCCAGCCAGTTTGCTTGCAAACGGCACATCCCTTGCCGTCACACTTAAAACACGAAACATCAACCTCTGCTGATGGTTCAGTAAACGGAAAATAGCTCGGCCGCATCCGGATATCCCGGTCCGCCCCAAACATCTTCCGGGCCAGAAGTTGGAGGGTCCCTTTAAGGTCAGCCATGGTAATGTGTCGGTCAACCACAAGCCCCTCAATTTGGTGAAACTGATGTGAATGGGTCGCATCATCCGTATCCCGCCGGTAGACCTTCCCGGGAGAAATCATCTTAAGTGGTCCCTGATTAAAATCGTGTTTTTCAAGGGTTCGTGCTTGAACCGGGGACGTCTGGGTCCGCATTAAAATATTCTTCGTGATGTAGAACGTATCCTGCATATCGCGGGCCGGATGATCCTTTGGTAGGTTCATCATCTCAAAGTTATAATGCTCCTCTTCAACTTCGGGACCATTTATTATCTGGTAACCCATTCCCAAGAAAAGCTCCTCAATCTCGTCAATAATCTGCTGCAAAACATGCGCCGTTCCGGTTTTAACAGGTGTTCCTGGCAAGGTCACGTCCAGGGTTTCCTTTTCAAGTTTAGCCGCCATCTGAGCAGTTTCAAGTTCATCTTGCTTTGTAGCGATTGCCCGTTGCAATGCATCCCGCACCTCATTGGCAAACTTTCCAACCCGTGGTCGTTCCTCCGGGTTAATTTCCTTCATTCCCCGTAAAGCCGCCGTAATCGGCCCCTTTTTTCCAAGAAAATGAACCCGAATTTCATTTAACTGCTTAAGTCCTGTCGCTTCTTGAATTGCGCCAAGTCCTTCATCCCGCAATTGTCCCAGTTGTGTCGTTAAATCCATCAGTGTACTCCTTTCCCACAGATAAAGGCAATCAAAAAACCCCGTCCAAATAGGGACGAGGCTTCGCGGTACCACCCTAGTTTTGGTGACACACGGTCACCAACACTCTTTACGGATAACGGGCGTCCCGAACTGTTTTTCATTCATTAATTCCCAACAGTAGCTCCGGAAGTGAACTTCATCGTTTATTGAGGGGACACTTCCAGCACCAGTCCCTCTCTGAACTCTCCAAACGATTACTTTTTTCCATCATTGCCTTTAAAATCTTCGCCTAAATTTTAACCTGTCAGCCCAGTAGACGTCAAGCTACTCACAATCAGTAGTTGTATACCATTTATCTGCCCACTCATGAAGGGCAATCATCATTGCTTGGAGATCTTGGCCCCGCTCGGTCAGCCGATATTGTTCCCGGCAACAGCCATCAACCGCCACCTTTTCAACAAGTCCCTCTTTAACCAATTCCTTTAACCGTTCAACCAAAACACGGTCGCTACACTTATTAATTTTGGCCGCTAAATCGCGAAAACGTTGCGGCCCCGCCGTTAAGAGAACATCAATGATTAATCCGTTCCACTTCTTACCAAGAATACTAAAGATCTTCGTAAATTTTGGACATAATTGAAAATCAGCCTGCATCACATATTCCTTTCAATTATTTAGTTGTTAACTGTTGCTGAACCAGGTGTTTAGTATCAGTTAACACATGGGTACTGTACTCCTCAATTGCAGCATACTTATCAACAAGTGTTACCACATAACCCTCAGGATACTTCGGCGGAACAAGGGTTGCCCCCCACATATGCTTAACAATGATATCACGTTCCTTTGCGGTCAATGGCGTAATTTTTTCCGCATTGCGAAGTGCAATCCGGGGATGAAACCAAGCGTGCGTCCCCAGACTAAACTTGGTTGTTCGCCAATCATAGTAAAATAAATCATGTAATAATCCCGCTCGCGCGGTTGCCCGGGCATCAAGATGGAGCCGACGGGCAATTCGATAACTCTCGTACGAAACCGTAAGACAATGCTCCAACCGCGTCGTTGCGTGGTGCTGAACAAAGTTTGCTAACCGTTGAACTTCCGGATGTTCTAATAAGTCACGGACGTATCCAACATATACTGAATCAGTTTTCCATTCTCCCTGTTTCATGCATGACTACCCCTTTGTCAGCAAAATAACCGCTTCAATGCGTATCGTAGCCCGGACCTGGTAAAAATTCAAGCCTAAACTAACAGCCTTATTAATTCTTAACCGTCAATTAACTGAAACATCAAAATTCCGGCTGCTACCGCAACGTTCAATGATTCTGCTTGCCCAGCAATTGGAATGTATAGGTTCATCGCTGTTTGGTGAAGTAAATCAGCGCTCATGCCGTTCCCTTCATTTCCCATTACCAACGCAAAATCTTGGTGCTGACCAACGGTCCGATAATCACGAGCATTCACGTTTAGTTCACTCCCAAAAACCGGTATTTTACGGTCCCTAAACGTCGTGACCCACTCTCCTAAATTTAACGTTGTCACCAGATGCAGATGAAATTGACTACCCTGCATTGAACGCATAATTTTCGGCTGATGGTAATCAGCCGTTCCGGGTCCAAATACAACCCCGCTAAATCCGGCCGCATCCGCCGTTCGTACCATTGTTCCAATGTTTCCTGGATCCTGCACTCCGTCAAGGAAGAGCCATGCTCCCTGAGCTTGGTTGGGAGTTACGGGCTGCTGATCAACAAGGGGAGCCACCGCAAAAACACCCTGCGGACTGGGCGTTGAACTAATTTTTTGGGCAATCTCCCGGGTAATCATCACCACTTCACAGTCATTTGGAATTGATAAATCGTCCAACAAGCTAGTTTCATCAGCGACAATAATCAGTTCATTAATGACAACTTGGGCTGCTAAGGCTTCTTTCACCAGGTGCCACCCTTCCAACAGGTAACGGTGTTGCTTTTTACGCCCCCGACTAGTCTGTAATTTAGCCCAATCCTTAACCCGGTGATTCCCCGGGGCAGTAATTTCTTCTACCATAAGCTTCCTCCGTCTCTCACTCCAATTAATGCCGCACGCCGCGGTAATTATGACTTCCCTTAATTTTATGAACGTGTTGCTTAAAGTGCGGGCCACTATTAGTAACTAACTTAAAATTCTTCATTTTACCATTAAATGGCCGCCCACTTACCCTAATTTGGCGCCATGTCTTCATCGCTTGAATCATCGTTCCCAACTGTTTCTGCTGCACGGAATTATTTTCCCGCAATGCCGCAACAAAGATATCCGACTGCAGCCGCTGAATAAGCCCATCATGGTAGTTTAACAGTTCAGGGGTTACGGGGGCATGACGGTACTGGTTAAACAAATCCTGAATTACTGTCATCGCTTCACGGACACTCTTCGGTTGTATGTACCGTTGTGCCGGTTGCTTTTTCACTGTTGTTCGCCCCTTACTTATTATCAAGTTCCTCGTCAGTCTTTAAAACCGCCATAAAGGCTTCTTGCGGAACATCCACCTTACCAATGGCCTTCATCCGCTTCTTGCCCCGCTTTTGCTTTTCCAATAACTTCGCCCGCCGGTCTGGGTCACCGGTATGAATCCGTGCCGTAACGTCTTTCCGGTAAGCCTTAATATTGGTCCGAGCAATAATTTTAGCACCAATTGCTGCTTGAATGGGAACTTCAAAGTTTTGCCGCGGAATAATCTTTTTTAACTTCATCACAATTTCACGGCCGCGTTTTTCTGCGAATTCCTTGTGAGCAATGAAACTCAGCGCATCAATTTTATCCCCGTTTAGCAGAATATCGATTTTTACAAGCTCACTTGGCTGCGTGTCGTTTAACTCATAATCAAGCGACGCATATCCTCGGGTGCTCGACTTAAGCTTATCAAAGAAGTCAAAGATAATCTCCGATAACGGCATGTCATAAATAACATTTACCCGGTAATCGTCAAGGTATTCCATCGTATCAAATTGTCCCCGCTTTCGTTGGCACAACTCCATCACCGCTCCGACATAATCATTGGGGACCATAATCGTTGCTTTCACGAAGGGCTCATTAATCTGCTTAATTTCCGTTGCTGGGGGCATTTCCGCCGGGTTAGCCACAGCCTTATGCTGACCGTTTGTTAATGCAACGTCATAGGTTACCGATGGTGCGGTGGTAATCAAACTCAGGTTAAATTCCCGCTCCAGTCGTTCCTGAATAACGTCCATGTGCAGTAATCCAAGGAACCCGCATCGAAATCCAAAACCCAGTGCCTGGGAAGTTTCTGGTTCGAATTCAAGCGCTGCATCATTCAACTGGAGCTTTTCTAGGGCATCCCGTAAGTCGTTATACTTTGCGTTATCTGTCGGATATAACCCAGAGTACACCATCGGGCTCATCTCCCGGTAGCCGGCTAACGGCTTATCGGTTGGGTGATCCGCATTGGTAACGGTATCCCCCACCCGAGTATCCTGAATATTTTTAATACTAGCGGTAATGTAACCAACATCTCCGGCAATTAGCACATCCCGTTTTAATGGTTTCGGGGAGTTCACTCCTACTTCGGTTACTTCGTATTCCGCTTCGCTGTTCATCAGCTTAATTCGATCGCCGGCCTGAACGGTTCCTTCCACAATTCGGACACTCAAAACAACTCCGCGGTAATCATCGTAGACAGAATCAAAGATCAATGCCTTTAATGGGGCTTGCAAATTTCCAGTTGGTGCGGGCACCTGGTGAACAATTTGTTCAAGGATCTCCTCAATTCCAATCCCCTTCTTGGCACTCGCTAATACCGCATCGCTAGCATCAAGCCCAATTACATCCTCAATCTGCTGGCGCACTTTTTCGGGTTCAGCTGACGGGAGGTCAATTTTATTAATCACGGGTAAAATTTCCAAATCATCATCGAGGGCTAGATATACGTTAGCCAACGTTTGCGCTTCAACCCCCTGCGCTGCATCAACAACCAACAATGCCCCCTCGCACGCTGCTAGACTCCGGGAAACCTCATACGAAAAATCCACGTGGCCGGGGGTATCAATTAAGTGGAAAATATATGTTTCTCCATCCTTCGCTGTGTAGTGCAATTCCACCGCGTTTAACTTAATCGTAATTCCCCGCTCCCGCTCGAGATCCATTGAATCCAACAATTGATCTTGCATCTCTCGTTTGGAAACAGTGTCGGTTAACTCAAGAATTCGATCAGCAAGCGTCGATTTCCCATGATCAATATGGGCCACAATTGAAAAATTACGGATATGACGTTGGCGCTCCTGCATTGCTTTTAAATCCATCGTGCTCCTACCTTCCGTTCAGTCATCGTTGACCTTATTATAATAAGTCCGGGGGAAACCAGTCAATTTCTCATTGCAAACAAAAAGCTACCGCCACAACGGTAGCTTTCTGCTTGATACGAAAATGGATAATTTTTGGTTTAGTTCCGCTTCTTCCGCTCAGCTAAACCAAACACACTTAAAACTCCGGCTAATCCTAACCCAAGAATCTCGGCCACTGAAATAACGCTGTTCTAAGCATCTCCAGTATCTGAAAGAGACTTCTTAGCAGCCTGCTTGTTAGCCGTTATCGTATTAGCGTACACAACATCGGCGTCCCCGGCCTTGTATGATTAATGCTAATACCGCCGTAACACTTGATGACGTAGTGATTACTGATTTCAGTACTCGTCATTGGCTACTTAATATACTGAACAGACATCATGTCGTATGACTCATTCGCCTTCAATGTGGACCCTAATTCGTTCATCTTCTACAAGGGTACAAGGGGTCCTGGTATACGCTTTTTTAAGCCTGATTAAGCCGCCTGGACTGCATTGCTGTAATCATTCTGAGCGTCTACTAAGATCTTTTTGGCATCAGCGATGTCAGCAAGGAAATAGGTGAATGTCTTCTGATTGTTGTCCAGTTGATCCTACGCGTTTGCAAGTCATTAAAATCTCATTAATCTTACTATAACTATTTCTGACTGCTTCTCATTAAAAATAGAATCAGCATTCTTACACACTATTTATCGTATTAATCATTTTACAATACCTGCTAATTACTCTTTAACTGATTTTCGGCATCCTACAAAACGGCATCCACTATATTAATTGCTCTAAGGCTAATATACTTACTACTTTCCAAAACATTGTTTCCAAAACCATAATTCATAATGGCTCAGGATCAGGTAGTTATTCACGGTGTCTATAATCATCACCGCTATCTTTACGAATTATATCTTCTACAGTCATATTTATTAAAAAATATTCACCAATAATTTTCATCACACATCCCATAATATCTTTAACATTGTAAATAATTTAAATCCTATATAGGGGATTCAGATACTTCCTCGTATATCCCATCCTAATCTATACCTTGTTGACTAACATAATTTTATAATTTCAATGCGATTTAAATCAAATAGACGTGAATATTATTTAATTTATTTATTTCTCACTTACTTAATATTTACTATTTTTAAACCATTAATTTTACCCAACTGACTTATAATTGTCCCAGTTACTTATAATCTTACCAACATTCTCCTGATCTTGGATTACCTTAGCCTGAACATTTAAGACACTTTATCCATTTTCTAAATAACCCTTAATCATCCTTAACATCATCTTACTTGTTGACGATTATCATCCTTGCCGCTGCTAATTAACTGAGATTGCTTGGGCATATTATTCTTCAATGGTGACGGATCGTTAACCTTGGACTGATCGTCGCCTAATTTTAAACTAGCATTTGCGTTAATTTTGGCTGAACTACCTTTTCATTGTCCACTATTCACAACATTCTTGGAACTGTTCATACTGTTAACCACAACTCTTTACTGGCTAGCAACAGCAACCCTATCATTGAAATCTATGACTAACTCTTACCATCATAGTACGTTATGATTTCATTACCAATATACTACTTTATAAAAACAAACTTATATAGTTTTTTAACCAACACGTTCAATATATAGCAAATAGGATTTCCCTACTTTTAAGTTTTAACTTGTCCACTAGATTAAAAATATCACGTTGCTGAAAAACTCTTTATCGAATTTTTATCCTCGATGAAATTTAACAAAAAATTCATTCTATAACATTACCTCTGTTATCATTAGCCTTTCTGTACCGAAGAGAACACAATTCTAGGAAAAATTAACCACTCTTTCTATAAAATGTGAACTATCCCGTATGCATACACAAAAATCAACTAACTTCCAATCACTATATCCTACAGAATAGGTATTTTTTATTCAAATTAACTTAAAATATACCATATCTTACTATTTACATCCCAGTTCTATAATAATTAATACAACCGCTTTAGCCATTTAAAAGATTTTCGATGCGACAACATCATTATAAACGCCGCTAAGAAAGCAGTAATTATAATTACCAGTGTACAACCACCTACACTTTGTGGTAGCCGACAAACATCTATTACCCCAAAGCTAATGAAAAATAATAACGTAGCAAAATCACGAAACTTAATAGCATGCTCTTTAGGTTGCATGTTTGGGTGTTTTAATATAACAGTGAAAATCAAAACCATGGATACTGGTAATGTTATCCACATATCGTTATACTTCATACTTAATTCCCCAAGCGTACACCGCCGCATCACATATTCACACACCGTTAATGCAACGGCAATAATGAACCAACGCCATTCGCCAAAATGTTCAAGTAACCATTCTTTCTTCGTGGCAATAATATACGAGATATCGATCCAAAGTATCCCGGTAATTACCGTTGTTGCTAAATTAACATGAACCATTGGTACATGTGCTACTATTGGGCGATAATTAGTATCAAAACACAAAATTATCAGGATAGCCGCAGCAATTGTGTGGCACAAGGCCATTAAATTATGACGCCGCAAATAATCAACAACTAGTAGTCCTACAACAACTGCCATTAGGTACCAACTTCCACCATAACAAACACTTTCGCCTACCACACTGTCTAAAACCATCCTTAGTGCGCTTGCTCCTTCTGCGTGCGCACGTACATATATCTTAATTCCAGCAGGTAAATAAATTATCATCCAAATAAACCATAACCACAGCGTTTTTTTAATAACCTTATTAAGCCGCTCACGTGACGGATTTATGAAGTAAAAATACCCTGTAACCAACATAAAGAAGGGAACAGCATATAACGCAACCGTCACAGATACCCCAAAAAGGCCCCTTAAGCCTGCATGAATAACAATTACCAACACTGCTGCAATTATTCTAAAAAAATCAATTGTCGCATTCCGCTTTTCCATACAAGTTTGTATCATATTACAAACCTAAACCTCCCTCAATAACTTCACCTAATATCATCAATATGACCTGTTAGTTTCTTTACCACACGGTCTAAATAAAACCTAACGGGTCGCAAAGGTTTTTCAAACCACCCTAACGTTCGGTACGTGGCTCCATTAAAAAGCTGCTTAAACTTCAATACACCGTCCGAACCATCAAATAAACCTGTTACCATATAAAAATTATACGTTGGAATATGCTTCTTTATTGCTAGCCGCATCATATAATCCATTAAGTAATGCTGCCCATAATAATTAGAAAACTGCTTATTTGTGAAACTAAACAAGTAACCCAGTTCTTGCGGCTGAATATAAAACATCCCTCCGGATAAAGTCACAATCTTTCCGTACCTACTCTTCTCTTCCTTAGCACGATCAACTGCCTTCTTCAACCTATCAAGCTGTTTAGTTGCCTGAGAATATTTGCTTTTTAGTTTCTTGGAATTGGCACTTACTAAACGTTTTTCAAGCTCACTAATTGTTGTTTTTAGAGAAATAATCTCATTTTCTCTTTTACTAATAAAATCAACTAAATTTAGTTTTACCTCCACAAACATGACATTATCCCCAAAACTCTGGTATGCATGTTGATAAAACTCGAGAGTTTGGTCTTGATATGACCGATTTTCAGCTGTACTAGCCGTATTCTTCTTAAATAAGCCTAAACCATCGTAATTAACACGCTCTATGTACACGCCAAAACGCTCAGCCCGCCTAATATCGTTTCGCGCACGCTTATCATAAGTTGAACGTAACTCACCACTATTTTTAATTCCACGAAGGTCTTTCCTATACTCATAGCCCATTCCAACCTTAGGCATCCGATTATCAGTAATCGGATTTTGAGGAACATTTCTATAACCTAAGGCTGTTAAATGCCCTAAAACATGCTGATTATATTTCTCAACAACCCGTCCATCATCATCAAATTTCTGAAAATCAAGAACTGGAGTTAACCGAAAAGCCACCCCTCCACATTTTTTAAAATAACTTTCAGCACTCTTAAAAAAGAAATCAACCAACTCATCATTACTATAATCTAATAATGGGCCACCCCAAATCGAATAAATATCTCCCATCCGAGCATGGTCAATAAAATAAAAGGCACCTGCAATCAGCTTATTATCGTCATCAATAACACCAATACAGCCCACTTGCTTAGACACTTCGTTCATCTTCAACTGTCCGCGTGATTGCATATAGCGTCCTTGGGGATGACACATCTCAAATTTTTCAAATTTATTGAAATCCAAATTCTCTACGAATTTCATTTATTTTACCTACTCCTCTATAACTATCTTATTTCTTCTTTTCTTAAGGCCTTTCGAATTAAAGTGTTCACATAATACCGAAACGGCTTAAGCGGTTTCTCGAACCAGCCAATCGTTTGATAGGTGTTCCCTTTAAACAATTGCTTAAATTTTAAAACCCCATCTGTTCCATCAAAAAGCCCTGTTACCATATAAAAATTATATATCGGAATATGCTTCTTAACCGCCAATTGCATTATATAATCCATTAAATAATGCTGCCCATAATAATTACTGTATTGTTTATCTGTAAAGCTAAACATATACGCCATTTCTTGAGGATGAACATAAAACATTCCCCCCGAAAGTATAATTACATCACCTTCCCTTTTACGTTCATCCTGTGCTTTCTTAAGCGAGCGTCTTGTTTGCTGTAATTGCTGTTTAGCTTGACTTAGCTTACTCTTTACCTTTTTAGAGCTTCTAGACCGTAATTGTTCCTCCAAACCATTAATCCTTTGGGTCATTTTCTGCTCTTCCTTTTGACATTTAACTACGAATTTTTTCAAATTTAATTTAGCTTCAACAAAAAGTACATCATCACCAAAATTACGATAAACTTGCTGGTAAAACTCTAAGCTTTGATCTGGATATTTTCGCTCATTTGCTGTCCGCTGAGTATATTTTTTAAACTCCCCGAGCTGGCTATAATCAAGTTTTTCCAAATATACGCCAAATCGCTCCGCACGTTTCACATCATTTCTTGCTCTTTTATTATAAGTTGCACGTAACTCAGATACACTTGTAACTTTTCGAAGATCTTTACGGTATTCATACCCTAAGCCAACCGCTGGTAACCTATTGTCCCTAATTGGTCGTTGGCTAAAGTGCCGAAATCCAAGCTGACGCATGTGCTTAATTAATGCATCATTCTTTTCCACCAATACATTTCCATGCTCGTCAAACTCTTTCCGATCCAAAGGAGGAGTAATTCGAAACGATAATGCCCCCTGCTGTTTAAAATATTCACTACACGAATGTAAAAAGAAATCTAATAAATTCTCATCTTTATAATCCAATAATGGTCCGCCTTTAATCGAATAAACGTTCCCCATATGCGAATGGTCAATAAAGTAATGAGCAGCAGCGATTAAGTGATGCTTATCATCATATACACCAACACATCCCACTTCTTTTTTTCGACCGGTTACCTTCAACTGCTCGCTTGTTTGCATAAAACGCCCCAAAGGATGATTTACTGCAAATTTTTCAAAATCGTTTAATGACAAATTATCCTCAAATATCATTTAATTCGCCTCGCTCAATTGACAAAATCCGTTTTA
Source organism: Ligilactobacillus sp. LYQ60 (assembly GCF_045033015.1). Taxonomy (NCBI): domain Bacteria; kingdom Bacillati; phylum Bacillota; class Bacilli; order Lactobacillales; family Lactobacillaceae; genus Ligilactobacillus; species Ligilactobacillus sp. LYQ60. The sequence goes on from NZ_JBJFZV010000003.1 coordinate 82,006, forward strand.
ATTATATCAAAGTAATTTTAGTGGAGTCCATCATTAGTTTGGACATCTTTCCAATACGCATTATAAATATCCTTCGTCGTATCCATCTCGGCAGTAAAATTCTTTACATCAGCCGAAATTCCCGGATAAACAACAATGACTACTACTTGTGGATGCTTATACGGTGCATACGACGCTGCATTGTAGGTATACGTATCATGGCCATCTGTCACAGTTTGCGCCTGTCCCGTTTTACCAGCAACTGCTGGCTTAATCTCTGCCATTGGTTTCCCAGTTATATAAGGGTTATTCCCGTGGACTACATCCCACATTCCTTCATGAATAACATTCCACTGCGCTGGTGATGCTTGTACAACGTTCAGTATTCGTGAACTAAATTTATATTGGATCGCTCCTAAGCGTCCATCCTTTGTCGGACGACGAATTGTATCCAGAACGTGTGGTTGTACCCGATATCCACCATTTGCAATAGTCGAAATATATTGGGCTAATTGCATAGTTGTATACGTATCAAATTGACCAAATCCCATATACAAAGCATTACCAATATGCTTTTCCCCAGTTTGTCCTTTCATTCCTGTTGTTTCACCTGGAATATCAATCCCTGTTTTAACTCCAAGTCCAAACTGGGCAAAGTTATTTCGTAACTGTGTAAAAATAGAAGCAGGCATTTTCAATTTCTTACCCGGGGCATACTTAAATCCTCCCATCCTCATAATTAACTTAACCATGTAATCATTAGAAGATACCTCCAATGCCTCTTGCGCCGTTAAACTCATCGTTAATGTCTTCCCATTTTGATCAAACCAAGAAGCAATCCGCGCAATTCCCTGCAAAACGATTGGCGTATCCTCAATTATATTATTTTCTGGCGTAATAACTCCGCTCTGAAGCCCCCCCATTACCATCGCAGGCTTAATTACTGAACCCATTGCAAAAGCCTGATTAATTGTTCCAAGCGCATCTGACGATTGTTTACCCGTTTTAGGGTTACGATGGACGCCAGCAATGCCAATTATTGCCCCATTATTTGGATTAATCACAACGGCATATCCTCCTTGGCATTGCGGGCTAGCTCCGGAAAGACTATTAACCTGCTTTTGGATAATCCCCTGCAAATCATTCTGAAACTTAGCGTTAATCGTTAACTGAAGGTCACTTCCGTTTTGCCCACCGTACTCTTCGACTTCTTTCTTGATCTTGTTGTTTTGAGTTTCAACCTTAATCGTCTTTCTGGTTCCTTTAAGAACGTTCTCGTACTCCGATTCGAGGTAACTAGAACCAACACTATCGTTCCGGGCGTACCCTTCGGCCAATAGTTCATTTACCTGGTTCTCGGGAAGCCCCTGTTTTTGAGTCGTTACCGTCCCGACGATACTCTTAATCGAATCCCCATTTGGATAATTCCGACTCCAACTCGTTCCCACCTGAATTCCGGGTAACTGGGCCATGTGCGCGCCGACCAGAGCCATTTCCTTATCACTGACATCCTTCGTCTTGATGTACACAGTTGATAACGATAAGGCTCCGTTCATTTTATTAAAAATCACTGCGGCATTCTGCTGCGCTGCCGATAAATTTTGTCCCAAATGATGCTGCTGAACATAATTTAATTCCGTTTTTGTCAACTTTCCGCCAGTCATCGTATTAGCACCACTAATTTTCTTCACTAGACGGGCATTATTTCTGGGATTAGCTAAGTAGTATTCAGCCTTTTGCGCGGAACTTAACGTATTTGTTTCCACGGAAAGAAACTTTCCAAGCTCGTTCGCAACCTGATACATCTGAGCACTCGTTACGTCTAATGGCTTTGTATAGGTGATTGCTCGCGAAGAGTCATTTCCTACAAGCACCTTTCCGGTTGAATCAAAAATCATTCCCCGCTGGACATTCTGGGTTTCAACCTTGGTTGAATTATTCGTTGCTTCCGCCGCAAACCGTTTACCCTGCATAATCTGTAAGTGCGCCATCTGAATAATTAGCATCACAAATAGCACAAAAACCAAAAAGAATAGAAGATTTAACCGGAACGGGACAATTGACTTGTTATCCCGCGGACTTCTCTTCCGTTGCTTAAACTTAATTTTACCGAGTGATTTCCTCATTCCGCTCTTCTCCCTCTTATCAGGGAGCCTTAAACACCCTGATTTCAGACGTTAGTTCAGAATCAATCTTACCATATTTTCATGTAACGAGTAGAACGAATTCCGATGCCTCATCCCCTAGTTAACGGAATCTATTTTTCCCTAACGTGGTAAACTAAGGAAGAATATCATCGGTAATAAACTGGAGGTTTTTACAATTAAGCGCATCAAACAGACTTTAACAGATCACTACCAGCTGATCCTAAGTTTCCTGTGCCCCGCAGTTATCATGTTGGGCTATTTCATTTATCGGCATATGGCTCCCTTTGGTTCCCAAACAATTTTAACAGTTGATTTAGGAGAACAATACGTCGATTTTTTCCGCTACTTTAAGCACATCCTGCTGCATCCAAGCGGCTTCTTCTACTCCTTCAGTAAGGCCATCGGCGGCGGGATGTTCGGTGACGTTGCGTACTACCTATTAAGCCCGTTTAACCTGATTTTGCTCTTCTTTCCAGGCAACAGCATTGTTGCAGGAATCTTATGGCTCACGGTTCTCAAATACGGTTTAGCTGGATTGGCTCTTGGGTACCTACTGAAAAAACGTAACCTACAAAGAGGCGTGTTAATCCCCGCCTTTGCAACCAGTTACGCCCTAATGGCATGGTTTGTGGCTAACCAGCTTAACTTACTTTGGCTCGACGCTGCCATTTTTCTACCACTAATCGTTTTAACCTTAATGAACATGTTAGAGGGAAAAAACAGGTATGCGTATTCCTTGATACTTGCGTTAATGCTGATCATTAACTATTACATGGGATACATGATCTGCATCTTCTTAGTGCTTTTCTTCTGCTGGTTTGAGGCAACCCGCCACATTTCACGCCAACAATTTTTTAAGGACAGCTGGTTATTTATTAAGCGTTCCCTCCTTGCTGCCGCCCTCGGGGCAATTACTCTTTTACCAACAGCCTACTCCCTGCTTAACAGTAAAGGGGCGTACACCCAGGCAATGACTACTAAGTTCCAGTTCTTCCTGCCAAAGATTATGTCCAAGATGGTCCTTGGAGCCTACAGCTTTAACCAAATGTCATGGGGGTTACCCAACGTCTTTGTCGGAAGTTTGGCCCTCTTTGGAACCATTATTTACTTCCTTACAACCCGTTTTAGTTGGCAACAACGGCTGGTTGCCTTGGCAATAAGTACGTTCCTTGTAGTCTCAATGACGTTTGATCCCCTCGTACTCTTCTGGCACGCTTTCCAATTTCCTGTTTGGTATCCGTGCCGGTTCTCATTCGTAATTAGCTTCTGGATGGTCTTTCTGGCAGCGGTAACGTTTAAAAACGAACACCTCACGGTCACATGGGGGCAAGCGAGCGTTGGCGCGCTCTTATTCGGGGGGATAATTACCTATAACTTCGTTAATATTAAGAAATTTGGTTACGTTAACTCCACTGAGCTTTACTTTTCACTAGCATTTGGAATTGCGATTCTTCTGCTTCTATTTATTCAACCGACTGATCGGTTCGTTCACCTCCGGAACATCTTGCTTTTCTGTACGGTTTTAGGCGAAATGGGAACTAATGTTATCTTCTCCCTTGGCAGTATTACGTACCTTTCAAAGAGCGACTATGACGTCCCCGCAACCCAGTTAGCCATTGATAGCCGCCAACTACATGAACTTGATAATGGATTCTACCGGGTAAGCGAGCTTTATAACCGCGACCGCAACGATGGGCTTGCCTTTAACATGAACACCGGTTCATACTTCAGCTCCGCCCTCGAAAAAGCTATCCCCGATTTCTACGGCAAAATTGGGGACCTTGATGGGGACAATAACGTTTCTTACAGTAATGGAACGGTAGTATCGGACGGGTTACTCAACATGAAGTACGCAATTGCCCCAACAACAAACCAAACCACGCCTCCGCTCAACCAGTTAACTGAAATTAACAACCTGTCGCTCTACGACCGGGTAGGCTCAACTACACATACGGCAATCTTTAAGAACCCGTATGCCGCAGGAATTGCATACGCAGCTGGTGATAAGATCAAACACATGCCAGCAATGTATGATAACCCAATTGCATACCAAAATGAGTGGTTAAATGCAGTTTTAGGGAATAAAAAGCAGCGTAGTTACTTTAAGGTTGCTGACTTTAACGGCGTTCGATACACCAACTCAACTGGCGGGAACACGCTCACTAACCGGGTCTTCTCGAAAAAGAACCAGGGTAATGACGGTAAGATTGACCTGAGTTTTGTCCCTGATTCTAATGATATTTACTACCTGACACTAGGAGCAACACTGGCGAGCCAAAATAATAACGCTACTATTTCGTTAAATGATCAACCACTTTGCCAAGATGGAAATTTCCGGCACACAGTGATTGCGAACGTTGCAAGCAAGAATAAACACCAGCAGGTGGAGGTCTCAATTGACTACACTCAACCAAGTATTCAACTCCAAAACTTTGTTCTGTACCAGATGAATAACCGTGCTGTCACCCAGGGACTTAAGGATGTTCAAAAGTATTCTCTCCACGTTACGTGGTTTAACTCCCGAAAAATTATTGGAACAATCACTGTTCCACACGATAAGCACATCGTAACAACTACCATCCCGTATTCAAAGGGTTGGCACGTTCGGGTTGATGGTCACCGGGTAAAAACCTTTAAAGTCCAACAAGCCCTCATGGCGTTTAACGTCAAGCCAGGAAAACACACTATCAAAATGACGTACACCCCACCGTTCTTCTATATGGGACTACTTGTCAGTTTCCTGGCAATCTTTTGGGTAGTATATCAATACCGTGATTCACTTAAAAGACTAAAACGGACACGTAGGTAGAAATAACCTTACAAGAAAAATAAAAAGGTGGCAACTGACTATTCAGTTGCCACCTTTTCAATATCCTTAATTAATGACATTCAACTATTCGCCAGCAAAACCCATTAATGCCAACGTGTCGTACCCCTTAATCCGCTCACGCCCCTTCAGTTGCGTAAGCTCGATTAAAAAGGCACACCCCACAACAATCCCGCCAAGTTGCTCAACAAGGTCGATCGTAGCACTAATGGTTCCGCCAGTCGCCAGCAGATCATCCGTAACAAGGACCCGCTGTCCTGGTTTAACCGCATCCCTATGCATATAAAGAGCGGAAGTTCCGTATTCTAAGCTATATTCCGCTTTCACGGTTTCACGGGGAAGCTTCCCCTTCTTCCGGGCGGGGGCAAAACCAACCCCAAGTTCATAGGCAACCGGACCGCCAACAATAAACCCCCGTGCTTCCGGTCCGACAATCATTTCAACCCCTTTGTCCTTAGCAAACTTAACAATCTGATCCGTTGCTTTCCGAAAAGCAGGGCCGTTAGCTAAGAGTGGTGAAATATCCCGGAAAACTATTCCCTTTTCCGGATAATCAGGAATACTTGCGACGTACTCTCTTAAATCTAATGACATATTTGTAATACTCCTTTACTGGGCAGCCTTTACAGCCAATTCTTGTACCAATGCCGTTAGGGCACTTACCGAACTATCCAGTAATTGATGCTCAAGCAACACCGCATCCGCCCGCGCTTTATACCGGGGTTGTACCGTCAAATCAACCGTTTGTACTGGTACTTGCGCGTCCATCAACCCCGCATTAATCGTCACTAATCCGGCATCTTGTAACACCTGAACCATAAACACCAGGTCGTTTTCCGGAAGGTGAAGGTACGCTGCCAACTCCCCGAACCGGTGCCGCACATCAACTTGGTGATGTTGCCGGGCGAACTTATAGAGTTTACCAAATTGTGCTCGACTTGGCAAACCCAGCCTCGCAGTCCCGTGATGGGCAAAAATCCGCACTACTGCTGGACACACTTCCCGCAGCACCCTTTGAAACTGATTCCGGTTAGGCGGGCAATCCACCACCGTTAGGGTTCTTACTGGATTAAGCGGCGCATTTGCCGAACAAACCGTCACGTTTTTTCGGGGTGGGAGGTGGGCTATCAGCTGGTTCGCTAACCGTTCATCAAAACACACGTAGGTCCCCGGGGTTGTAAACAATTTCGGACCCCACCGATGAATTCGGTTATCAATCACCTTAATTGGTCCAAACGACGCTTCATCAGTATCCGTCGTCATCATGTCTTTAATCATCACCTGCGGAGTAACCCGTCCCCAAAAAACGTTTTTACTCAGTTCGCCAACAATTCGAAGAGTGGCCCGTTTCCGTTTGAGCTGTGGGATTACGTCTCCAACAGAAAAGGCTACGGCATTCAGCTGCGTTTCCTGAAAAGTTACCCGAAGATGCTCTCGCTTTTTTCCCATCGCACTAATTACTGGCGGGGTTACCCCGGTAACTTCAAAGACGGGCTTAGGATTATCAGGGCCAAACGGCGCAAGCACTGCTAACTCATCAATTAGGTTTACCGTCACTTGTTGGGCCGAAAGGCGACCGCTAATGGTTAAAGGAGATTTTTCTGGCTGGGTAACTTGCGCAGAATATTCCTCATCAAGAACCGTTTGGAGATCCTGTAAGGCTTCCCTAGTACAAGCTAATCCACACGCCATATGATGCCCGCCAAAACTTGTCATCAAATCCCGGTGACCATCTAAAGCGGTAAAAAGGTTATAGGCCGCAACCGACCTCCCGGAGCCCTTCGCTTCGCCCCGCGTGCCATCATAATTCAACACCACCGTGGGGTTCCCGGTTTGTTCAACCAACCGACTCGCAACAATCCCTAAAACCCCTTCGTGCCAATCAGTTCCCCATACAACGTTTACCGCATGGGAATGTTTCTTGTGGGCTAAATACTCTCCTGCCTCGGTGGTAATTTGGTCGACCAGCTGTTTTCGTTGATCATTTAACTTCGTCAGGTGTTCTGCTAATTCCGTTGCCCGTTCTTGATCAAAGGTGGTCAGTAGTTCAACTCCCACCTGGGCTTGTTCCATTCGTCCCAACGCATTCAAGCACGGGGCTAACGTATAACTAATCGTTTCCTCATCAATCTCTTCAGGCGCAGTTTTTGTCGCCTTTAATAGCGCTTGCAAACCCGGCCGGGTGGTTGTCCGCAAAGCAGTCAACCCAAACGTCACGAGTGCGCGATTTTCGTCAATTAACGGCACAAGATCCGCCACCGTCCCCAACGCTACCAGGTCAAGGAGCTCAGCTGGTGGTTCTTCTAGGAGAGCAGAAGCCACCTTAAAGGCAACGCCTGCGCCGGATAACCCTCCAAACGGATAACGACCCGCGGGATGACGAGGATGAATGACTGCGCTTGCCGCGGGAAGCTCCCTTGGGAGTTCGTGGTGGTCGGTTACAACCACGTCCACCCCCTGCTTTGTCGTAGCCGCAATTACATCCTTTCCAGAAACACCATTATCAACGGTCACAATTAACTGCGCGCCCGCAGCAATCAACCGGTCATACGCTGCTTTATTCGGCCCGTAACCATCCTTAAACCGATCAGGAATGTAGGCTTCAACATTCGCGCCCAGCTGTTCAAGGGTTTCAACCATAATAGCAGTGCTTGTCAAACCATCAACGTCATAGTCACCGTATACCACGATTTTTTCGCCCGCGACGATGGCCTGCTTAATCCGCGCAACCCCTGCCTGCATACCATGCATCCGGAAAGGATCATGTAAATCAGTTTCCTGAGGGTGTAAAAAGTCATTAATTGCTGCAGGTGTGCGGTAACCGCGATCAACTAGAAGAGTAACCACTAACCGGCTTAGTCCCGTCTGCTGAACTAACTGCTCGTAATCAACAGCAGGATCTTCCCTTAGTGGCACCCACTTACTTTTTGCTTCAACCACAACTTACCACCTATTTATTTGTTTCCTGGGAGTTCTTCTTATTCTCCTGCTTCTTAAGCAGCTGCTTATTTTGCGTTTTCAGCCGCAAAATAGTAGGCATTGCCCCCATAAAGGTAATAATCATTCCAATAAAAAGGGTCCCCACAATAATCACCACTAACGGCAGCCGAACAGTTCCAAACAAAAAATTAACTGTTACCCGCTGAAAATTCACCATCGCAAAAATAACCACAATTAATGCAAGAAAAACAGCCCCAATCAATTTCAATTGTTGTTTCATTTTTATTACCCCTATTTCTTATTAAACACCGTTGCTGTCAACCGGTCAGCTATCCGAGGCACCCAATCATACACCCGGTGCGCCGCTTCAAATATCCACGGCGTATTCAACTCCCGTTTCCCGGTAAGAACAGCGCGGACCACCTGGCCAGCGACCTTTTCTGGCACCAGGGCTAACGGCCCTAACTGATCAAGATAATCACTTGCCACCCCTGCATGGGCAAAAAAAGACGTGCGCATTGGCCCAGGGTTAATCGTAAGCACGTGCACTCCTGTTTGCCGTAGTTCAAGGCGCAGAGCGTTTGAATACGCAATTACAGCTGCCTTGGTTGCGGCATAAACTGCCGCTTTGGGAGTCGCAATTTTCCCCGCGCTCGAAGCAACGTTCACAATCGTTCCGGAATGTCGGGTAACCATTAACCGCGCCATTTCCCGGCTAGCAATAATAGTACCAAGCGTATTAACCCGAAACATTTGCGTGGTAATTTCCGAAGACATTTCAACGGCCGGCATCATCTTGCCAACCCCCGCACAATTAATCCCAATCTCAATTGGCCCTACCTGCCGCTCAATCGTTGCAATTGTTTGCTCCACCTCACAGGAATCCGTAACATCAATAAGATACAGGGTGGCCGGTTGCCCAGATATCTGAGCACACTTTCGGGCTACCCGGGCTAGCTGCTCTTTCCTCCGGGCACAAACAACTATTCGGGCATGCTCACTAGCAAATGCATACGCAAGTTGCTCACCCAGCCCCGATGATGCTCCCATAATAAGAACGACCCGCCCTGCAATTCTTTGAGAATGGCAAAGATGATTCATCAGTTTTCCTCCTAACTGCCAGCGGAAAATGGCACCGGAATTACGTCAAAGTCCCTGACCACCCGGGTTGCTGGAAAAACATCCCGGGCATCGCGAATCAATTGCTTAATGGCCGGTCCCACGTACCGGGCAGAAATGTGCGTTAAAAGAAGCTGCTTCACCCCTTCTTCACGGGCAACCGTTGCTGCTTGAATACACGTTGAATGATAGTAGTTCCGCGCTAACCGCGCTTCCCCCTTTCCAAACGTACTTTCGTGAACAAGAACATCTGCCCCGTGAGCAAGCTGCCGGATTGTGGCTGTTTGGCGGGTATCTCCTAGAATCGTCACAACTCGGCCCTTCTTTGGCTCCCCAACGTAGTTCTTCCCTGAAATAACCCGACCATCCGGAAGCGTTACGGTCTTTCCGGCCTTCAGTTGCCCGTAGACCGGACCCGCTGGAATATTGTCAGCCTTGAGCCGCTCAACCTGAAGCTCTCCTGGATAATCTTTTTCAATCACCCGGTAGCCAACACACGGAATCCGATGGTCGAGCGGTGCATACTCCACCCGAAAATGCTCATCGTCAACGGCAATCCCCGCTTCGTTAGGCATAAATTCAACAAACTTAAGCGAATATCCTAGGTGCGTTTGGGAAACCCGCAAACTTGTTCGAACATATTCCTGAATTCCTCGGGGACCGTAAATTGTTAGCGGTCCCATCTGGCTTCCTCCCTGAAACGACCGGCTACTCAAGAAGCCTGGCAACCCAAAAATATGATCACCGTGCAGGTGCGTAATAAAGATTCGTGTGACCTTTCGCGGCCGAATTGTCGTCCGTAAAATTTGGTGTTGGGTGCCTTCACCAACGTCAAACAACCACACCGCATTACATTCATCTAACAGCTTTAATGCGGCAGCCGTAACGTTGCGGGACTTTGCCGGAGAGCCAGCGCCAGTTCCTAAAAATTCAATTTCCATTATTTTTCGTACCCTGTTTCTCTTTATTTGCCAATTAATGGCACACAAAGCTATTCTATCACGGATTTTGGCAAACCTCAGCCCGTCATAATCTTTCTCTTTATTTGCCACTGATTACTAAAAAATAACAAAGAGGTTAAGACATCCGTCTTAACCTCTCATCATAAACTATTCGATAATCGCCAATACGACAAAATTAAGAATAAACAGGGCCGTACATATCCACATCATCGGATGAATTTCTTTCACCTTCCGCTTGGCCAACTTTACAAAAATATAGAAGATGAAGCCAGCCGCGATTCCATAAGCGATGCTATAACATAGCGCCATAAATCCCGCTGCAAAGAATGCTGGAATGGCATCTTCGAGGTTCGCCCACTCAATATTAGCAAATGACGCCATCATCATTATCCCCACAACAATTAACGCCGGCGCTGTTGCCGCATCTGGCACAATCGCAACTACTGGAGCTAGCAGGCTGCTCAAGGCAAACATCACGGCGGCGGTGAGACTCGTTAATCCCGTACGCCCACCAGCACCAATTCCTGAGGCACTTTCCACAAACGTTTCAACGTTAGATGTTCCAAAAATTGCTGCAATGATTGAACCGGCCGCATCGGCAATCAACGCACGGCTCATCTTGTTATTCATCCCAATTCCCTGATCAAGGGCCTGATGATCGGTTGTCGTAAAGATTCCTGAACGCATCCCGGTTCCAATAAACGTCCCAATTGCATCAAAAATATCGGATAAACTAAAGGCGAAAATTGTCATTACCGCGAGTAACAAACGCCCCGGATGGCTCCATAATGCACCCATTCCCTGAGCACCAAAGGCAGCCCCCATCGTACTTCCGAGCTGATGAAAGGCCGTTCCCAACGAGGCGCCGGCCGCAACGTGTAGGTTAGTCACCCCAAACGGAATCCCAATAATCGTCGTGACAATAATTCCGATTAAAATTGCCCCCCGCACGTTCCACATCAACAGTACTACCATGATTAACAGTCCTAATAGTGCAACCAGCGGTGCAGCGTGGTTGAAGTTTACCAGGGCAGGAGTAGCACTACTATTGGCCACAAAAGAATGCACCCCACTGGCGTAGTGGGTTACTGCTGGATGATATGGAGCACCGTTAATGCTCGTAATCCCAGCTTTATCCACGATAAATTTGATAAAACCGGCGTTCTTTAACCCGATATACGCCACAAATAATCCAATTCCCCCACCAATCGCGTGTTGAAGAACCGGCGGAATCGCCTGAATAATCAGCTGTCGGATTTTAGTCACCGTAATCAAAACATCAATCACCCCGCACAGAAATACGAGGGCCAATCCCTGCTGCCAGGTAAATCCTAGCTGTAGAACCACGGTGTACGCAAAGAAAGTGGCAAGCCCAAGTCCTGGAGCCAACACGTACGGAACGTTTGCAAAAAATGCCATCACTAATGTGCTAATAACCGATGCAATAATGGTTGCCAGAAAAATTGCTTGACGTGGCATTCCTGTCGTTCCTAAAATATTAGGCGCAACAAATAATATGTACGACATTGCGAAGAACGTTGTTAATCCCGCAACAATTTCGGTGCTAACGGTCGTATTGTTCTCCCGCAATTTAAATAACTTATTCATCAATTCTACCCCTTATCTCACAAAACTAGTGCCATTATAGCGCAGATTCTTCGGAACTTTAAGGGAAAAAGATGCTTCGCTTTGGTATTTTAGTGTAGAACTAAGCTAATCACGAATTTTGAAAGAAGGGTCTCAAACGTTAATCCATGATTTTCTAAGCATAACCACTGGCGTCGCCCCCACAACCCCGGTCTATTACGATGCTACCCCAGCAATCCCAGTAACCCGGGGGCCCCTAATACACGACCACCTAACACTGGTTCCTACTTCCCAGCCCATCACCATTAAAGCACTCCAACACCAACTAAAGCATTACGCACCCACTTTTCACCTTGACTGGCGCGCCTCCTCGGAACAAGCCAATCAGCCAATTTTCGGTTACCGGATTGCCGCAGGAAGGTTACTTATTAAATAGCGTAAAGTAAACGGGTAAAATGAAAGATTGCAAGCCCTCGAATTAGGTAATTCGCTTGGCTTTCCCCTTCTATTCCACCCGTTTTTTGTTTGGAGTCACTATTTTACTAATTCACTGAATGATGCTTAAGAATTTGCTTAGCAACAAAGTTACTGAAGAAGTTTAGTCCATATGGATTCGGATGTACGTTATCGGCATAGAACCAATCAGTATGCCCATCACTGAACTTATACCAATTAATAATCGTTAAGTTCTTGTACTTCTTTTTGCTAGCCATTAACTTAGCATTCACTTCATTCTGCCACGATCGCGTTGGAACATGGACGTTTACCCAGTAAACGGGCCGGCTCCCCGCTAGTTGCATGATTTGTTTCATTTGATCATCCGTAAACGGCCCGTTTGTTCCTTCAACCACCAGCAAGGGCCCATTGAGTTTACCCTGCTTCTTTAGGTCTTGAAGAACCGGAATGGCCTGATCAACCTGACGCCCAACTTTCGCATTAATAAACATCTGCGGGAAAATCTTCTGCAGTGCGGCGGACGAATCCGCTAACACGGAATCACCTACTGCCGTTATTTTCATTTTTTGCGCTTGCTGTTGCTCAGCGACCGTTAACCGAATTGTCGGCGGCAGCTTAGGCCCAGAAGATTGTTGACTAGAGTTAACCGTCTGCTGACCACTCTTTCCGTGTGCCAAAGCCGCATTATGCTTATTTACCACCTGCTGGTTCTTTTGAATTGCCTGCTGCAATGCTTGACTTCCATTTTCTGGGTTAGGCTGCTGCGGTGCCGGGGAACAAAAGCCATATAGCCCCACTGCTAACAACGCAAGCACCGGGAGAACGGCTAAGCGATGCCACCCGTACCGGGAATGACGTTTGCCGAATTCGTGAATTGACGCCCGAATCTGCCCCCACTTAATCTGAGCAATCGGCTTTTCAATCAAGTGGTAGGATAAGTCACTAACTACCAGAATAAGAATAATCTCAATCAACGCGTAACCTACCGGGTGAGGAGCAACGTTGACCTTTGCTTCAAACAAAACCATCACCGGGTACTGGTACAGGTAAATCCCGTAACTCCGCTGACCAATCCACGTAAAAATCCGATTAGAAAGCGCCCGGTTCATATCCGCCCCGGGATGGGCAACCATTGCAATCAGAATGGCCGTTGCAATACAAAACAGCAACATCCCTCCCCTATATAACCATGGCCGCTCGTCGTCACAAAAACCACACATAACAACTACTACAACCAGTGCACTAAACCCTAAAAGATCAAACGTTGTCCGCCGTCCCCAATCAAGCCGGGATTTTAACCGGTTTAACGGCCAGATAATCGCCAAGGCCGCCCCGATAAAGACGGCAAAGATTCGGGTATCCGTCCCATAGTACACCCGGGATGGATCCTTTCCTGGTTGGTATAAAACAGCCATTAAAAGAGCTGATAACAACGCTAACCCCACTAAACTGAGAAACAGGGCTCCCCGCCGTTCGTGCAAAAACTTAAAGAGAAACACCATCAGGAAGGGCCAAATTACTAAAAATTGAAACTGAATCGCCATAAACCAGAGGTGGGTAAATGGGGACTGCACCCCAAACCGAGCAAAGTACGATTGATGGTGTGCAATCTCATACCAGTTATACACCCCGCAAAGATTGCTAATAACTGCTCCCCTAATATGAACCAAAAGGGACCGTTGGAAAAACGCAATATATCCCAGTGTCGCTGCTAGGACTCCTACTAAGGCTGGATACAGCCGGCGAATTCGCCGCCAATAGAAACTAAGCAGGTCGAACCGTCCAGTTGTTGTCCACTCCCGAATAATCGAGCTCGTTACCAGATATCCTGACAATACAAAGAAAATTAATACCCCCATAAAGCCACCCTTAAACTGGTAAACAAACAAGTGGTACAGAATTACAAACGCAACCGCCAGCGAACGTAACCCATCAAATCCCGTAATATACGTCTTTTTTTGCTCCATACTGTTCTCCTCACCCCGATTCAGTCTTCCAGAATCGGCTACCACCAGACAATTATAGCGCGTTCGCTTTTAGTTGAATATAACAACTTGCTGCAATTTACAGGATTTTTGTTTTCATTCTTTTCTCTAATCTCATCAAAAACTTCCAACATCATTTGACTAATAACAAACAAAAAAACGGGCAAAGAAAAGCCCAAAACCAGCCGTATTGCACAACGCACAATTTAGTGGCGTTTAAACTTATACTTATCCCGTTTATTTTTAAATTCTTGCCCACCTAAAAAAGGCACCCGAAACCATATTTTAGTGCTTATTCCGCCCTAATCAACAAATTCAAACGTAAATTTTTCAATCCGAACCAGATCGCCATTCTTGGCGCCCTGCCGCCGTAATTCATCATCAACGCCCATTCCCCGCATTTGCCGGGCAAAACGCATTAGACTCTCATCATGATTCAAATCGGTCATCTTAAAGAGTTTAAGCAGCCGCGTTCCCCCAAGAACCCAGGTCCCATCCGCGGCCTGAGTAACGGTAAAGGCCGGTTCCGTTGCTGAATCCGCCGTGTATTCAACCGGCTCCTTTTGTCCCGTAGTTGCCACCGGAAACGCCGGTGTTTGATCAAGAACATCCGCAACGTGGTGAACTAACTGATCTAATCCTTGGTGCGTAAGGGCCGAAATAGCCATAATTTCCGGAGCTTGTGGTAAGGTATGGTTCGCTGCAATCTGCTTTTTAAACCGTTCCAGGTTCACTGCTGCATCGGGCATATCCATCTTACTAGCCACAATAATCTGCGGCCGTTCCAGTAAAGCTGGGTCGTACTTTTTAAGTTCAGCGTTAATTTTCAAAAAATCCCCGTACGGATCGCGTTCCTCCGTTCCCGACATATCAACCAGGTGTAGGAGAACCCGGGTCCGCTCAATGTGCCGTAGAAATTGAATTCCTAACCCAATTCCCGCTGAGGCCCCCTCAATCAAACCAGGCATATCAGCCATAGCAAAATCCCGACCATCGTCTAGCCGAACCATTCCCAGATTCGGCACCAACGTGGTAAAGTGATACTCCGCAATTTTGGGTTTTGCACTCGTCACTACTGAAAGTAACGTCGACTTTCCCACCGACGGGAAACCAATTACCCCAACATCAGCCAGCATCTTCAATTCCAAATTAAGCGTTCGTTCCTGCCCCGGTTCGCCGTTTTCCGCGATCTCTGGTGCGGGGTTTTTCGGACTTGCAAAGTGGATGTTTCCGCGACCACCGCGGCCCCCCTTTGCAACAACCAGCTCAGCGCCCGCTTCGGTTAAATCACCTAGTACCTCTCCGGTATCAGCGTCCGTTACGGTCGTTCCCCCCGGAACAGCCACTACGAGGTTCTGAGCACCCCGACCATACATTCCCTTATTCATCCCGTTTTGTCCGGCTTTCGCCTTAAAAATGCGGTGATAGCGAAAATCCATTAGGGTGCGAAGGCCCTCATCAACCCGGAGGATGATACTGCCTCCCCGGCCACCATCACCACCGGCTGGCCCGCCGTTTGGCACAAATTTCTCCCGCCGAAAGGCAACGATCCCGTCGCCCCCTTTCCCAGCTTTTACTTGGATTTGAACGTGATCAACAAACATATCCGTCCCTCTTTTCCAGTATAATCTCTTGTCCTACTATACCAAATTCACCCACTAACCAGCTACTAAACATTTCGTAAGCTTAATTTCACTGCCTTAGCCACCTTTGTGGAAATGCCAAGGGCTTCAATTTCTTCCAGTGAAGCCTCCTCAATGTGTCTGAGGGAACCAAACTGTTTTAACAGCTTAATTCGCGTCTTCGGCCCAACCCCTTTAATCTGCTCCAAGCGAGACGATAACGAATTCTTGGAACGCAGTTGCCGGTGAAACGTAATTGCAAACCGGTGAACCTCGTCTTGAATTCGCTGTAACAGGTAAAACGCCTCACTTTTGGGGTCCAACTGAACTTTCTGGTACTGTCCGTTCATCAGGTCAGCCGTTTTATGGTGCGTGTTTTTCACCATTCCCGCAACTGGAATCGTTAGTCCCAACTGATTTTCAAGAACGTCCTGGGCGGCCGCAACTTGTGTCTCCGCACCATCCATGAGAATTAAATCCGGCAGCTCACTGTGCTCCTTTAATATCCGGCTGTACCGCCGGTAAATTACTTCCCGGGTACTAGCAGCCTCGTCCGCATGGTCAACATCGCGTAACTTATACTTCCGGTATTCCTTCTTATTTGGTTGCCCGTCAATAAAACACACCATCGCTGAGACGGGATCCTGCCCCTGAATGTGAGAGTGGTCAAACGCCTCAACCCGGTGCCCATGAGGTAAATGCAAAACATCCATCAACTCATCCATCGCACCCACCGTCTTCCGATTATCTAGCTCTAATAACCGAAACTTCTCTTCCAAAACTAACCGGGAGTTTTTCTGAGCCATTTCAAGGAGGGAACGCTTTTGTCCGCGCACTGGAGTGCGCACCGGGATTCCGAGTAAATCACTCAACATTTTTGTATCCAAACTGGCTGGAACTAATAGTTCCTTAGGCTTTATTCGGTTACGTTGCTGGTACAACTGAAGGATAAACGATGTCATTTCCGCTTCCGGCGTATCTACACACGGAAAAAGTCGTTTTTCCCGCTTCATTAACCGGGCTTGTCGGATTGAGAAAATTTGCAACGATAGCCATCCCTTATCCATGTAATATCCGATTACATCCCGGGGAGTATTATCGTTGGAAATAATCTTTTGCTTTTCGACCGTCATCGCCACATACTTAAGCTGATCCCGAAGCTCCGCGGCCCGCTCGAATTCGAGGTTAGCGGCCGCTTTTTCCATTTTTGTCCGTAGCTCCCGCTTTATTTGCCCAACATTTCCGTTCAAAAAACTCTTAATTTTTTCGATATTCTTCGCGTACGCTTCCGGAGGAACGGTCTTAAAACACGCTCCTAAGCACTGTCCCATATGGTAGTACAGGCATGGCCGTCCTTGACGCCCCGAACAGTGCCTTAACGGATAAACCTTCTCCAGCAGGTGCAGCGTTTCGGTAGCCGCATAAACGTTCGGGTACGGTCCAAAGTAGAAGCCACCATCCCGCTTTATCTGACTAACAATCTTTAGCTGGGGATCCCGTTCGTTTGTAATCTTAATGTACGGATAACCCGTTCCCTGTTTAAGCTTAATGTTATAGTAGGGCTTATGCTTCTGGATCAGCGTGATTTCCAAGAGAAAAGCTTCCTTATCGGTCGACGTAATAATTGTTTCAAAGTCCCTAATTTGGGAGACCAACCGCGCTGTCTTCCCTTCATGGGAACTCTTAAAGTACGACCGCACCCGATTCTTTAAGTTTTTAGCCTTTCCCACGTAAATAATGTGCCCGTTAACATCCTTCATCAGGTAACATCCCGGTAAATCTGGCAAGAGCTTTAATTTATTTTCAATGTGTTGGGTTACCATAAAACCTATAACCTCCCTTCGTAATAATTAATCTCACCTGATTATAACGCGAATAAAATTCCGTTCAAAAATTCTCGTTTGCGCTTTATTTATAAAACTGGTACGCTAACGCTGATAATTATCAAAGGAGGAATCACGATGGGATTAAAAATTACCCGGGACGCTAACCTAGACAAACTATTTGACCAATTTGCCATCGGCCCTGATGACCAGAAGCGGGGAAAAGATGAGCGGAAGCCTAAAACTTCCGCTAAAAAAGAAAGCAATCCCAAAAAATAATTAAAAGGACGTCTTCATATCAATAACTAATTGAAGATGTCCTTTTATTTTTATTACTTAATTATAAACCTAACGTATAGCAACTCGTTTAAACGTATTCCCGACAACCATTACAATCATAGGAGTGATAAGCGCAATATAGGTATCATTAATTCCAAATGGATTTCCTAAAATAAACCATACTGTTGTTAATACCGTCGTCCCAATGAGCGCTGCATTAGCAGTTTTTGTCGAATTAAATGTTGGAAGATAAAAAGCCATTACAGCCACTATCGCAATGGAAACACGTAAGGCCTTAGCAAAAAAAGATAACGCCAAAATATTTGGAACATAAAACATAAAAATGAGCGGAAGTAATCCTACTATTACAGAAGTAATTCTAGTTACCCGAAGCTGTTTATCTGGTTCAGGGTGACAACGGGGAATATAAAAATCATTAATAAATAAAGCTACTACTGCTAAACCACACGAGCTAACCCCAACAAAAACCCCTGCAAGTAATCCAATAGAACATATTACTGCAGCAATTATATTCATATGACCTAGAAAAACGGGCAAAGCATATAGCGGATTAATTCGCGGGAAAAGAAACCGAGCAATAACACCAATTATCCCCAATAAAATACCAAAAGGTAGCACTAAGAGGCATGCACTATAGGCAGCTCGTTGTGCGTTTCGAGCACTTGAAGTGGATGCGATTGCTTGAGCAATCGTTTGAGTAGAAAAGATTGCCCCAATAGAAGTAAGAATCCAACCAACGATTGTTCCTACCCCTACTTTCCCGGTAATCGTAAAATAATAATGAGGCAATCCTATACCTACTTGGTGCATTCCATGAGACATGCGCCAAGCAACTACCGCAATAATTAATACACAAAGATATTTCATCACAGTATGAATCAATGTAGTACGTGCAACGCTTTTCATCCCACCAATACTAAAGTAAATAGTGCTAACAACCGCAATCAATAACATCGCAATTGGCAACCTTGTCCCCAAAATTTCGTGCAATACACTTGCTCCGCTAATATAAGTGTTTAAATTCAACATTAACATTGCATAAATCATTATTAAGGACACAATTAATTGCGTCGAACGACCATATTTTTCCCTAATTGCACCCGAGATTGTAAAACTCCCTGTCCCATACAAACGTTTTACAAAAAAGAGTCCGTACAGAAGAAACCCTATTCCAGCAGCAATTAAGGACCAACTTGCTGCTAGTCCCCCTGTAAATGCCCGTTGAGGAGTACCGATAATCGCCATAATTCCGTTATAATTCGAAAAAATCATTATACCAACAACTATGAACGAAAGCTGCCGCCCCCCTTGCATAAAATCCTCGTTGGAATTCCCCCGCCAGCGATAACTTAACCAAGCAGTAACAACAATATAACAGGTAACCGCAACTAAAACGATCATGGCTATGCTATGGCGCATAAATGTCATTATCTCGCCCCCTATTCAAGAAAAGCGTTGCTACCGTTTAATCACGTGCAGCAACGCTTTAAACGTCAAAAGTCTATATGACGCTAGCTATCCTAATTATTACTAAAATTTCGACAGGTCAACCTGCGCTAACTTACTATTTGCAACTCCTTGAGCAATAATTGTTTTACTATTTTCCGTTAATGGAAGAACCGGTTTACGCATGTGTGCACTTGTAAAGATCCCACGGTCAACCAATACCTGTTTTAACCGGGCATGCGCTTCTCCAGAAGGTTGCCCTCCACGATAAATTGCGCGTTCTACTGGGAAAATTCGATCATCAACTGCATGTAACTCAGTGCAAGTTCCTGTCCTTGCCACCTTAAAAGCCTTGGTAATTAATTCAGGAATACACCCAGCAAATCCTAAAATTGCGCCATCCATTTCCGGAAATAATGAATTACAAATGGTTTCATCGTGGCATGTTAATAATGCTGCGTCAGGCGCCGCTTTACGGATTGACCGAACCTGCTCTTCATAGACAGATTGAACACGAGTCCCCATTTTAACCCCTTTAACATGCGGGATTTTAGTCAACATCTCAATCATTTGTTCAGCTGTATACGTCGCTTTAGTATATGCTGGATAAAGATGCAAAATAATATCGATATCAGCTTCCTCCGCAACATCATTGACAAACTGAAATGGAGATTCTGGATTCATTCCAAAGCGAAGCCACATATGCGGTGGCATTAACAAAATCCCATCTGCTCCCGCTTCCTTAGCATCACGAGCTGTTTCAATAGCTCCACGTGTGTTTTCGCTGCTTACACCTGAAACAATTGTCAAAGTATCCCCGACTTCATCAGCAGCAATTTCCGTAATCCTTTTTCTTTCTTTCCGCGTTAAAGCCGTGATTTCTCCCGTGTGACCATTGGTAACAATTCCTTGAATTCCGTCATCATAAAAGGACTTTAGCCAACGAAGGTATGCCCGGAATTCCGGTTCATTAATCGAATCATCCGCATTCATTGGGACTGAAATTGCTGGAAAAATAGTATGAAAATTCTTAACCTTAGCCATCACAAACTCCCCCTAGCATGTCTTTCGTTTTTCAAACCGTGTCTGTACATTTACTCTGTGAATTTCTGAATACTGCTCTAATTTTTCAACTTTGGTAATTACCATGCGTATTGCACAACGAGCAAGTTCATCTGATGGAAAATCAATTGCACTCACCTCATTTGAAGTCAATCTGCTAACAGTTCCTCCAGCAAGACTAATGAGCTTAATATCTTTTGGAATCTTAATATTGTATTCCTCTGCATATTGAAGAACACCCAGCGCCTCCGAATCATTTGCCACCATCACCCCGTCAATATTTGACGTTTTACTATACAAGTCCTTAAAAAGATCGTATCCAGCTCTAACAAAAGAATGTGGGTAAGCATCTAATTCTGCCATTTTTGCTGAATAGCCAGCCTCTTGGGCTAGTTGCTTGTACACTATAGCTTTTTCATGATATGAAATATCAGATAAAGGCCCGTTGATTAAACCAATTTGCTGACAACCTGCATCTTGCAACACCGTAAAGGCATCACGAACACTCTGTCCATAATCAACCGATACACAGTCAAGTTTCTGGCTAACATCACGTAAAACTTGAACGACAGGAATACCGCTAGCATTAATATCATTCAGTAACGTATTGTTTCCTCCCGTTGAGGTAATAACAATACCATCAACTAACCCCGTCCTCATCTTTTTTAATAACCTATTTTCACGTTGCACATCATCACCCGATAAACATACAACAAGGTCATAATTTTCTTCAGTAGCACGAAGTTCAGCTTCCCTAACAAAGTCCATAAAAATATTCAACTCAATATCTGGGACAATAATCCCCACAGCATGTACTCGTCCGCCAGTCAAAATTTCCTTAGTTGCATTTGAACCATATCGTAATTCACTTGCTACCTGAAGAATTCTCCGTTTTGTACTTGGATGAATACAAGGAGAATCATTTAATGCCCTTGATACTGTACTAATATCGACGTGTGCTCTTTGTGCAATATCTTTCAATCTTGGCATGTATGCCTCCCCCCCATTTCATCCAATTTAAGTAAAGAAATAATTATTTAGAGCTCTTAATTGCCTTTACAGTGCTAGGTTATCATAAAAACAACTAATTACAATAGCGTTGGCGTTTTCTGCAAAAAATTGCATAATATTTCACAAGTATTCGTAAATAAAATCCCGCGTAATCTATAACTACGTGGGGTTTTATTTACGACTTAAATTAATTTTCCCGTTTATATCCCCGCGGATACCGCTTCTTGAGAGTATCGATGTTTTGTTCTGCCACCTCACTGAATGGAATCTTAGCCCACTCAGCAATTTGAGAAAGGTACCACAAAACGTCCCCCATCTCATCAATTAACCGGTCGCGGTCAAGCTCGTCACCATGAAAAGTGTATTCCTTGATCAATTCGATTAACTGCCCACTTTCGCCGGCCAAACCCAACGCACAGTTGGTTAACACCCGCTCGTTCCCATAAAGTGTCCGGTTTGCTGCTTTTTGGTAGTCATCAAAATCCATTTTATTTCCCCCCGTTCGTTGCGGTTAAGTTACACTGCCGTTCAATCCAACGCCACACATTGTCTTTTCCGGTTCGATCCACCGCTGAAAACAACACCAATTGGTCAGCTGGCACCAACCGTAGCGTCTTACGAATCACACTTTCACTCCGATTACGCCGACTCCGCGGAATCTTATCAACCTTTGTGCCAACAACCAGCAGTGGAAATTGATAGTAATGAATAAAATCAATCATCTGTTGATCCAATTCAGTCGGCGCATGCCGGGAATCTACCAAGGAAATTACCCCCGCCAACTGCTGCCGCTGGGCAAAATATTCCTCAATCATTGCTCCCCATCTTTCACGGTCCTGCTTGGAAGCCCGGGCATAACCATATCCCGGAACATCCACAAAATTAAGCTGCTTTTCAACATTATAGAAGTTTAGTGTTTGCGTTTTTCCCGGCTGGCTCGACGTTCGCGCAAGTTTTTTGCGATTAATTAGCGTATTAATCAAGGAGGACTTCCCGACGTTCGATCGTCCTGCCAACGCAATTTCTGGTAAATTTCCATGCGGATACTGTTCCGGACGCACGGCACTAATTGTTAGTTCAACGTTGTGGACTTCCATCTCCATACCCCTTTCTAACCTGCTGTTATTCTAGCATACCTCCTCGAAGCACACGGGAAGAAAAAGCAGAGTCCAGCCCACTTGTGAACTAGCTCTGCTAACGGAAAATTACTTTTATGTTACGAATCAGCTACTCACCAGCAACTAACCGCACAACCTCCAAAATTACGACCATGGCTTTTTCATCACTTCAACGGACGTAAACTCATACCGAGAATGCTTGTTGTCCGTCCCGGCAAACAAATTCGACGTTGGAATTTCCATAAGAAAGCCATCCGTTCCACCGTCCGAACCGGGTAAACGACAGACAGAATGCCGAGTTTCCCCATGGCCTACTTGGCAACGTTAACGACGGTCATGTCCCTTTCGATTACTTCGCGCATGTCATAGTACTGATTCTTCGTATCAACAATTATCCGCGGTTCATCGTAGTTAGCATTCATCTTAGCCGCAATGTTTTTTACCCGTTGCTTGCGTTCTTCAAATTTTTGCCAATCGTAGCCGCGAATAATGTAGGTCATTTCAACGTGCTCCACCGTCCCACTGGAAGAAGCCTTCTCGATCCTCCGTTTCGGCGGGAACTTCATGAGCAGGTATTGCGTATCAAACTCCTCGGCTAGTTTGATGGCATTTACCATACACCCTTCGCAGTTACCGGTTTCCACAAACGAAATCTTCGCCTGTGTCTGCGGTGACAGAATTGTCGTTGCGTTTTCATCAGGCCGTGTTTCCGTCCCAACATACTTTAAAAACCAGGGAACGAGTTGCTCATACTTTGCCCCCCTATTAATCACCTCATTAAAAAACCTACCTAAACAAACTCAAACGGTTCGGTATTAATTTTGGACTGAATAACAGCGATATGCCAACCATTTTCTTGATTCCACTTCTCAAAGAGCTGACGCATATACGAAGCACTTATAACCTCAATATGATGCCCTGGATCAACCACCGTTAAACCAGCCGCCACCATGTCATGCGCGGTATGATAACCCACATCACCCGTCACGTAGGCGTCTGCTCCCTGAGCAAGGGCATCCTGGTAGAAACCAGCACCACTTCCACCTAGTACCGCAACCCTAGAAATCTTCCGGTTATGATCAGGCGTAATTAACCGTAATCCTGGAACGTTCAAGTGATCCTTACAATAGTCAGCAAATTCCCGGGCAGTTAACGGCTGCGGTAACGTCCCAAGCCGCCCAAGCCCGTAGCGGCCGGTCCGATGCTCCGCTTTAATTTGCGCCTTCTGGGAGGCATCTGGTTGGATAAGAACAGCAATATCAGTCAATCCGAGTTGACTACATAACCAATCATTCATCCCGTTAGTCGTACTATCCAGATTTGTATGTGCGGCATACACGGTAATTCCATGCTGCAGGATGGTTGCGTACATCCGGTTTTGCGGCACGGATAAGTCAAAGGTTTTCACAGCGTGAAACAGCGCCGGGTGGTGCGCATAAATCAAGTCCACCCCAGCATCAACGGCCTCCGCCACAGTCTCTGGTCGCACGTCTAACGTCACCATCATCTTATGAACTTCCTGCTGGTTATCACCAAGTTGGAGGCCAACATGATCCCACGACTCTGCTAGCCAAGCCGGTGCATACCGTTCCATCGGGGCAACAACATCATTTACCGTTACCATTTGCCACAACCTCCGTAATCATCTTAATTTCGGATCGAAGCTGAGTAATCCGCGCTTCAGCGGGCGCCTGCGCTTGCTGAACCTGATATAAAATCCGTTCCCGTTTGGTCCGCTCACGGACCCACTTATCCATGAAAGCCTTCGCGTGCTCACGCATTAAGAACGGTCCAAATAGCTCTTCTTCCGGACTGAGCTGGCGAATCCCCTGACCGTAATCCGCTACAATTATCTCATAGGTATGGTGATCCTCCCTAATGATTCGTTCGGCAACAATTCCGTAGCCATGGTGAATACACCACCGCCGAACGTTACGTTCCCCCACATTAGGTTGTAAGATTAATCGGGGATGCTGCAGCAATTGGCATACCCCAGCATCCAAAATATCCCGGATTAACGGTCCGCCCATTCCGCAAATTGTCACTGTATCAATCCGATCATCCGCATTGATTGCCGCTAACCCGTCTGCTAACCGGGGAACAATAATTTCCTGCAGGTTTTCCCGTTTAATTTCCCGGCAAGCATTCTGGTACGGTCCCCGGACAACTTCCCCCGCAACGGCGTACTTAATCTGGCCCTGAAGCGCCAAAAACGCCGGGAGATACGCGTGATCCGAACCAATATCAGCTAACCGCGCACCCGCAGGAACAAATTCAGCGGCCGTTGCTAACCGTCGTGATAGGTGCCGTGCATCCACGTTAATATCCTCCTTAAGAACGAGGCTGGGACAAACGTCTCAGCCTCTTCACTGTTTCCATAATCAATGTCAAAACAAACGCATTCCACTGCAAAATTAGAAAAATTTACTTTTCCGAGTAATTTACCCCACTCGTCTGTATCGTTTTGAATCTCTTGGTCACCTTTGTGTAACTAATCTAAGAAGTCCCGTAACTGCTTCGACCGCGATGGGTGCCGCAGTTTCCGCAGTGCCTTAGCTTCAATTTGCCGGATCCGTTCCCGCGTTACCCCGAAGGCCTTACCAACCTCTTCAAGGGTCCGGGTTCGCCCATCATCCAGCCCAAACCGTAACCGTAAAACGTTTTCCTCCCGATCAGTCAGGGTATCTAAAACATCCTCCAGTTGTTCCTTTAAAAGCTCATACGCCGCATGTTCAGCTGGACTCGTTGCATCCTGGTCTTCAATGAAATCGCCAAGGTGAGAATCATCCTCTTCCCCGATTGGGGTTTCTAGCGACACTGGCTCCTGAGCAATCTTTAAGATTTCCCGTACCTTTTCAGTTGGCATATCCATCTCATATCCAATTTCTTCTGGCATCGGCTCGCGGCCAAGATCCTGAAGCATCTGTCGTTGAATCCGGATCAACTTATTAATCGTTTCGACCATGTGAACTGGAATCCGAATTGTCCGGGCTTGATCAGCAATCGCCCGCGTAATTGCCTGCCGAATCCACCAGGTAGCGTACGTTGAAAACTTGAATCCCTTCCGGTAATCAAACTTCTCAACGGCCTTCATTAGCCCCATGTTTCCTTCCTGGATTAGATCGAGGAACGACATTCCCCGCCCAACGTAACGCTTAGCAATCGACACAACCAACCGTAAATTAGCTTCAGCTAACAGCTGCTTTGATTCCTCATCCCCCATTTCAATCTTGAGGGCTAACTCCTTTTCTTCGTCCGCTGTTAACAGGTCAACCCGCCCGATTTCCTTCAGGTACATCCGCACCGGATCGTTAATTTTAACCCCCGACGGTGCAGAAACACTTTTATCTTTCCGGGCCTTCTCCGCTTCACTATTTGCTGCCCGTAAACTTTGTTCGCTTGGATTCCCGTTTTCGTCAACCACAGAAATTCCTTCGTCCTCCACCTTAATAATAAGGTTATCCATCTGAGTCGCATTAAGGTGAAGCGGCGTTGCCAGTTCATCGGTCAGCTGGTTATAAGTAATCTGCTTGCTCTTCTTGTACTTCTGGACAAGTTTCCGGATTGCCTTTTCATAGGCAACCTTGTCAAATTGATCCTTCTTCTCCTTTGCCACAGTTTACAGCCTCCCTATTCATCTTGTTCCTGTTGCCGCAGTTTAACCAGCGATGTAAGAAGCATCACAATTCTATCCTGGTCGTTCGCCCGCTTGGCATCAGCAATCTCCTGTTTTATTTTATCAACTTTTTCCCTTATCGGGTAGTCATGTTTAATAACCGCCAGACAGTCGTCAACTTCCCCATCCGGCGCCGGCTCCGGATAATGCGCCATTTCAATCGCATTAATTACCCGGGCAAGTCGCTGGTCATCCACTAACGTGAGAAAATCAGCGACGTTAAACTCCTTGCGGTCCTGAAAATATCCCTGAAAATGAACGTAGATTTCCTCATACACTTCATGTGGAAATCCAAAATCAGAATCCTCAAAAATCCGTTCCCGCACCTCATCATCGGTAAACATTCGGTGTAACAATAACCGTTCCGCCCGCTCAGTCCGCGAAAGCTTTTCTCGTTGTGTGGGGGCCGCAACATACTGTTGCGCAAACTCGTGCGGTGCTTCTTGGCGTTCTTCTCTTTGCTGGGCGTCCGTCTGCTGGCGAATTCCCGCTAACTGTAATGAAAGTTGCTCCTGAGAAAGATGAAATTCCTTTGCCAATCGTCCCAGGTACAAGTCAACTTCCATTTGGTTATCAACCCGAGCAATTGCGCGTAAAACATCCTGTAGATACGCTAACTGATCCGTTTCATTTGCCAGATTACGCCCTTGCCGGTAATACCGCATGAAAAACGCCAACGGACTTTCCCTGGTCGTTGTCAAGGTGCGCTGAAATTTTTCCACCCCGTATTTTTGAAGGTACTCATCAGGATCCAAGCCCGCCGGCAATATAATAACTCCCAGATGAAGCCCCTTTACCGGAAGCATTAGCCCTAATGCCCGGTTAATTGCCCGCTGCCCTGCTTCATCACCGTCATAACACACGTTAATCTCCGTTGTTAGCCGCTGAAGAATAGCTACCTGTTCGTTTGTTAAACTAGTGCCCATCGACGCGACACTGTTTTTAACCCCTGCGCGGTAAGCGGCAATTACGTCCATAAACCCTTCAAACAGGATTACTCCACCGCCCTGCCGGATTGCTTCCCGGGCCTTATCAAGATTAAAGAGCACCCGGCGTTTATTAAAGAGCGGTGTTTCCGGTGAATTGAGGTACTTCGGGGTGTTAGGAGCTTTCTCCAAAATCCGTCCGGAAAAGGCGATTACGTGGCCATTTTCATTGCGCAGGGGGAACATCACCCGGCCAAGAAACCGGTCCCGAAGCCTTCCGTCCCGTGCCGTTACAAAAAGGCCAGATTTCCGCATTTCGTCATCCTTAAAGCCTTGTTCGTGTAAAACTTCCACGAGCAGGTTCTGCTTTGCTGTCGGGGCAAACCCAAGATGAAACTCTTCGATAATTTCATCGTCAAGGTGCCGCCCGTGCACGTACTGAAGGGCCGGTTCTCCTAAGGCCGTATTCACCAGCACATGGTGATAGAGATCATCAGCCACCGCATACATTTTTCGCAGACGCTGGTCGGGCCCTGATAAAGTTGTTTTCTGACCACCATTAGCTGCATTTCGCACCTGGTCATCGAGCGGAATGTTTGCAAAATCAGCGACCTTAATGACCGCCTCGACAAACGAACAGTGCTCAATTTCCTGAACAAACCGGAAAACGTTCCCGGAGCGGCCACACGAAAAGCAGTAGTAAAATTGTTTATCCTCTCGTACTGAAAATGACGGGGTATTTTCTGTCTGGAACGGACATAGCCCAAACCAGTTTTGCCCCTCTTTTCGGAGTTGAACGTACTTACTAATAACGTCGACAATGTTGACTTCATCGCGAATCCGATCAATAACTGCTGTTGGAATCCGTGCCACAATTTTCTCCTTTCCGGATTAATACCGCCACCAACCCCAATTATAGTAACTATCATTATAAAAAGGAGCGGACTAAAAGTCCACTCCTGAGCTATTTGAAATGATGGAACCACTACTTCACAATCAATTGGGTTAAATCTCCCAGTGTCCGAGTCAACTGCGCAATTACCACCAGCTGCTTTAAGTGGTTATTCTTAACCTGCTCATTATCACTCATAATCATCGTGGCATCAAAGTACGTACTAATAACGTCCTTCAGGCCAGCTAACGCCGCGTACTTTCCAGCAACATCCTGCTTGGCAAACCCGCCGCTAATTGCCGCAACTGCGTCGTTTAACTGCCGCTCCGAATCGTTCTCAAAGAGTGCTGGATCAACCGTTAAGTCGGCTAAGTTTCCGGCCTTCTTGCTCAACCGAACAACCCGGGTTAAGGCTTCAATCGTTTCCTTGAAGTCGGCATCCGCACTGTGGTCACTGAGAACCTGGGCGGCCTTAAAGATAGCCGGGAAGGCGTTGTCCTTTCCCGCAACGACAGTTTCAATAATATCGTGGCGGTACTTAGCATCATGGAGAAGCTGCGCAATCCGGTCCATCATAAAGGCAATCATCTGTTGACGGTTTTCCGTTGCCGGAATCGTCTTGTACAGTGCTGGTAACTGCTGAGCGGCCTGATCAACAAACCTTTCTAGAGTAGCCACCCCAAGGTTCCAACCCTGGTCCTTGATAATCCGGATAATTCCCAAAGCCTGCCGCCGGAGAGCATACGGGTCATTCGAACCACTTGGAAGCATTCCCGCAGCAAAGAAGGCCTGGATGCTATCGAGCTTATCAGCAATCGCAAGGACTGCACCGACCTTCGTTTGCGGGAGGGCGCCGTCCGCACTGGTTGGCATGTATTCTTCCCGCATGGCCATTGCAACGGCTTCGTCCTCGCCCTGAAGCCGGGCGTAAATTTCACCCATCGTCCCCTGCAGCTCAGCAAATTCACCGACCATCCCGGTTACCAGGTCAAACTTGTAAATCTGCGCTGCCCGGTGTAGGTACGCTAATTCATCCGTCGTTAAGTTAACCCGCCGCCCAATTTGCTGGGCAAGGTTATCAACCCGCTGCATTTTCTCGTAAATTGTCCCAATTTTATCGTGGAACGAAACCTTCTTAAGCTGTTCAACGTAGTTCGCAATTGTTGTCTTTTGATCCTCTTCGTAGAAGAACTTGGCGTCTTCCAGCCGGGCCGTCAGTACTTTTTCGTTGCCGGCAACCACGTTGTCCAAGTACTCGGTGTTCCCGTTCCGCACGGAAACAAAGTGCGGTAACAGTTTACCAGCATGGTCCGTCACATAGAAGAACCGTTGGTGATCCCGCATTGAAGTAATTAATACAGCGTCTGGCACTTGAAGGTACTTTTCGTCAAAGTTCCCCGCAAAAACGGTCGGGTACTCAACCAAATTATTAACTTCCTCTAATAAACCTGGTTCAACGTTAATCTGCCAGTCGTGTTGCTGGGCTATTTGATCAATCTGGGTTGTAATCATCCGCTTCCGAACACTCGCATCCGCAATCACCCACTCGTCCTTAAGCACCTCCGGGTAATCCGTTGCTTGCTTAATGGTTACCGGGTGGCCAAGAAAACGGTGTCCCTGGGACTCTTTCCCCGCAGAAATATCCCGAATGGTCAGCGGGACAACCGCGTCATCAAGGAGTGCTACCAACCACCGAATCGGCCGAATAAACTTAAAGTCCTGCGTTCCCCAGCGCATCATCGTCGGAAAGTTCATCTTAGTGATAACCGGCGCCATGTCCCGCAAAACCGTCGCAGCAGGTTTGCCCGCCACAAACTTTTTAACGTAGGCATACTCGGTCCCCTTTAATTCCTTAAAAAAGATGTCATCCGGCGTCATTCCTTGACCGCGGGAAAACCCAATTGCTGCTCTTGTCCAGTTACCATCTTCATCCTGGGCAATTTTTTTGGCCGGTCCCTTTGCCTCGGTTGAAATGTCATCCTGCTTATCAGCTAATCCGGTGACCTTGAGGGCTAACCGGCGAGGAGTTGAGAACTGTTCAATTTGGTCATAAGCAAGTCGTTGTTCCTTTAAGAAAGCCGCCATCCGGTCAGCTAACTGATGGACGCTAGGTGTCACCACGTGAGCCGGCATTTCCTCGACCCCAATTTCAAGTAAAAACGTATGTGCCATTATTTCTCCTCCTCTGCTAAGAGCTGTTGCCGGAGCTGCTCATCTTTAATCAACGGGAAACCAAGCTTCTTCCGCTCGGCAACAAAAACCCGTGCTACTTCCCGGGCCATATTCCGGATCCGGGCGAGATACCCCGCCCGCTCAGTAACGGACACCGCTCCCCGCGCATCCAACAAATTAAACGTGTGGCTGCACTTTAAGATGTAATCATACGCCGGATGAACCAAATTTAACGCCAAAAGTCGTTTTGCTTCCCTTTCAAAGATATCAAACTGATTCAACAGCATTTTCTGGTCGCTTTCATCAAACGAATACGTTGAGTGTTCAAATTCTGGTTCCTTAAAAATATCACCGTACAAAACGCCGTCCGCCCATTCGAGCTCAAAGACGGAGTTAACGTCCTGAATGTATGATGATAACCGCTCCAGCCCGTACGTTACCTCAACGGCCACCGGGTTCACTTCAAGCCCCCCAACCTGCTGGAAATAGGTAAACTGGGTAACTTCCATTCCGTCCAGCCAAACTTCCCAGCCGACTCCGGCACACCCCATTGACGGGTTCTCCCAGTTATCCTCAACAAACCGGATATCGTGCTCGGTAGCTACAATTCCTAACCGCTGTAAACTCTGCAGGTATAACTCCTGAATATTCTGTGGTGATGGCTTCATTAAAACCTGAAACTGGTGGTGTTGGTATAACCGGTTAGGGTTTTCACCGTACCGCCCATCAGCTGGCCGCCGGGACGGCTCCACGTAGGCAACGTTCCATGGTTCCGGTCCAATTGCCCGTAAAAACGTGTACGGACTCATCGTCCCGGCTCCCTTCTCCGTATCATAGGACTGCATCAGCATGCACCCCTGTTCCGCCCAAAACTGCTGCAGCGTCAGGATGATATCCTGCACGGATAACTTCGCTGTCATTTGTATCCATCCTCCTTAAAAAAATTAACCCGCGGCCCAATCATCCATGAGCCCATGCAGGCACATAGGGACGATTTTCACCGCGGTTCCACCCTATTTCTAGCGAACTATCTTCGTTAGCACTTAATTAATTTAGTTCAGGAAGTGCCCCGAACGGTTCACCGGCCCCCTCACACTTCCAGGGCTCGCTGTGCGGCTGACACCATTCATCCTCATCCATCGTTACTAAACTTTTCTACCGCCTAGAATAGTAAAAAAGTGGCGGAATGTCAACGTTTATTAGAGGAATTCCTTGACCCACCCCAACTTTATTTGATAAGATTACTAACGTTTTAATTAATTACATAAAAGGAGTTGTTGATTAATGACACGTGCTGATTTAAAGGCCGCTGCCAAGGAAAAGTTACGCGGAAACTGGGGTTGGGGTGCGCTAGTGACACTGATTTTTTGTGTAATCTGCACTTTTCTACCCGTTTTTCGGGTTAGAATAGTTGTTAGTCTTATCGCAGCTTTTTTAAGTTTAGGGTTGTTATCTGCGACGTACGACCTAGTAAACGATAAGAAAACGGATAACGTCTTCATGGCCACGTTTAGCCAGATTAAGGGGCAACGATCTGGGCTGATTTTTAGTACCTGGATATTGAGTTTTATCTTCCAGACCTTATGGACGTTCCTGCTTGTTGTTCCTGGAATTATTAAGGGAATTGCCTATTCCCAAGCAATTTATATCGCCCAGGATGCTGCCGACGACGGAAAGACAATGACAGCCACCGAAGCTATTACACTTAACCGGAAGGTAATGGACGGCCACAAGTGGGAGCTTTTTGTCCTCTGTCTCTCATTCCTTGGTTGGGAAATTTTATCACTCTTTACCCTTTTCATTGGTTTCCTATGGGTGATTCCTTACATGCAAACTACGCTCGCTGAATACCACAAGTACGTCATGGACGAATACTCAAAGCAGCAGGGCCAGACATCAACTGATGGTCAGCAAACAACTAGTTTTAACGTCTAGTGATTTAATATACTATAATGAAGCCTGTTCTGGATCTTTCCGGAACGGGTTTTATTTAAGCACATAGGGGAGTTGATTTCATGTTATGGAAAGCATTAAAAACCGTGGCTAAAGAGAAATTACGCGGAAACTGGGGCTGGGGCGCCCTCACCATTCTTCTTTTTGGCATCGCAAGTAACATCATGCTATTTGCTGGCTACATGTTATTTACTGTTGCGTTGCTTCTCACTCTCCTTATCCTTAAACCCGTTAACGACGACTTTTATGGCATTTTGGGCATTTTCATACTCATCATTTTTCCCATCTTTTTATTTACCATGGTTTATGTTTTACTATTCCTCCTAACAGGAATTCAAGCGGCCACCTATGACCTTGTTAGCGGTAAAAAAACAGATAACGTTTTTGCGGCAACCTTTAGCCAGTTTATCCACCACCGGGGCTGGCGCTTCTTTAAGACGTGGCTTTTATCCTTAGTTTTTAACACGCTCTGGTCCTTTCTTTTTCTTATTCCTGGCTGGATTAAGGGGTTGGCTTATTCCCAGTCTCTCTACATTATTCAGGATGCCATCGATAACGGAACGTCCATGACGGCCCGGAAAGCAATTACCCTAAGCCGAAAAGTAATGGACGGCCACAAATGGGAATTATTGGGATTAATGTTATCATTCGTTGGATGGCTATTTTTAAGCATTATCACCTACGGCATTGGTTTCTTCTGGACGTTGCCGTACATGTTCACCACTATGGCCGAATACCATAAGTACGTAATGGCCGATTACACCAGGCGTCATCAGAACGGACTACCCAGTTCAAAGACGTATACAACAGCCAGCTATTCCGTTAAGTAGTTCATTATTCTAAAACAGGCTGAGGAAGTAAATCCTCAGCCTATTTTCTATTATCTGAATTTGCGCCCCTTCGCCGCACCTGTAAGTCCGGGGCCACCATCATCTTACGCAAAAACTCCCGCGAGCGAAGCTGCAAATCAACGTAATGATCATATAACCGATCAATTACCAACTGCAAGTTCCTCTTGGTTGCCGGACGAATGTCAATCTGGTTCACCCGTTCAAGGTTTAGCATCGTAAACTGGCGCAAGAAATATATCGTGTGGGCATCAAGGTGCAACCGCTGGGGATCACGCCCCCAGTGCCGCTGACATAACAGTCCCCCCATTTCCAAGGAAAAATCAAACGGCGGCGTTTGCTCGTGGCACACCACACAATCAGTAAGGTGCGGCATCACCCCAAAGCACCGCCACAGTTGCACTTCAACGATGTTCGTTACCACCTGCGGGTCCAGCCCATCATCGATCATAGCTAACGCCCGCCGGATCCGGGGAAACCATTGCTGGGCGAGGGCCAGATCGCCCCGAACCGCATGCCGCGCAAGCTCAAGAAGGTACGTACCATAGGCATTTAACATAATATCCTGGTACAACCCCGCCCACTGCTGTAAGTTTTTGGCCGCATTGATGTACGATAACCCGTTATCATTGACGTTGCCAACGTAAGTGCCCCACGTAAACGGAAGGATCGCTGCGGCTAACCGGAAACCCCGCTTGTGCGCTCCCCGCACGTAAAAGGTCCGGTACCCGAACCGGTCGGTATACATCGTTACCAGCATGTCCCGTTCCTTGTAGTCACGCCGGGAAACAATCATTCCCTGAAATTCAACTGCCCGGTAGATGGTCATGCTTGTCCTCCACTATTTGTAATCTTCGGCCCGGTAACCAAACTCCCGCAGGTCAACCTGCCGGTCCTTCCAGTTAGGCTGCACCCGCACCCATAGCTCCAGGTAAACCCGATCGCCCAGCATCCGTTCAATGTCCTTCCGGGCCCGCACACCAATCTGCTTGAGCATTTTGCCACCCTTGCCAATGATAATGCCTTTCTGGCTCTTCCGCTCCACGACAATGGTCGCCTGCACCAGGACCTTTTCGTCGTCCTTTCGCTGAACCCGGTCAGTAACCACCGCCACAGAATGCGGCACCTCTTCCCGCGTTAGCTGCAAAACCTTTTCCCGGATCAACTCGCTAATTACAAACCGTTCTGGGTGGTCAGTAATTTGGTCGGCCGGATAGTACTGGGGGCCTTCTGGTAACCGGTGAACCAGCTCATCCACCAGTTGCGGACAATTATTCCCCTCGAGGGCTGAAATTGGAAATACCCCCGTAAAATCCAGGCTATCCTGGTACGCCGCCACAATCTCTGGAAGTTGGTTAGGATGGACTTGGTCAATTTTATTCACCACCAGGTAAATTGGCTGATGGACCTGTTTAAGGCGGTTAATAATGAAATCGTCCCCGCGTCCGCGTTTCTGGGTTGCATTTACCATGAATAACACCGCGTCCACCTCATTAAGGGTGGAAAGCGCAGCATCCACCATGAAATCACCCAACCGACTATGCGGTTTATGAATTCCAGGGGTATCAATAAAGACAATCTGAGCGGCATCCGTCGTATAAATCCCCTGAATCTTATTCCGAGTAGTTTGCGCTTTGTCACTCATAATCGCAATTTTTTGTCCCACCACCCGGTTTAAAAAGGTGGATTTGCCGACGTTGGGTCGCCCCAAGATCGCAACAAATCCTGAATGAAAGTTTTCTTGCATCATTTGCTCCTTTCAGCGCTATTTCACTAACGCTAAGGCATGGGGGCCAAACACTAACACTGCTACCAGTACCGCAAACGCCGCAGCTACTAATACCGCTCCAGCCGCAACATCCTTCGCCTTCTTAGCAAGCTCATCACGCTGCAGGTGACTTGCCAAATCAGCCAAATTTTCCGTAACGGTGTTCCACAATTCACTTACTATCACTAATGTAACCGCTGCAAGCAGCCACAACCACTCCGAATATGTTACCCGGAAAAGAAAACCGCAGACAACAACGCCCACGGCAGCACAACAATGAAAGCGGAAATTTCGCTCTTCTTGGAACGCCGTGACGATCCCATCAAGGGCGTGCCGCAGCGCCTGAATAAAGTGGTGGTTCTTCCATTGATTTTGATTAGCGTTCAAGCCCAAAGTCCCCCAAAATTTTTCGCTGTAACCCAAACATTTCTTTTTCATCTTCCGGTTTCATATGATCGTACCCGTTAAGGTGCAAGAAACCATGCAGGGCCAAAAAGCCCAGTTCCCGTTCTTCAGAATGGCCCAGATAAGCGGCCTGTTCCGTTACCTTTTCCATCGAGATAAAAATATCCCCGATATTGCGGGGAAGCGCCGCCCCTTCTGGCATAATAATGACGTCGTCTTCCGGATCATCCTCAAGCGCAAAACTAATCACGTCAGTCGGCTTATCTACGCCCCGATACTTCTTATTAATCGCGTGAATCCGATTGTTGTCTACGAGTGTCACCGACATCTCCGTATTATCCGGAAGATCAATCGCCTTTCCCGCAAAGTTCAGAATATCGTTAATTAACTTAATTCGTTCCGCACTAACCTGTTTAGTTTCGTCATAAATCTCTAAGTCCACTACTGCTCCTCCTTTGCAGCCTGGGCGTACGCATTAATAATCTCAGAAACAACTGGATGCCGCACCACGTCAGCCTGATTAAACGTAACAAACCCAATGTGGGGTTGCTTCCGTAAAACACGCTGAGCATCCACCAATCCACTTGCCCGGTATCCTTGCGGCAAGTCAATCTGCGTTTCGTCCCCGTTGACAATCATCTTTGAGCCAAATCCGAGCCGGGTTAAAAACATCTTCATCTGTTGCCGTGTGGTATTCTGCGCTTCGTCCAGAATAACAAACGCATTGTCAAGCGTCCGCCCCCGCATGTAAGCCAACGGCGCAATTTCAATCACTCCGCGCTCAATCAGGCGGTCAGTATGATCAGCTCCGAAAATTGCATGAAGCGCATCGTATAGCGGTCGGAGATACGGGTCAACCTTTTCCTTGAGGTCTCCCGGCAGGAACCCCAACGATTCCCCCGCTTCAACCGCAGGCCGGGTCAAAATAAGGCGCTCAACCTCCTTACGCTTAAGAGCCGCCACCGCCATTACAACGGCCAAAAACGTTTTCCCCGTCCCCGCCGGACCAATACCAAACGTAAGGTCATTATGCTTAACGGCTTGCACGTACTGGCGTTGCCCGTAATTCTTTACCCGAATCGGGCGGCCCTTCGCATCTTTAAGGAGAATAGTCGTGTACAAATCAGGGAAATACTCTAACCGGTGATGCTCAGCCATCGTCATTGCGGAAACAATGTCCGGGCCGCCTAACCGGATTCCCTGATTAATAATCTTAATCAACGCATCGAAAATCGCCTTCACCCGTTGCACTGCTTCGACTGAACCAGTAATTTTCACGGTCTCGCCCATCGGATTAAGCGTCACCTTTTGTCCTTCCTCAATTAGGTGCAAGAACTCATCGTTAATCCCAAACAACGGCCCTGCAATCTTCGGATTAACGAGCCGGTATTCCCGTTCGACAACCGCTGTATTCGTCACCCACAAAATCTCCTTTACTTCGTTATTAATTCCAGCGTAATTATAGCACATTACATAATCTTACCCGACCATTGTACTGGAGAACAAAAACCGCTATCGTAACCCTCATAGCTACGGTAGCGGCCTCAGACACTGATCTACTCATTTAATTGTTCATTAACTAGCTGATTGACCAGCTTGCCATCAGCCTGACCCTTCAGCTTCGGCATAACCGCCTTCATTACCTTCCCAAAATCGGCTTTTGAGGTGGCACCTACTTCCGTAATGGTTTGGCTGACAATCGCGCGAACCTCATCCGTGCTTAACTGTTCAGGCATATACCCCTGAACAATCTTAATCTCCTGCTTTAACTGGGTAACCGTATCATCCCGACCAGCTTCCTCATACTCCTTAATGGAGTCCTTCCGCTGCTTCAATTCCCGGGATAAAACCGCCAGTTCTTCGTCCGGTGTGAGGTCATGACCAAGGTTAATTTTTTCGTTTGCCACTGCCGCCTTTAACATCCGCACCGTTCCTAACGTTGCCTTGTCATGGCTTTTCATAGCAGCAACCATATCCTTGTTTAATGAATCAAGCAAACTCATTAAGCCAACCTCCCAAAGCGACTAGAAGCGCCGCTTATTCTTCCGCTTACGTGCAGCTTCAGACTTCTTCTTCCGCCGAACACTAGGCTTCTCATAGAATTCACGCTTACGGTATTCTTGCAGAGTACCTGTTTTTGAAACGGAACGTTTGAAGCGACGAAGAGCGTCATCAATAGATTCGTTCTTACGAACAACTGTCTTTGACATGGTGTTTCCCTCCCTCCGAGCTTAAATGTAACCGTCGTTGTACATACGACCAACTTAAACAGTCCTTTCACATTGTACCCCCGTTAATGCACGCCAGTCAATAATCTTTTCACCCCATGCTAACCGCTTTCTTTTTGGTATAATATTTACGAATAAAAGCGCTTTACTTAGAGGAGGATTTCCATGACAACCAGTAACTCAATTCCGGTATATGTAATTTCGGATTCACTCGGCGAAACCGCCAAGCACGTCGTTGATTCAGCTCTTGTTCAGTTTCCTGATAATCACTTCACGGTTGAAAAATTTCCGTTTTCCCGAACGACATCAATAATTGACGGGATCTTAAACCGAGCGAAGCGGGAAAATGCTTTTATCATCCACACCCTCGTTGATCCCCAACTGGCCCACCACGTAAATACGTTCTGTGAAGAGAACCGCCTGGATTACTTTGATACCATGTCACCCCTGATGGCAAAGCTTGAACACCGTACGGGACAGCACGCCGCCCACGGAGTCAGCATGAACCACACCACAGATAAAAACTACTTTGATCGGATTAAGGCAATCGAGTTTGCAGTCACTTATGACGACGGCAAGGATCCAAGCGGTCTCTTAAAAGCTGACATTGTCTTGTTAGGAATCTCCCGGACTTCCAAAACACCATTATCACTCTACCTGGCTAATCAGGGATACAAGGTCGCAAACCTGCCCCTCGTTCCGCAAGCTCAGATTCCTGAAGAAATTTACCGGGTTAATAAGGACAAAATTTTCGGGTTGACGAACGATCCGGACGTCTTAAACGACATTCGGCGGGAACGGATGATTGCATACGGGCTTGATCCTGAAACAACCTATTCCAATACGGATAATATTGAAAAGGAACTGCAGTATGCTAACGACCTTTACCACCAACTTGGATGCCTCGTAATTAACGTTGCACACAAATCCATTGAAGAAACCGCCACCCTTATTATGGAAAGTCTTCCAGCCAATACATCACCCTATGACTAACCATGGAAATAATGCTTTCTATTGCTAGTCTCATGTAATTGAATTCTAAACAAACGGGCTAAATGAAAGCGGAAAAGCTAACGGATCACCGCAATTGTGACCCGCACAACTTATCGCTTTTACCACGCCCGTTTTTTATTGATTACATTTTACCTTCATCTGAAAATAAAATGATGATAAAATGAAAGAAATCTCATTTTA
The DNA here is from genome assembly GCF_045033015.1 of Ligilactobacillus sp. LYQ60. NCBI lineage: Bacteria > Bacillati > Bacillota > Bacilli > Lactobacillales > Lactobacillaceae > Ligilactobacillus > Ligilactobacillus sp. LYQ60. Next base: position 120,452 of record NZ_JBJFZV010000003.1, read on the forward strand.
TGCATTGCTTTTAAATTGCTTGTAGTAAAATGAAATTAGTTTTTTCAATGTGTGAGGAGGAAAATTTATGGCGACGGAGAAACGTAAACTCAAACGGTCCCTATCACCTGGTCAACTAGAAATGATTTCCCTTGGAGGGGCGATTGGGGTCGGCCTGTTTATGGGATCAACATCAACCATTAAGTGGACAGGACCGTCCGTTATTTTAGGATATGCTCTGGTGGGAGTAATCTTGTACATTATCATGCGAGCATTAGGAGAAATGCTATACGTCAACCCCGGAACGGGCTCTTTTGCCCAGTTTGCTACCGAATATATTCATCCATTAGCGGGGTACCTCGCTAAATGGGCTAATGTTTGTGAATACATTGTTGTTGGGATGTCCGAAGTTATTGCGGCAACCGAATACCTAAATTACTGGTGGCCACATCTTCCTGCATGGGTATCTGGGCTTGTCGTCATCGCATTTCTAACCCTTACTAACCTGTTATCGGCAAAGTCATATGGGACCCTCGAGTTCTACTTCTCCATGATTAAGGTTGTCACCATCATCCTCATGATCATTCTGGGAGCACTCATCATTGTTCTGGGCTTTGGTAATCACTGGCATCCTGTCGGTTTCAGTAACCTGTGGTCCCACGGTGGTTTCTTCACCGGCGGAATTAAGGGCTTCATTTTCTCGATGTCCATCATCGTTGGATCATACCAGGGAATTGAACTACTCGGAATTTCTGCCGGAGAAGCTAAGGACCCCAAGCACGCTGTGGTTAAGTCGGTTAAATCCGTTATCTGGCGGATTCTAATCTTCTACGTTGGGGCAATCGGCGTAATTGTCACCATTTACCCATGGAATAAACTAGGGTCAATTGGTTCTCCGTTCGTCCAAACGTTTGCTAAGATTGGCATCACGAGCGCTGCTGGAATTATTAATTTCGTGGTTCTTACTGCTGCTCTTTCCGGGGCAAACTCAGGAATTTATAGTTCCAGCCGGATGCTTTATATGCTGGCCCATGAAAACGATGCACCCAAAAAGCTCGGAAAGCTATCCAAACGCCTTGTCCCGAATAACGCCATCCTTGCTATTTCAGGCGGAATTCTCTTAGGCTTTATCCTTGACCTTGTGTCATCAGCATTCAATAAGTCCACCGCTGACTTGTTCGTGGTTGTCTTTAGTTCAAGTGTGCTACCAGGAATGATTCCGTGGCTGGTTATTCTTCTAGCCGAGCTTCGGTTCCGTAAAAATAACCCCGCGATTATGACCGATCACCCGTTTAAGTTACCCCTTTACCCGTGGTCTAATTACCTAGCGCTTGCCTTTATGGCCGTAATTATTATCTTCATGTTTATTAACCCGGATACGCGTGTTTCAGTTAGCGTTGGTGCCATTATCCTTATAATGCTAATCATCGTATACATCGTCCGGCACGGATTGGGAGAACGAACTGATTATGATATCAAAACAAACGAACGGAGTGGAAATTAACCCCAAATATGATAGTCCACATGGATAAGTTAACATTACCTTCTAGCATTTGTTTGGTTTAACTTGCAATCATACACAGATAACAAACAAAGAGCGGTTGTGTCAAAAAAATTCCCGAATCTTGTTTCTTCAATTCAAGATTCGGGAATTTTTAAGGCCGCAACCGCTCTTTGGCTATTAGTCGGCTACCCTTCTGTCACTTTTCCCTTCGCCGCAACCACATGAGCCTGAACATCCGGGTCATATTGATTCGTTGTTAACATTTGAATTTCAAACCCGTACGGCGCATACTTATGGTTTTTATCCGGGCCAACATAAGGTGTCTCCAAGATCTTCGGAACATCCGTTAATTGCGGATGGTGCGCAATATAATTCAACGCATCAAAACCGATTGTTCCGCAGCCAATATTTTCGTGCCGGTCCTTGTGACTTCCTTGTGGGTTCTTCGAATCATTAAGATGGATCACCTTTAACCGGTCAAGTCCAACAATATGATCAAACTCGTTTAAAACCCCATCAAAATTGTCCTTGATAGCGTACCCCGCATCGTTCGTATGACACGTATCCAGGGTAACCGAAAGCCGGTCGTTTAAAGTTACCTTATCAATAATTGCTGCCAGTTCCTCAAAAGTCCGGCCAACTTCGGTTCCTTTTCCCGCCATTGTTTCCAGAGCAATTTGAACGTGCTGTTCCCGAGATAACACTTCGTTAAGGCCGTGTGCAATGCTAGCAATTCCCGCTTCAGCACCAGCTCCAACATGCGCTCCCGGATGAAGGGTCATTTGCGGTGCCCCTAGCGCATCCGCCCGCGTCACTTCTTTTTGTAAGAACTCAACAGCAAACGCAAACTTATGCGAATCAGCATTCCCTAGATTAACAATGTACGGCGCATGCACAACGATGTCGTGAATCCCGTGTTCCTGCATAAATTGTTTTCCAGCCGGGATGTTCATCTCCTCAAGGGGCTTGCGCCGGGTATTCTGTGGTGCGCCCGTATATACCATCATCGTGTTGGCGTGATACCCCGCAGCTTCCTTGGCTGATCCCAAAAACATGTCCTTACCCCGCATTTTAACGTGTGATCCAATTAACATTACTTCTCACCTCATTTATTGACCGGAAGGTACGTATCAAGCACCCGCCTAGTTGCCTCTCCGTCATTCATTGTATTCCACTGGGCATTAAATGAAACTAAATTAGCCTGTCCGTTCTTGGACTGAAGCGCGGCGCTAACTTCCCGCGCATTCCGGCATATGGGGCCCGGAAGCCACGCTGCCATGTCAGGTTGCAGACCAACTCGCTGCTGATATTCGGCCTCATCATACCAATAAAAGATCATCCGCCCTGCATTAGGAAGAACTGCGTAATCGAAAATCACCGAAGAATAATCAGTAATCAGACAATCCGTTACCGTGAGCAGATCCTCCGTGGTAAAGTCAGGAATCACCATCACTTGCCGGCCAAACCGCTTAATAAATGCCTGCTCAGTAGCTTGAACGTGGGGGTGTAACTTAATTATCAATCGTTGCTTGGAAGACAACCCCGCAACAATTTGCGCAAAATCATCGGGGATATTAAATACCGGTTTCCCAACCGCATCTTCCCGGTACGTTGGCGCGTACAAAAAAACCTCTTTCCCCTGAAGTTCAGGATACTGCTTGTATATCCGATTAGGTATTTGTGTGCGCCATGTTTGATCAAATAACCGGTCGCTTCGCGGGTATCCTAATACGCGTCCCCGGGATTCTGGAACGTGGTAACTTCGCGCAAAAACCCGGGCCATCTGGGTGGAGCCAACGACGTATTCATCGAACTGATCGTACACACGTTGAAAACGCCGCTTATCTGCCCGGGAACGTTGCCGTGTTTGCGGTTCTTCCCACCCAAAGGATTTTACCGCTCCGTTTGCGTGCCATACTTGAACAACCGTGGTTTGCTGATGATCGAACGGACAGCCTGCTAAAAAGGCGTAATAGTTATCACAAAACAGTAACCGCGCATTCATAATTACCCGTAATGGCCGTCCCAAGAAACAAAGGCCTTCCGTAAAGGCCTGCACCTTAATTCCATCGGCGGCTAGCTGCTGGGCCGTTGCCACACAATTAGGCTTATACAGAATCGTGATTGGCACTCCTAGTTGCCGGGCCCGTTGTGCAAGCGCGCGAATAAACTCCTGATTATTACCAAAACTCATGACGTATGCAATCTCTTGTGGTGCCCGATTTTTAACCATTCCAGCCACCAACCGCACAAGCCATAAATAAATTACCTTCTTCATTAGGAACCCCCCTATGGCTCGGGTTCGTAAAAGTGTCCCATAATATGAACATTATCCGCAATACTGACGAAGGCGTGTGGATCCGATTCCTCCATTGCCATTCTTAATTCTGGTTGTTCATAGCGGGAAATGACAGTAAAGAGGATGGTTTTTTCATCATGCTTATACGCCCCTTCGGCGCCGTGAACAATCGTAATTCCCCGCCGCAAGTGATTTTGAATACAGTCAATTACACTCTTAGGCTTAGTCGTTACGATCATCACCTGCATCTTTTGCTGGCGGGTGTAAACCATGTCCATCACGCGCGCGTTGACAAACAAGCCCATCGCGGAGTAAAAAGCATATGGCCAACCGTAAACTGCCCCCGCCGCAAGCACAATTAAGGCGTTAAATAACAGGTTAAACGTCCCGATACTTTTTCCGGTTAGTTTCCGGAGGGTGAGCCCTAAAATATCCAGTCCCCCCGTCGAAATCCCGTTTTTTAGTGCTAATCCGGTTCCAAAGCCATTAATTACGGCCCCAAAAATTGAACAAATGATTGGGTCGGTTGTTAACGTCACGGGTTTAAGCACCTTAATCATGACACTTGAGCAAACAACCGCAATGAACGTAAAAACGGTAAACCGGTGTCCAATTTCCTTCCAGGCTAACCCGAACAACGGAACGTTTAATACAAACAGCATTAGGGCCGCTGATAAGGGATGCTGCCAGTGTGCTGTGAGGGAGGCAACCAGCTGCGCCGCTCCTGTTACCCCTGACGAGTAAATTTTTCCGGGGGTCCAAAAAAAATTCATTGCAACTGACACTAAGATACCGTAAATAAATGCCGTCGATGCCCGTGAAATGTAAGCATGACGCTTCCAGATTTTTTGTAATTCATTCACGCTTGGGACTCCTTCATCTTTTGCTGTCGTTAGGATAACGCACAACCAGTCCCCCGGCAAGCCAACACAGTAAAATTTATTAATTTCCCCCTACCGCAGCTAACCCGTTTATTAGGAACCAGACCATTCAAAAATAACAAGGAGGTCGCACCTTCTCTGGTACAACCTCCCGTAAATTATTGGGACTTATTCTTCCGTTTCAAGGTGTAACTCATCCAATTGCTTCTGAGCTACCGGTCGCGGAGCGTTTGTCAACGGATCAACCGCCTTTGAATTTTTAGGGAACGCAATGACTTCCCGAATGTTATCCCGCTTAGCAAGGAGCATCGCAAACCGATCCAGCCCCAGCGCCAAGCCGCCATGTGGGGGGAAACCATAATCTAAGGCATCCATAAACCAGCCAAACTGCGCCCTTGCCCTTTCTGGTGTAAAGCCTAACGCCTTAAACATCTTCTCCTGAACGTCACGCCGATGAATCCGGATTGAGCCCCCTCCGAGTTCATAACCATTTAACACAATATCATAACTTTGCGCGTGTGCCTTATGCGGATCCGTTTCAAGCAAGGCAACGTCTTCTTCATTTGGCATCGTAAATGGATGATGGGCAGCAATGTAGCGACCAAATTCCTCACTGTACTCAAATAACGGCCAGTCAACTACCCAAATAAAGGCAAATTCATCTTCATCAATCATGCCCTGTTCCTTAGCAATAGCACACCGCAGGTAACCGAGGGAATCCGCCACAACCTTTCGCTTATCCGCTACGAATAACAACAAATCACCCTCTGCGGCTCCCGTTGCGTCCTTAACAGCTTTTGCCACCGTATCGCCCTTAAAGAACTTAGCAATTGGCCCGCCAAAACCGTCTGCCGTAACCTTCATCCAGGCTAGGCCCTTTGCCCCAAAGCGCTTAATGTACTCCTGTTTTTGCTCAATCTGTTTCCGGGAATACTTATCAGCCCCGTTGGGAACGACGATTGCCTTCACCTGACCGCCGTTTTCAAGTACGCTATCGAAAACCTTAAACCCAGCCGGTCGTACTGCTTCAGCAACGTCCTTTAACTCCATCCCAAACCGAATATCGGGTTTGTCTGAACCAAACCGGTCCATGGCTTCATTCCACGTAATCCGCTGAATTGGCGTCTTGATGTCAATCCCCAGCGTTTCTTTCATTACCCGTTTAAGGAGGCCTTCAGTCATGGTTTGAATTTCTTCCGCATCCATAAACGACATTTCCATGTCAATTTGAGTAAATTCTGGCTGCCGGTCTCCCCGAAGGTCCTCATCCCGGAAACAACGGGCAATCTGATAGTACCGGTCAAATCCCGCCCCCATTAACAACTGCTTAAACAACTGTGGTGATTGCGGTAGCGCGTAAAATGACCCGGGGTAAACCCGTGACGGTACTAAATAATCCCGTGCCCCTTCCGGTGTTGACTTAGTTAGGTAAGGCGTTTCTACGTTAATAAAGTCATTTTCATCTAAGTACCGGTGAACGGCCTGGGTAATCCGGTTACGAATCAATAACGCCCGTTGCATTTCCGGCCGCCGCAAATCCAAATACCGGTATTTTAACCGTAAATCGTCTGCCGCACTAATATCATCCTTAATTTCAAACGGGGTGGTCTTGGCCTTATTAAGGATAATCATCTCCTGAACATTCACCTCAACCTGCCCGGTCTTCATTTCAGGGTTGACTGCGCCGTCTCCCCGTTTAACCACGGTCCCATGCACCTCAATAACATCCTCACCGTGCAAAGACTCTGCCGCCTCCCGGACATTAGCAGGCGTTTTAGGGTTAACTACCAGCTGGACAATTCCATGCCGGTCCCGTAAGTCGATAAATACCAGGTTCCCGAGGTTGCGCTTTTTTTGTACCCACCCCTTTAAGACGACCTGCTGGTCAACAAATGCCGACGTTAGATTCCCACAATACGTTGTTCTTCTCATTCTCCTACTCCTACTTCAGTAACTCATTAAAATGCTGTTCAACATCCGCCAGGGAAACCTGCCGCTCCGTTCCCGTCGCCATTTCTTTCAAATTAGCGGTCTGGTTGGCAAGTTCTTGCTGCCCAATGGTTAACGTGTAGCGGGCGTTTAACCGGCTAGCTGCTTTGAACTGCCCCTTCGGCTTTCTTGCCAGGTAGTCCCGGTCAGCACTGATTCCTTGCTTTCTAAGAGCCTGAACAACCCGTAACGTTGCCGCATCAGTCTCCGCGCCGATCCCAACCACGTACACATCTAACTGATCATCAGTAGGCAAGTTACCCTGTTCTGCTTCAAGGATTAGTAGAAGCCGTTCAACGCCAATTCCGAACCCAATTCCTGGTGTTTCCGGACCGCCAAGTTGTTCAACTAACCCGTTATACCGCCCCCCTGCACACACGGTCATCCACTTACCGCCGAAGGCTTGAGCGTTACTCATGATTTCAAAAATTGTGTGGTTATAATAATCTAATCCCCGGACCATATTCGGGTCAACTTCGTATTCGATTCCCAATTCATCAAGCAGGTTCTTTACCTGGTCAAAATGCTCCTGCGCCGCTGGTGTTAGGTAGTCAAGGATTGACGGCGCGTTCTTGACAATCTCCTGGTCGTGTTCATCCTTACTATCAAGCACCCGGAGTGGGTTTTTGTGTAACCGTTCCTTGGAGTCATCCGATAATTCCGCCTCGTACGGAGTTAGAAAGTCAATTAAAGCTTGCCGGTATGCTTGCCGGGATTCAACGTCGCCAAGCGTGTTCAGGGCAATTCTCAGTCCTTTTAACCCCAAACGGTGAAGAAAATCAACCGCCATGGCCATTACCTCAACATCTAAAGCCGGGCTATCCACCCCGAATGCTTCCACCCCAATTTGGTGAAATTCCCGGAGCCGGCCAGATTGCGGGCGCTCGTACCGAAACATCGGTCCCATATAGTAAACCTTTAGTGGCTTTTGTACTTCCGGACCATACAACTTATTTTCAACAAAGGCCCGAACGACCCCCGCCGTTCCTTCCGGCCGCAGCGTAATGTGCCGGCCACCCTTATCGTTAAAGTCGTACATTTCCTTAGTAACAATGTCGGAAGTCTCCCCTGATGTCCGGGAAAAAACTTCGTAGTTCTCAAACATCGGCGTTCGAATTTCGTGGTACCGGTACTGGTTAAATAATTTCCGGGCAACCCCTTCAACATACTGCCATGCAGCTGTTTGGGTTGGCAAAATATCCGCAGTTCCCTTCGGTTTTTGATACTTCATTTGATAACCTCCTTTAACAATGGCGACCCTACAGTTAATAAAATAAAAACGCCCCATCCAGTAACTGCCAGATAAGGGCGCAACGTGGCGCGGTACCACCTTATTTTTAACTTAACTGAGATAACGTATCACACGACATTGGTTTAATGTACCTCGAGGGTGTCTTCCCCAACACTAACCCCGAACCTTCCACCATTCATTCGGTCGCTACCGGTCGCTCATCGGGTACTAATCCCTGTCACTGGTTTTCATATTCAGTTTTCAGAATACTGACCGTACCCCTAAAAGTCAAGTCTTCCCCCGTTTTTAAAGCCCGTTTCTTTGTACTATAATAGCAGAGGACGACTAATTACACGGGAGTTGAACGTAATCATGCAAACAAACCACCAGCACCGGCAAATCCGGGGAGACCTCATCGTCCTCATTGCGGTGTTTTGCGTTTTAGGCGGATACCTTGCCTACCGAACAAAAACATACTTTAACCAAACAACAATTCAGCAAACGACAACCATGCGCACTGGTCCAGGGATCGAGTATCACGGTAGCATGGTTCTTCCCAAGGGGACCCGCGTGGCGGTTATCCGCTCAAAGTACGAATGGCTTAAAGTAACAACAAGTGCCAACCAACGAGGGTGGATTCCTGCGTGGAAAGTTCCAGCCAAATACCGGCCCGTAGTCCGGAGTTTAAAGGATACAACGATTGTAATTGACCCTGGCCACGGCGGATCTGATTCGGGGGCATTAGCCGTTCACGGACAAATGGAAAAAACGTATACCCTAAAGTTTGCGCAGATGGTCGCAAAAAAGCTGCGGGCAAAAGGCGCAAAGGTGTACCTCACCCGTAATAGCGACCGGTTTGTCAGCTTGAAATCCCGGCCAACCCTTGCAAAACAGGTGCACGCCAACCTCTTTATCAGCTTCCATTTTGACTCGTCACCGGACGAAAATGAAGCTTCCGGACTTACCACCTACTACTACCATCGAGGGGCATCCCTGCGTCTTGCCCAGGACATTAACCGTCAATTGCGACACCTCCCGATCACGGATAAAGGATCGCGCTTCGGGAATTTCTTGGTAATCCGGGATAACACCGTCCCCGCAATTTTAATTGAAGGAGGCTACATTAACACGAGTCATGATTTTCAATATATCCGTTCATACCGGTACCGTAATGTAATGACAAGTGACGTGGTCGCTGGAATTCAGCATTTCATTAAAACGAATCACTAAATTAAAAAGGATGTGACTTCCCATCACATCCTTTTTATTGCCCTTATAAGGCACACTTTATTGAATTAAAACATACTGGTTTAGGCCTTCTTGTCGACAAGCTCCCACATCGACTTAATCCGCTTATCCGGATTACCATCTTCATCAATAATGTTATCCGGGTCAAAAAGAATTCCCTTCATATCAGCGTTATGACCCGCCTCAACGTCTAAGGCGCGGTCCCCAATCATAACCGCATGCTCCTTATCAACAGAATACTCATTGCATAAATAGTTTAAGGATGCCGGATCTGGCTTCCGAGGAAACGACAACTTGGAGGTAACGAACCCACTAAAGAATCTCTTCAATCCATCACGTTCCAAAATCATTACGGCCTGTTCGTCCCGGTGAGTCAACAAGAAATTCCGTCCCCCGTGGTCAACAACTTGCGCGCACACTTCTGCAACCCCTGGAAACGGGTGCATTTCGCCATGGCGCTGCTCTTCATATTCCTTATATGCCGCCCGGGCGGTTGGCTCATCAAGCTCTGGATGGTTTGTTAACGCCCACTTAAATGTCCGCCCGAGTGATGTTTGCCGCATATGATGGTATACCTCGTCCTTTTTTACCTTAATGTGCTGTTCTTGCATTGCATAAATAAACGCAGCCACCATCACCGGGTATGTATTGTACAACGTTCCATCAAAATCCCAGAAGTAGGTCTCGTTCATGGTTCTCCCTCTTTCTACTTATCGTTAGTATCATAAATAATAGTAACCGGGCCGTCATTAACCAGTTCAACCCGCATGTCAGCCCCAAATTGCCCCGTTGCAACCGGAACTCCGGTTTCCCGTAAGCAAGCAATAAACTGCTCGTAATGGCTTTGCGCCTTCCCCGCTTCTTCGGCCGCCGTAAAGCTAGGCCGATTCCCCCGACGGGTATTGGCGTACAGGGTAAATTGGGAAACCACTAAGATTGCCCCGCCAACCGCCTGAATATTCTGGTTCATTTTACCATTCGAGTCAGCAAAGATCCGGGCCCGGGTAATTTTCCGGGTACAATACTCAATCTCTGCTGGCCCGTCCCCATCAGTGAACCCGACTAATAGTACCACGCCTGTTCCAATTTTACCAATTACGGCTTCGTTAACCGTTACCTGAGCCCGCTTAACCCGCTGTAAAACAACCCGCATTTTACTCCTCCTAGTGAATCGGACGCTTAACAACATACACGTCCGGGACACGCTTAACGTTATCAATCACCCGCTGAAGATGTGCTTGATCCCGAATAGCCATGACAACTGAAATAATTACCGTCCGCTGATGATTAACGCGCCCATTAATGGACGTAATGTTTTTCACAGTGTTAGTCACGGCTTGTAACACGTCCGTTAATAATCCTGAACGATTGTATCCTTGGACCTCAAGCTCGGCCTCGTACGTCCGTTCAGCCCCAGGAATCATGTTCCAATCGACCGCCACCAACCGGGCATTTTCACCCTGAGGAATATTAGGGCACCCGACGCGGTGGACTGACACTCCCCGCCCCTTGGTAATGTAACCAATAATCTTATCGCCCGGAATTGGATTACAACACCTGCTAAGGTGCATCATCATGTTATCTGCGCCTTCAAGGAGCACGGCATCGTTTGGCTTTTGCTTTTTCTTTTCGCGGTGATCATCAGTTACTGGAGCTTCACGTTGCAAAACAGCCTGTTCCCGGGCGGCATTCCGTTGCGCTTGTTGCTCCTTTCGAATCGCTTCTGTCAGCCGGTTTATCACTCCTTCAGGTTGCATCTCACCAAACCCAACCGCCGCATACATATCATCCGCCGAGTTCAGCTGCCGTTTAGCTAATACCCGTTCAATGTTAGTGGGGGTTAATACCTGCCGTGGGTCATACCCTGCATCCAACAGAGCATGATCAATGATGTCGCGCCCCTTATCAATGTTTTGCTCCCGGTCACGCCGCTTAAAGAAACGCTTAATCTTATTCCGAGCCCGACTAGTGCGAACCATATCAAGCCAGTCATTACTTGGCCCCGCTGAATTCTTAGAAGTTAAGATATCAACGATGTCCCCATTCTTCACACGGTAGTCGAGCGGCACAATCTTCCCGTTTACCTTCGCCCCCGTTGTGTGGTTCCCGATTTCCGTATGAATGGCATACGCAACATCAAGGGGGCCAGCCCCTTTTGGTAGTTCAACCACTTCTCCTTTAGGAGTAAAAATGTAAACGCGGTCACCAAAAAGGTCCCCCTTAACGCTTTCCATGAAGTCACTTGCATCAGTGGTTTCGTGTTGAAGTTCAACAATTTCCTTAAACAGATTCAACCGGTCACCCGTAGCACTCTGCTTCACCCCGGCAGTGTTACCTTCCTTGTATGCCCAGTGGGCAGCAATTCCGTACTCAGCAACCCGGTGCATCTTCTTTGTCCGGATCTGTACCTCTAACGGTTTCCCTTGCGGCCCAATTACCGTTGTGTGAAGCGATTGGTACATATTGGCTTTGGGCATTGCGATGTAGTCCTTAAACCGCCCCGGCATTGGTTTCCATTCCGAGTGAATCGCTCCCAGCACCGCGTAACAGTCCTTGATGGAATCTACCACTACCCGAACAGCTAATAAATCATAAATCTGGCTAAATTCCTTGTGTTGGTCGTGCATCTTCCGGTAAATGGAATAAATGTGCTTTGGCCGTCCGTAAATCTCACAATTCAGATGCAACCCCGCAATTACCCGGCGGATCTCCTGGATTGCCGTGTTAATGTAATGTACCCGTTCCTCGCGTTTAGCGTTCATTAAGTGAACAATCCGGTAATATTGCTGGGGGTTAAGGTACCGGAGGGAAAGATCCTCTAGTTCCCATTTAATGGTATTAATCCCCAACCGGTCCGCTAACGGAGCGTATATTTCGAGCGTTTCATTAGCAATCCGGCGTTGCTTATCTGGGCGCAAATGGACAAGGGTGCGCATATTATGTAGCCGGTCCGCAAGTTTTACGATAATTACCCGTAAATCCTGCGCCATCGCAAGTAACAGCTTCCGATGATTCGCAGCCAATCGTTCTTCGTGTGACTTATACTGAATTTTACTCAGCTTAGTCACCCCGTCGACAATTACTTCCACGTCATGTCCAAAAAGCTCACCCACGTCGCCAAGGGTTACAGGCGTATCCTCTACTACATCGTGAAGGTATCCCGCTGCTACCGTTTCTGGATCCATGTGTAGGTTAGCTAAAATTCCCGCCACCTGAATGGGATGGATAATGTATGATTCGCCAGACTGCCGCCGCTGTTCCCGGTGAACGTACGTTGCAAAATCACACGCCCGTTGCACAAACGCAACATGATCATCATTCATATACTCCCGACACATATCAACAACGTCTTGTGCATCCCAAACTGTTTCCTGCTTCACGGTCCCATTCCTCCATCCAGAAGTATTTATTCCTATCTTACTACTTATCCTCCAAAACGCCCATCCGGGTTTCCGAAGTAAGCTCAGTAGCATACGATAATGCTGCTAACACGTATAATGGAGCAGTTTCAGCCCGTAAAATCCGGGGGCCTAACCCCACTGCGGTATAGCCAGCCCGTTGCAGGACTATTACCTCTGCAGGCGCAAGGCCTCCTTCCGGCCCAATAACCACGTTTACCGTATCCCCCGGCATAAGGGCGTGCACCTGCTGCTCCAGCCGGGTTACCTCCCCTTGCTTGGCTTCTTCTTCGTACGCCACTAGTTGAACCATATACTTCTGCGTTGTAACTGCTGCAATTCCGGAAACATACTCAACGGTCGGAATAACGAGCCGATGGGACTGTTCAGCCGCTCCCCGGGCAATTTTTTGTAACCGTTCGATTTTCCGGGCCCGCTTGCTTGACTGCCACTTGGCCACCGCATACTGGCTATCACAAAAAATAAAATGCGTGGCGCCAAGTTCGGTTCCCTTCTGAACAATCCACTCTGCCTTATTCTGCTTAGGAACCCCACACGTAATTGTTACTTCCACGGGTAACTCAACTGGCCGGGTCACCTCCCGGACAACGTGGCCGGTCACCCGTTGTGGCCCTACTTCGTCTAATTCAACAACGTAACATCGCTGGTCTGGATGAACCAGTTCAACCTGATCACCCGCCTGCATCCGCATCACAGTCGCAATATGACGGTAAGTTTCTTCCGGGAGATCAAAGGTTGTTGTTAATGAGAATGGTGTAGTACTAAAATAGTGTTGCATTATTCATCCTTTCCGGGCCGGCGAGCAACTAGTGCAACCCAGTCACCCCGCTGAAACGTTTCTTCGAGTACAAAACCCGTAGCGGTCAATGCATCAACCAGCTGCTCCTTCTTCATAGCAATAATTCCCGATAATAACAGGTGCCCTGTCGGCTTCAACCACGTCCATGCCTGGGGAATAAGGGGGGTAAGGACATCCGGTAAGATATTCGCCGTGATTAAATCAACCCGATGAGTCACCCCATCTAACATATTCCCCACACTAACCGTAATGGGCGCTGCCTGAGGATTAAGCTGAAAATTCCGTTTAGCCGATTCAACCGCTTCTTCACTAATATCATTGGCCATCACCTGAGATACACCTAGCATCCGCGCGTAAATTGCTAAAATTCCCGAACCCGTCCCCACATCAATCATCTCTTCGCCCCCGCGCACAACTACTTCAAGGGCTTGCAACGTTAGCCTAGTTGTTGGATGGGCTCCCGTCCCAAACGCCTTTCCCGGATCAAGGTAAATCAAACGTTCATCTGCTTGTTGCGGCTGATAATCCTCCCACCGGGGAACAATCGTTAGCCACCGCGTTAGGCGAAGCGGATGGTAGTACTTTTCCCACTTATCAACCCAATCAGCATCATCCCGGGAACAAACGCTTACTTTTCCCCTTCCAGGATTTAGACCATACTGTGTTAACCCCTGCACCTGCGTTTCAATCTGAGTCACTACTTCAGGCAAAGCGGTCGTAGCCGGGAAATACGTAATTAATTGATATTCCGTCCCCGCATCATCAACCTGAACACCCCCGGCACCGTTTGTCATCAAAATATTGGTGACCGCATCTGCTGCCTCAGCGGTTGTTACCACGCGGACCTCATTCCACTTCATCTCATTACCTCTTCCTTTCAGTAACTATTTTTTACCAAAAATTTGGTCATCTTGCTACCAATATAGCGTATTTTCCGGACAACGACTAGTTCCGCCCTTAAAATCCCGAAGCGCCCCCCACACGGAAGAAAAATTCTGCTACACTGGAGATAATTATTATTATGGGAGTGACCAGCATGACCAAAAAGAAAATGATTTTAGACCTTGATACGGGAATTGACGACGCCCTTGCAATTGCGTACGCGCTTACCGTCCCCGAAGCAGATTTAATTGGAATAATTGGCTCGTACGGCAACGTTCTGACTCCACAAGCAGTCCAAAACTGTTTTGATCTGCTTGACATGCTTGGCCACCCTGAAATCCCCGTCTTTATGGGACCCACCCATCCTTCAACCGCCACAACATTTAGTGTTATGCCGATTAGTCAGCGTATTCATGGAATGAACGGGGTCGGGGATGTAATCCTGCCCCACTCTGCACGCACCGCTGAACAGATGAGCGGCCGTGATTTTATCATCGAAGCCGCTCACCAGTACGGAAACGACCTCATTGTTGTTCCCACTGACCCCTTAACGACACTTGCCGCCGCAATTAAAAAAGATCCGACCATTACCCATCTCATTGGAAACGTAACGTTAATGGGCGGGGCGTTGACAATTCCAGGAAACGTAACTTCCACCACGGAGGCTAACATCAACCAGGACCCTGCGGCCGCAAATGAAGTCTTTCAAAGTCCCCTCCCACTAACAATGGTGGGACTGGACGTTACGACCCGCACTATCCTCACGAAGGAGCAGACGGCTCAGTGGCGTTCGCTGGGAACAACTGCCGGAGAGAAGTACGCTGCCATTGTCGATTACTACATCGACATTTACGCGGATATTCACCCGCACCTGAACGGGTGTGCCCTGCATGATCCCTTGGCAGTTGCCGTCGCTGTTGACCCTAGCCTCGTAACAACGCTTGCGCTTAACATGAAAGTCGAGGTTGAAGGTCCGTGTGCCGGCCGCACAATCGGGGACGAAAAACTGCTTGATCAGCCCGCCCACAGCCGGGCAGCCGTCAACGTTGACAAGGATCGATTTGAACGCCTCTTTATGACGCGGCTTACAACCCTTTTTCAAAATAACTAACGGAGGCCCTTTATGGAATTAATCGCACTACTTTTATTTGTTTTCTGGCTTTTTACAACAGCTCTGCGCTTTAACATGCTCGCTTCCCGCTCCCAGTTCACGTACACCCAAATCTTTATGGGAAACGCACGGTGGTACCAAAGTCCGCGAATGATTATTCTTATCATCGCCCTTGCGCTACTAGTATACTTTGGCACCCTTCACATAATCTATCTTGTAGGCGCAATCACTGCCGGACTCATGCTCCTTCTCTTTATCCGTAACCTACTACACCATTGGGGAAATCAGACCATCACGCTTATTAACTGTGGGGTATGCCTCGTTATTTTAGGAGGAGCTTTGGTACTACTTCACCGACTCTAAAACCCTTATAAATACTAAAGACACCGCCATAGAGGCATATCCTCCATGGCGGTGTTTTAGGCTATTTTTCAATGTGTGCCGGGGCAAGCTTTTTTCCCCGAACATCCTTAACCCGTAAATCAGCTGATAGCAACCCAGAACGATTACCCTTTAATTCTAAGTTACTATACCGGGGATTGACGGTCAGCGTCATATCACTGTCCATGAACGCTGCACTATATCCTTTGTAATACCACGTTCCGTACGTTGCCGGCAGCTGCGTTTGGTAATCGCTCAAGTCAGTCTGGTGATTAGCAACAACTAGCGTAAACTCCTTATCAAACGAACAGGTCCCGGAGCCCTGCTTAGAAAGCCCAACGCCATCCTCAAAATCAAGAACAAACAGTGTTCCCGGTGTATTGTACTTAGCCAGCCTCTCCTTAGCCGCAGCAGTAACAGTTAACTTCATGCCATCACCCTCCTAATTCTCTTGTCAAGTTAAGCATACCCCCGAAGCAAACCGCCGGCAAGCAGTCTGCTATAATGACTGGTAGATTAACCGGAGGAGAAACCATGCAAATAATTAAGCACCTAACAGGACTAACACTTACAACTTCCCAAGCACACGTTAACGTTGATGAACTAACGGATAAAACAACTCCTGTAGTTATTAGTCACCTCACCCCAACAGTCATTACCCTTCTACACCAGCCGCTAACCATGCCCGTTTTTATTTCTCAAGATCTCTATGAACTCCTTCAAATTTTGACCGTAACCGGGGTACTTAAGCTTTCCCTTAAAGGGGTCCAAATTATGCCTACCGGGTACCCCACAATAATCGGCGATCTGCAAATCACCCCATTCCCAAACGATGATGGTCTATGGGGAAGTACCGCACTCCTTATTAAAGACACCGAAACAACTATTGGATTCTGTGCAACCTTTACGCCCCATGGAAATAAGAAAAAACGGCTAAAGAAATGGAAACGGCACTTCCGCGATGCTCACATCAAGCAGTTCTATTTCCTGGCCACTACGCTTGACACTCACCAGGAGGCCCCCGGAATCTTTGAGCCTGACCGGGTTCTTAATCTACTATCAACGGATTCCCACCAAACCGTCTCCCCCGCGTACGGTCGGGTGCTCCAGTTTCTGTTCCGCCGGGTGGACCACCAGCTCCCGGTTCAAACCGCCACCCACCCAACAATTCAACTGGCAACCACCGTCCCGGTTAGTCCGGTTGCAACCGCACCAACAGTTGCCGAATTACACGATATTGTGACGGTCCTGCAGGCGTCCCCGGTTCTTCTGGGAACGCCGGATGAACGGGTATCCCTCGCAAAACAGCTCAACCTGCCGGAAAGCTAGAACTGTCCCACACTACTTAGAATGAAATAACGGATTGAAATAGCAAAAGAAGTTGGGAACGAGTCCCAACTTCTTTTTACTAGTTAACTTTTTGAAGTTTAACGTGGTACGTCATATCAGTTTCCTTAACGTGCCACCGTGCAGTAAGCACCCTTCCGTGGTCCGAACGCTTTACGTGTTGCAATTCAATTGCTGGATCATTATCCCTATCATTCAGAATAATTTCATTCTGTGATGGTTTGACCTCATACTTTGGATAATTTTCAAGGTCATCAAGGAATGATCTAACCCGCCGGCGCCACCGCGCACGGTCATGATGCCCATCAACCGGCAGGAAGGTGAAGTGCTGTCCCTCGTCTCCGGTATTCATATATGCATTATTAGTATGAAAAATTATCCGGGCATGTTGGGTGTAATCAAAACCTAGAACTTCACCCTTAATCGTGACGCGGTATTCGTTACCACAAATAGTGGCCCGTAGATTTGGTGAGAGCCGACATAATCCCCAATTAAGGAATATTCCAGCAAGGAGTACAGCATTAACCGCAATCCCAATAATCCAGAACGGCTTACTTGACGGTCGCTTACCGACTTCTTCTCCTGCAAGCGTCTCAGCCTGCCCATTCGGGTATATCACAACGGGGATTGATGCCGTGGCACTGTGGAACTCCCGCTTTAACTGCAGGTAGAAACACACCTTCGTTAAGTACTGATACGTTGAAACAAACATCATTAGTAAAATAGCAACAATACACCCTGCTACTACGGGAATAATACTCGAACCCCACAACAGAAAAACTTGGTTAAGCCGTTGCAAGAAGAGGGCAACGATAAATCCGACTAATACAACTGGAAGTTCCCAGTTCATGAAACTTAAATCAAGAATAAACAGGTCTTCCTTCCACCCGTTCATCAACCGGCGACTTTCATTAATACACTGCCGGGCCGTCACCTTTTCCCCTGCCTCAACGTGTTCGCGCATAATTAACATTGTCTGCGAATATGCATACTCCTTTGCCCATCCTAAGGGAACAAAGAAAAGCTGCCAGAAGAACGTCCAAATAAACAGTAGCAACGAAACCCGTAATGTTAGCCAAAAATAGCCTGCCGTAAACGGGGTAACAATGAGATGGAACCAGTGCTGCGGACGCTTCTTGGTTTTCGCCCACTCCAGCATCAAGAAACACAGCCCCGTGCTAAAGTAAGAAGAAATAATAGCTCCTAATAATATCCCCAATAATAGACCTACTGCCAAAGCAATCGCTGACGCACTAGTAGAATCGCCATTAAAGAAGAGTGTAATGAATTTTGCACAGCATGCAACTAAAAGTCCACAGCCAAAAACACAAACAAAAGCTATCACAAGGCCTGCAAAGGAATAAAGTGCCCCCATCCACCAGTTATTACGGAGTAGGTTCTTTGCTTGCTGCTTTAACTCAGAACGATTCAATTCATTTTCCTCCTATCGTAAAACATACCGTAACCAGTTATCCTTGTGAAACACCAGCTTGTCCGTTGGTACAAAAATCATGATTCCTAACAGGCATCCCAGCATAATGAGTCCGAGTAAATCCAGAACCATCATAAACACAAAGGTAACAACCAGACCAATAAACGCTGCCCAGCCCTTAACTCCTGCATCGCGAAACCGCCGAATAATAACGGGAACTAAGGATAAAATAATTACCCACGTCAAGACGTTTTCAACTACATTAGAAATGTTTCCATACTGCCAGTACGTCGTTAGCCCGTCCAAAATATTTTGCATAAATGCTATTACGACAAACGCACCAATCAATGTCCACGCTAACCCGCGCCGCGTTGTTCGACCCTTAAAGTTAAACAGCCCGTGAAAATAATCGCTTCCAGCTTGCCAGAAGGTCACCTTCCCGTGCTCATCAATCCTCTTCATTAGAATTAACTCCTCACTTTCATACGATATGGAAAATAATAACTTAATTTAATGTATCATATTTTGCTGACCTTTTATAGTTTCTTAAAGAATTATTCATCAACCATTTTTAACACTGAGAATCGTATATCGGCATAAAAAAAGGACGTGATGCCCACCACGTCCTTTCTAGCAATTAACAATAATTGTTACTTAATCTGCCCCATAACCTCGTCAACGAAGTTATCAGCCTGCTTTTCAATTCCTTCACCAACTTCGTAACGGACAAAGGATTCAACCTTGCCACCCTTCGAAGCAACGTACTTACCTACCTTCTGGTCAGAATCCTTAACGAATTCCTGGTCGTCCAGGCAAATCTCACCGAAGAACTTGTTCATCCGGCCCATCACCATCTTTTCAACGATCTTCTCCGGCTTGCCTTCGTTCTTGGCCTCTTCAGTCAGCACTTCTTTTTCGTGAGCGACAACATCAGCCGGGACCTCATTGCGGTTAACGTACTTCGGGTTGATAGCAGCAACGTGCATTGCAACGTCCTTAGCCGTTTCATCGTCCGCCCCGTTAACCTTAACGAGAGAAGCAATCTTTCCGCCCATGTGGATGTATGCGCCGAAGTGTTCATCTTCATTCTTCTCAACAACCGCAAACCGCCGCAGAGAAATCTTTTCCCCGATTACGGCCGTGGCTTCAACGATTTCGTCGTTGATTGTTCCCTTGTCCGTCTTAACCTGAAGGGCAGCCTCAACGTCTACCGGCTTTTCAGCAGCAATCACCGCGCCAATGTGCTTAACCAGCGTCTTGAACTGGTCGTTCGCAGCAACGAAGTCCGTTTCAGCGTTAACTTCAAGGATTGCGGCGGTGTTACCATCAATCACAACGTCAGCTAATCCTTCAGCAGCAACCCGGCCGCTCTTCTTGGCAGCCTTGGCCATGCCCTTTTCACGTAAGAAGTCCGTTGCCTTGTCCATGTCACCGTCACACGCAACCAGCGCCTTCTTGGCGTCCATCATTCCAACACCCGTCTTATCACGGAGTTCCTTAACCTGCTTTGCAGAAATACTTGCCATTTTTGTGGCCTCCCTTTCTTCTAGTTCGTTGTTTAATAAAAAGCCGCCCCGTTCGGGCTTAACGCCCTCCCGAGACAGCCCAAGATTGTTGATTAATTATTCAGCATCCTTTTTGTCGTTGTCACCTTCAACGGCCTCAACGATGTCTTCAATTGAGTCAGCCTTAGCATCATCTTTGTTATTGAATGATTCTTCATTAACATCGTTGTCGTCTTCACCCTGACGACCTTCAACGATTGCGTCAGCCATCTTTGAAGTAATCAGACGAACGGCCCGGATAGCATCATCGTTTGACGGAATCTTAACGTCGATTTCATCCGGATCAGCGTTCGTGTCGACCATGGCAACAATCGGAATGTTCAGCTTCTGGGCTTCCTTAACGGCAATCCGTTCCTTCCGCGGGTCAACGATGAACAGAACGTCTGGAATCCGCGGCATGTCTTCAATCCCGCCAAGGAACTTCTGCAGGCGGTCACGCTGCTTTTCTAACTTAGCAACTTCCTTCTTTGGAAGCCGGTCAAACGTACCGTCTTCAGCCATCTTCTTGATCTGCTTTAACCGCTTGATCCGGGTCTGGATTGTATTCCAGTTAGTCAACGTTCCCCCTAACCAACGATGGTTAACGTAGAACTGACCACACCGCTTAGCCTCTTCTTCAATTGAGTCCTGGGCCTGCTTCTTGGTACCCACAAACAGAACAACGCCGTCGTTTGCGGCAACATCCTTCATGTAGTCGTAGGCTTCATCAATTAACTTAACCGTCTTCTGTAAATCAATGATGTAGATCCCGTTCCGTTCGGTGAAGATGTATTCCTTCATTTTTGGATTCCACCGGCGGGTTTGGTGACCAAAGTGCACCCCGGCTTCAAGCAACTGCTTCATGGTAATAACTGCCATTGAAATTCCCTCCATATTGTTTTTGCTTCCTCCGATCTCCACGAAGACAAGGACTCATCCGAGCACCCCCGTTTTCATCCACCGGAGTGTAAACTAGCGTTGCCGAACAACGCCTTTCCTAGTTTACCGGATTTGTTCCCAAAATTCAACACCTTTCGGAAACAATTACGCCATGTTGGCGTAAAAAACGCACTTTTGCGTGGCGGGATTGATGTTTGAACGCATACTCCGCTTTTAAGGCTGCTGATTTAGTTGAATATTCCTCAGAATAAATCATCTTTACCGGCCGCCGGGTACGGGTGTACTTGGCCCCCCGTCCGCTGTTATGCATAGCAAGCCGATGTTTTTTGTCCGTCGTAAACCCACCGTACAGCGTCTGGTCGGCGCACAGCAGGACGTAAAAGTAATATTTTTGTTCACTGGTGGGCGTCACCGTACAACATCTCCCTCACTGCTGGCGTATACTGCCCGTCCTTCCCGTAAGTTAGCACTGGTGGTTCAAACCGCATGCCTCCCGGGCGGCCATCCTTAATCCCTTCGACCAGCACAATGTTGGCGTCCCGGCCCGCCTTCGGGTAAACCAATCGTACCCGTTTAGGCGCAAGCCGGTATTCTCTCATCAGCATAATCAATTCACCTAGCCTGTCCGGTCGATGCACCAAATAAGCATGCCCATTTGTTTTTAAAAGCCCACTAGTTATTCGAATAACCTGCTCAAGGGTTACCGTTAACTCGTGACGAGCAACGGCAAGGTACCGGTTGGGGTTTTTCTTACTTACCGGGGTTACCGGAAAGTACGGGGGATTACACGTAACCGTATCTACCGAATCCTTAGGAATCCGCGTAAACGCATCATTCAGGTCTAACGTTAATACCTGCATCCGGTTTTCTAAATTATTTAGCAAAACACTGCGCCGGGCCATATCAGCTAACCGAGGCTGAAGCTCAACAGCAGTAATGGTGGCCCGGGTTTTTGCTGATAAAAACAGTCCCACTGCGCCGTTCCCCGCGCAGAGGTCAACAACTTGTCCGGTTCTTTTCAGTATAGGGCGGGCAAAGTCCGCTAGAAGCACCGCGTCAAGGGAAAACGAAAAAACACTTGGGCTTTGAATAATTCGAATGTCGTGGGCATATAACTGATCAATCCGCTCATCTGACTGTAACCTTACCTGCACTACTTCCCCTCCGTTTCACCAGTTCCTTCTTGCACCCGGTACAAAAATCCGGCATACTAGTCATGATTTAATTTTACCATTACATGCGAAAGGAATGACCACCGTGTTTTTCTCGTTTATCCGTTTTATCGGAACCACGTTTCTCCGAATCATTAACGGAGCACCCCGCGTTTTAAATAAAGAACGCCTTCCTGAGGGAAACTACATTCTTGTTGCTCCGCACCGCGCCTGGTTTGACATGGTCTACCTCTCATGGGCAGCAACCCCTAAACAATTTTGCTACATGGCCAAGAAGGAGCTCTTCAAAAACCCACTCTTGCGTTGGTTGATTACCCACCTCAACGCCTTTCCGGTTGACCGGAGTAAACCAGGCATAAAGGCAATTAAAACCCCCGTTAAGTGGCTGAAGGAACGGGATATCTCCCTCATTATGTTTCCGTCCGGAACCCGCCACTCCCAAAAGTTAAAGGGCGGCGTACTTCTCATCGCCAAAATGGCCAACGTCCCAATTGTCCCCGCCGTTTACCAAGGCCCCCTCACATTCCGGGACATATTAAAACGCCACAAATCAACCATTGCGTTTGGTAACCCGATCACCGTTGGACAAGGACGCCTTAGTAAAGACAAACAAGCTCTGATCCTTGAACAAATGAATACTGCTTTCCAGCAGCTTGATAACCAAATCGATCCAAATTATGTTTACCAGGATCCCACTAAAACTAAAAAACAATGATCAAATGTGAATAAAAGTAAAGGGGTTGGGGCGTTAAGCCCTAACCTCTTTACTTCTGATGGATAACCTAGTGCCAAAATAAACGGGCTGAATTGACTCGCTGCTTTACGATTTTCCCTATACCCGTTTTCTTCGCCCCTACATCCCGATAATTAGTTTTGCTTCTTGTAGCTGGCCTTCATTGCTGTCATCATTTGGTGCAATTTCTTTTCTGACGGGCGTTGTCCCATCTGAACCATCATCGTCCGTAACATTTGCTCGTTAAACGGCGGGTTATTTTTGAAGTAATTTTCCATGTATTTCCGGGTAAAAAAGAAGCCCCCTACAAATCCGCCAACTACGCCAATTACTACAATTAGAATCCATATCCCTGTTGACATCCTAAAATTCCCCTTTCTAAACTTTCACCTAACAATTCTACATAATAATAAGAAGCGGAGCAACACCCGCTTCACTTAATCGTCCCGGAGCCCGCGGTCCCGCTGAATCTGCTTAACCTTTTCGGGCGTGACCTCTTTTCCGTTTTTATCATATACCTGTAACATTTCAACCTGACTCCGAAAGTTTGCGCGAAACCGTGCTAGGTAATCTTCCCGCAGTCGTTTTTGTTCAGCCTGCTCCTCTACGGTAAGCCCCGTCGCCTTTTTCTTCCGGGCTAATTCATTAATCCGATCAATTAAGTCCTGCGGAATCTTCCCCTGTCGTTCATCTGCCACTGTCCACTCCTCCTTTGTTTACACATTTATCACCATTTATTTTACCGAAAACCGCGGAGTGGTACAAGCATGGTGCGAACATCCGTTTGCACCACAGCGTTCTTCTATGGTATCCTAGCGATAGAGAGTACTTATTATAGGAGTTATAAAATGTCTCAACCAACCGAAAAGCGGCAGATTGCCGTCTTACGCTATATCTATGATCACGTTAATAAACAGGGGTACCCGCCAACCGTACGAGAAATTTGTCAGGCTGTTAGCCTCTCGTCAACTTCAACCGTTCACGGCCACCTTGCTCGTCTTGAAAAGAAGGGTTATCTCCAGCGGGATCCTACTAAACCCCGGGCCATTGAAGTTACCGTTGCTGGAAAAGAAGTATTAGGAATTCGCCCCCACGCTAAACAAATTCCAGTAATTGGAACCGTTACGGCGGGGCAACCAATCTTAGCAATCGAAGATACGGATGAGTTTTTCCCGCTTCCTCCGGAATTTAGTTCCGCCGAAGACCTGTTTATGCTAACAATTCGTGGTGAGAGTATGATAAAAGCGGGGATTCTTGACGGAGATAAGGTAATTGTACGCAAGCAACGTTTTGCTGATAACGGCGATATTATTATTGCCATGACAGCCGAAAACGAAGCAACGTGCAAACGATTCTTTAAAGAAAAGGATCATATCCGGCTACAGCCTGAGAATGATACCATGGCACCGATTATTCTTCCTGACATTACCATTCTCGGAAAAGTTATTGGCCTTTATCGTAATACAATTTAATTATTGGAGGACTTCATATGAAAATTACAGTTCCACTCGTTGACGGGCATCTTGCTGACCAGTTTGGAAGCCGAGCACCCCAAACAGACCAAGTTGCTAATCATCCGGTACGGTCGTTTCCGGTAACATTTACCGGTTTCCCAAAAACAACCAAAACGCTGGCCCTTACCCTTGTTGACTATGATTCTATTCCCGTATGTGGGTTTGCTTGGATCCACTGGACCCTTGCCAATCTTCCCGCAACAACTCCTGTATTGCCCGAAGATGCAAGCCGACAACTCGCTGCCCAGTTCATTCAGGGAAAGAATAGTAATGCCAGTAGGTTTGTGACTGCCCCAGCAGAAATTTGCCAAGGATATACGGGACCGCGACCACCGCACGGCGTTCATGACTACCTTCTTACAGGATATGCGCTGAACACATTCCTCTCCCTCCCACAAGGATACTGGATGAATGAATTACTGCACGCCATGGAGGGCCACGTCCTTGACACCGCCCGGATACCTCTTCCATATTCTGCTGATTAACCCCAAACGAAAGAAGCGAGCATAATAAAAAGAGCAACGGGAGGGACAGTAAGTCCCTCCCGTTGCTCTTTTTACATAACTATTTTCTTACTCTTTTTGCATTGCTGACAGCATTTCCTGCGCATGTTTCTGGGTTAATGGTGTCACCGTGCTCCCAGCTAACATCCGGGCAATCTCATCAACCCGCTGCGCATCGTTTAACACTGTTAGGTGCGTGGTTGTACGCCCTGCCCGCACCATTTTTTCAATGTAATAGTGATGCTGCGCAATTGATGCCACCTGAGGCAAATGAGTAATACAAAGTACCTGCGAATTAGTGGCAATCTGGTAAATTTTTTCAGCAATCGCCTGCGCTACCCGGCCGCTTACTCCGGTATCCACCTCATCAAAAATGATACTGGTAACGTTTTTCCGGTGTGCAAAAATTGTCTTTAACGCCAGCATTATCCGGGACAACTCTCCACCCGAAGCAATTTTCGCCAGCGGACCAATTTCTTCCCCTGGATTAGTCTGAACGTAAAATTCAACCCCATCCTGACCGTTAAATGTTAGCTTTTCTTTACTAAAACGGACTTTAAAAATAACCTTGTTCATGTACAACGCCGCCAATTCAACATGAATCGCCTGTTCAAGTCGCCGGGCCGCTTTTTTCCGGGCAGTAGTCAGTTGGTCTGCAAGGGTTTGCGCCTTTTTCTTAATGGATTGCACGCCCCGCTCAAGGGACTGAAGGTCAGCATCCTCTCCTTGCATCGTCGTAAGCTCCCGCTTAATTTTCTCGTAATGTTCTAACACAGCCGCAATTGAGTCACCATATTTCCGCTTTAATTGGTGGATTACTTCCAAACGCTGTTCAATTTCATCAAGGCGGCCTTCGTCCCATGCCGAATTATCACGTTCATCCGCAATATCCCGCTCGACGTCCTGCAGGCTATAAAACGCCGCACCGACTGTTTCGCTAATCTGCGTTAACCGGTCGCTATACTGGGCCACCTGCTCTAGCTCATCCATTGCCGTCCCCAAATGGCCGAGGACGTCTGCCTGACCGTTAAGTAACTGATAACTATGCTCAAGCGCATCATGAATTGCCTGGTAGTTAACAAGGCGCTCCTTTTCAGCAGTCAATTTCTCCTCTTCGCCTGGTTTTAAGTGGGCTGCTTCAATTTCCTTTACTTGAAAATCAAGCATATCGAGTCGTTGGGCCCACGCTTGTTCATCCTTTTTTCGCTGGTTAAGGGCCTGCTGTTGTTGCTCATAATCCTTATAGACAGCCTGGTAACGCTCCCGGAGTGTGTGCGTTTCCTGCGCATACTCGTCAAGCAATCCTAAGTGTGTCTCGGGTCGCATCAGCTCTTGGTGTTCATTTTGGCCGTGAATATCAATCAAACGTTCCCCGACCGCTCGTAACGTTGCCAAATTTACCAGGGTCCCGTTCACACGACATACGTTCCGGCCCGCCCGGGTAAGGTTTCTTTCAAGGAGAATTTCACCGTCATTAACAGAAATTCCCCTATCCGTTAACTCTTGAACAACCGGTGCATCTACTGGAACAACAAAAAGACCACGTAAAACCGCCCTTTGAGCCCCTTTCCTAATAAATTCGCTAAGGCCCCGTCCCCCAGCAAGAAGCCCGAGGGCATCAATGATAATGGATTTCCCTGCTCCTGTTTCTCCTGTAAGCACGGTCATTTGGTCATAAAAAGTAACGTTTAACTGCTCAATAATCGCAAAATCATGAATTTCTAACTCCTGGAGCATGCCCTACACCTCCTTACTCCAAGCCATAACCTGATCCGCAAACTGCTTAGCGGCCGCCGGATTATTCATAAATACCACCACCATAGCATCGTTTGCTAATGCTGCAAAAACCGTTGGAAACTGCGCTTGCTCAATTAAATGCGCTAACGCCGGACCATTTCCGGGGAGAACCTGGAGGGCACACATTGAGTCGTGCACCCGAATTCCCACCAAAGCCCCCCGAACCGTTCGTTCAAGGCGAGGTAAGACGGGGGAACCTTCTGCTGTTGGAAGCCGGTAATATCCAACTCCCGCCGCGTTCGTCGCCTTTTCAACCCGGAGTGCAGTTAAATCCCGGGACACCGTCGCCTGCGTAACGTGAATTCCCTGGTGTGCAAGGGCCGTAACAATTTCTGCTTGGTTGTGGTACTGCCCATCCTGCAATAACCGTTTTACGGCTTGTTGCCGTGCCTGACGTTGCATTCAATCACCTACTTTAACGTTGCGTGTGCCTGTTTCACAACAGCCACCGGATCAATTGCAGGATCAATGGTTGCGGTGGTTGCCGTTGCTTGTAAATCAACCAAAAACTCGATATTCCCGTGCCCCCCAGTAATCGGGGAAAAGTCCAGGTGGCACACGTTAAATTCCGCTTCCGTTGCCATAACCATTACATGCTGGAGCACATCACAATGGACAGCTGGCTCACGAACAATTCCGTGTTTTCCAACCCGATCACGCCCTGCTTCAAACTGGGGCTTAATTAACGCTACCACGTGTCCCCCATCCTTAATAATTGCGTGCAGCGGGGGAAGAATTAACCCCAACGAAATAAATGAAACGTCAATTGAAGCAAATTCCGGTTGCCCGTGGGTAAAATCAGCAGGTTTACTGTACCGAAAATTGGTATTTTCCATAACAACAACCCGGGGATCCTGCCGCAGTTGCCACACCAGTTGGTTGGTTCCCACATCAAGGGCATAACTAAGTTGCGCCCCTTTTTGGAGCATCACATCCGTAAACCCTCCCGTGGACGAACCAATGTCAAGCACCGTTCGGTTACGGACACTAAGGTGAAAAACCTTCAACGCCTTAGCGAGCTTGAGCCCCCCCCGACTAACGTATGGCATTTTAGTTCCCTTAAAATGAAGTTTCGTTGTCGGGTCAATTTTCACTCCTGGTTTATCAAGGCGTTCTTCATTCGCTCCTAAAATTTCACCGGCCATCACCGCACGCTTGGCTTGCTCGCGCGTTGCAAACAGTCCCTGTTTAACTAATAAAACATCAACCCGTTCCTTCGTCATTGCACCTCATCCTCAAAATACCGCAGCATTTCGCCAAGTAACGTTCCGTCAAGACCAACCCGTTCCATTTGCCGGACACAACGCCGAGCCGCCATTACCGCTATGGTTAATTGTTCCCGCGCACCGGCCATACCAAGTAATCCCGGGTAAGTATTTTTATGAGCAATAGCATCCTTATTTACTGCCTTTCCCAATTGCTCCTGTGTCCCGGTGACATCAAGAATATCATCATAAATCTGAAAAGCTAGCCCAAAGTGTGCCCCGTATTCACTTATCAAATCAATTACCGCCCGGGATTGGTCACTTAAAACCGCTCCCGCATAGCACGCATATTTAATTAGGGCTCCGGTTTTCCCCCGGTGCAACCGCTGTAATTGTGGGAGTGTTAATTTTTTACCGGTATTAGTCACATCAAGCGTTTGTCCTGCTACCATTCCTTCAGGTCCAGCTGCCCGGGCCAACGCACTGACAAGCTTCGTTGTAGTAACAGTTGGTAATTCCGCCCGAGTAACTAAGTCAAAAGCCGCTGTTAGTAACCCATCACCTGCCAAAATTGCAACCGCTTCACCAAATTTTTTATGGCTTGTCGGTTGTCCCCGCCGTAAATCATCATTATCCATTGCGGGCAAATCATCGTGAATTAGCGAATACGTATGCAATAATTCAAGGCTAGCCGCAACCTGTAAGGCGGCTCTATCCGCCCGCTGACCGCAACTTACCGCGGTTGCAAGTACTAACAAGGGGCGGATACGCTTTCCTCCAGCCATCACGGAATACTTCATTGCATCTCGGAGCTGAGCAGGAGCTGCTAATCCGTCTAAGTACGTGGTTAAGGTTTCGTCAATGAGCGGTAACATTTGCTGCTCAAAATTCATTAGAACGCTACTACTTTGCATCATGGTACGTATCCCGCTGGTAATCTGTTTCATTTCCGTCCGGGCCAATAATTTGTGTCATCATTTGTTCCGCGTCGGCTAACTTATGCTGTAATTTTTTGCTCAGGGTGACCCCCTGTTTAAACTTTGCAAGGGAATCGTCCAGCGTTAGGTCGCCCTGCTCCAACTGCTTAACAATTTGTTCGAGCTGACTTAGCTGCTCCTCAAACGTTGGTTGTTTTACTGCCACCATTATCATTCCTTTCAATTTGTTCAATCCGCGCCGTCGCTTGTCCCGTGCTCATATGCAAGCACACCTGGTCATCCGGTTCAAACGTTGTTACGTCCCGAACAACCTGGCCAGCAGCATCGGTTACGTATGCGTATCCCCGTGTCATAATTTTCAGTGGGCTCAACGCATCAAGCTGTCCAACCAACTGCCCCGCTTGGTGCTGCTTGGTTTGAATCAACCGGGATTCATCCGTTTGCAGCCGGTGAGCCAACGCCAGTGCCCGCTGCTTCCATGCCGCCACCTTAGTCTGAGGGGACTGGCGTTGAAGACGCGTTGTTATTGTCATCACACGTCTTTGTAATTCCTTCAACCGTGTTGTTTGGCAGTTTTCTAATCTAAGCATTAGTTGATCAAGCGTCTGTCCCCGCTGTTCGAAAAGCCGGTGCGGGTGCTGTAAAGCAGGTGCGGTTATCAGTTGTTGAACCCGCTTAGTTTGGTAATGAAGCGTCTTACTTTCCGCCCGTACCATCCGATTTCGCATTTCAATAATATTAGCAATTTCATCAGTTAACACGGGGGTAGCAATTTCTGCCGCCGCGGTAGGAGTTGCTACCCGACAGTCTGCTACTAAATCAGCAATGGTTGTATCCGTTTCGTGCCCAACCGATGAGATTACGGGAATCTTACTAGCGACGATTGCCCGCGCAACTTCCTCTTCGTTAAACGGCCAGAGGTCTTCAATGGATCCTCCGCCCCGCCCGATAATAATCGTATCAAAGTTTCCCCGGGCATTGACCTCCTTTAGACGACCAACAAGGGAGGCCGCCGCCTGCTTCCCCTGAACAGCCGCCGGAAAAAGGACCAACTGCACAATTGGATAGCGGCGGTTAACGGTAGTCATAATATCCTTAATTACCGCCCCGGATTGGCTAGTAATGACCGCAATCCGCCGAGGAAACCGCGGAATCGGCCGCTTAGGACGATCAAATAATCCTTCCGCCTTCAGCTTTGCCTTTAACTGTTCATAAGCCTGATAAAGAGCACCGATGCCCTGGGGCTCCATGTGGTCAATGATCAACTGGTACCGTCCACTTTTTTCATACACATCAACCCGCCCCGTCGCAAGTACCTTCATCCCCTCTTCGGGTTTAAACTTAACCTTTTGGTACGCCCCCGCGTACATTACCACCTCAAGGACCGCATCCTTATCCTTTAAGCTGAAGTACTGGTGCCGCGGCCGTTCCCGAAAATTAGAAATCTCTCCCGTCACATACACTCGCTCAAGGTACGGATCCGCCGTAAATTTTCGGTGGATATAACGGGTCAGTTGCCCGACTGTTAGGTATTCATGCTCACTTGTCATTATGGGTATTCCTTTCAGCAAACTCGACCACCTGTTTCATTAACATTGCAATGGTCATTGGGCCAACTCCCCCCGGAACGGGCGTAATGTAACCTGCTTTCTGGGCAACATCATCCTGGGCAACATCGCCGACAAGTTTTCCAGCAGCATTTCTATTCATCCCCACGTCAATTACAATAGCGCCATCCTTAACGTAATCCGCGGTAATCATTTCAGATTTTCCAACTGCGGCAATTAAAATGTCTGCCTGCCGGGTAATTGCCGCCAAATCCTTCGTATGACTATGGGCAATTGTCACCGTTGCATCATGATTCAACATCAGTGCTGCCATGGGACGGCCAACTATATTACTCCGCCCAACAATCACCACGTGCTGTCCGGCAACTTCAATCTTCTCAGCAGCAAGGAGCGCCATGATCCCCCGGGGCGTACATGGTAAGGAATTTGGTTCATTCATGAACAAGTGACCCATGTTAATGGGGTGAAACCCGTCAACATCTTTCCGGGGATCGATTTCCCGCTCGACCGTATCTTCGTTAATGTGGGGAGGAAGCGGCAACTGAACAAGAATTCCATCAATGGATTCATCCGCATTGTACTTTGCGATTAATTGCAGCAAATCATACTCGCTCGTTTCAGCCGGAAGACGCACATCAAGGGTTTCAATTCCGATTGTCTCCGCTGCCCGCTTCTTATTTCGAATATAGACCTCACTTCCGGTATCGTTCCCTACCAGAATAACTACGAGCTTCGGCACCACGCCACGTTGCTGTAAGCGCAACACTTTTTCCTTTAAATCAGCCCGAATTTCCCGGGCCACACTGCGACCATCAAGTATTTTTGCTGTCATCTTTTCACGTCCCTTACTCCACTATTTCCCTGTTATTTTAGCATACTCCCACGTTAAAAGCGGGCGGGGTTAAAACGATAAAACGAATGAAACACGGAGCATAAATTAGGTAGCCAGCATATTCCCGCTTTTCCCTTTTTCCGCAGTCGACACAACAAAAAAGCTGAGATCCGTACCCCAGCTTTTCTCACTATTCGCAAACCATTAATCCCAAACTAGTCCTTCAAAATTGCAGCGAGTACCCCGTTAATAAACCGCCGGGATTGGTCGTCGCTAAACTCCTTGGCTAACTGAAGAGCCTCGTTTACAGCCACCTTATTTGGAACATCCGAACAATACTTAATTTCATACGTTGCTAGCCGAAGAAGATTCAAGTCAACCTTGTTTAATCGTTCAAGTGACCACCCCTTCGCCAAGTGCGGGATGATTGCCTGGTCAATTTCCGTTTGGTGCGCTAACACACCCGCAACAAGTCCGCTAAGAAACGCTGGGACGGTTGTTGTCCCTAAAATTCCCTCATACACATCAACTGGTTTTCCTTCAGGATTACTCGTCAGGGCAAACAGTGTCTGAAACGCCACCGCGCGCATTTTATGCCTACTTAACTCCATCAGTACCTTCCTCTTCGTCCGCAAATAAATTATCCGGATCAACCGTTGCCGGCTGCTTTTCGGGCATAATGCCCTCAACATGAACATCGACTTCCTGAATTTCTAATCCAGTCATAAACAAAAGTTGCTGCTTTACCCGTTTTTGAATTTCAAGCGCAGTTTGGGGAATTGAAACGCCGTAAGCCAGGGTAACATACACTGCAACTTGCAGGTGCCCCCCATCATCCTGACTCAATTTAACGCCCTTCCCCAGTGACGACCGCCCTAACAACTCAGAAAAACTCGTGGCCAACGACCCGCTCATGGAAAATACACCATCGACCTGACTAGCGGCAATTCCAATCATAATTTCAACAACTTCTGGCGCAATCCGGATTTGTCCGTTTTCATCACCCGAACCAGCTAAAATAATATTGCTCTCATCAGCCATTACTGTTTCCCCCTATCCGCTAAGCCCGTGAAATATACGTCCCGTCCTGGGTATTAATTGTCAACACATCGCCTTCGTTAATGAAGAACGGCACCTGAACAACCAGTCCGGTTTCCATCGTTGCAGGCTTGGAACCACCAGAAGCGGTATTCCCTTTAATCGTTGGTTCGGTCTCCTTAACTTCCAAATCAACCGTGTTTGGTAGGTCAACCCCCAACGTTTCACTCCCATACATCATGATGTTCACTAACATGTTTTCCTTCATGAACTTCAACTCA
The DNA here is from genome assembly GCF_045033015.1 of Ligilactobacillus sp. LYQ60. Taxonomy (NCBI): domain Bacteria; kingdom Bacillati; phylum Bacillota; class Bacilli; order Lactobacillales; family Lactobacillaceae; genus Ligilactobacillus; species Ligilactobacillus sp. LYQ60. The sequence continues at coordinate 152,979 of NZ_JBJFZV010000003.1, forward strand.
TCTTGAATCTTGTCACCCGGCAATTCAAGCTGTTCATACGTTGTCGTATCCATGAAGACATAGTTATTCCCATCAGCGTACAGGTACTGCATTTGCTTGTTATCAATCTGGGCCTGTTCAACCTTCTCACCAGCACGGAACGTTTTTTCCTGAACAGCACCAGTCCGCAGGTTCTTCAGTTTTGAGCGTACAAATGCTGATCCCTTTCCCGGCTTAACGTGCAGGAACTCAATTACCCGCCACAGTTCGCCGTCAACTTCAATGGTTAATCCAGTCTTAAAATCGTTAACTGAAATCATAATAATTCACTCCATTTAGGGGATACCCCATCCCCACCATTTTAATCACACCTAATCATAGCAGGACTAACCCATAAAATGCAAATGGTTATCCTACCGCTGTTAAATTCCAGTATAAAAAAAGAGGTTCATTATATAAATGAACCTCCCAAACAGCTAACCGGAATTATTCAGCAACCGGATAAACGGAAACCTGCTTCTTATCGCGGCCCTTCCGTTCAAACTTAACAACGCCTTCAACCTTAGCGTAAAGGGTGTTGTCACCGCCCATACCGACGTTCTTACCCGGGTAAATATGTGTTCCCCGCTGCCGGTACAGGATTGATCCTCCTGAAACAAACTGGCCATCAGCCCGCTTAGCACCAAGCCGCTTAGCGTTTGAATCACGGCCGTTAGCTGATGAACCGCCCCCCTTTTTGTGGGAGAAGAACTGTAAATCCATTAACATCTGCGCGCACCTCCTCGTTAATCCTGCGTTATTCTTATACGATCATAATAATTTTGCGCAACGTCCCGGATGCCCCGCTCAAAAACAGCCATAATTGTCACTGCTTTTTCCGGTAACGGTTCATTAACGGTAACCTTCATCAAACCACCGTTAATTGTATCAGCCGTTACCTGCGGATGAACTCCTGCAATTTGCTCAAGGCAATTCACCGTATTAATCGCTAATACCGATGCTGCCGCACAAACAATATCTTGACCGTACGGTCCTGCGTCGGCATGCCCCGTCATTTGGAATGCTACTAACTGATTATCATCATACGTTAGCTTTACGGTAATCATCGTTAACGCTATTATGCTTTAATACTGTCAATGACGACCTTGGTGTATGGTTGCCGATGACCTTGCTTGGTGTGCTGGTGCTTCTTTGGCTTATACTTAAACGTAACAACCTTCTTTGCCCGGCCCTGCTTTTCAACAGTTCCCGTAACACTTGCACCATCAACAAGCGGTGAACCAATCTGCGGCTTGTCACTCCCAACGAAGATCACCTCGTCAAAAGTTACCTTGTCACCAGCCTTGGCATCCAGCTTTTCAACGTAAATCGTTTGTCCTTCTTCGACCTTTAGCTGCTTACCACCAGTTTTAATAATTGCGTACATTCTGTGCACCTCCTTAATTGACTTAGACTCGCCGTAATGTGGTGGGCATTTGCCACTTAAAAAAACCTAAAACGTGCGGTTGCAGTTGTGACATGCACAAATACAACGGGTACATGTTATCAAATAATCATTCATCCGTCAATTTTTACTTAATTAATTCGTAAATTGATTCGGCATAAATTGCCGCCGCCTTCATGATATCCTCAACCGGCATGTATTCATCCACCTGGTGCATCATGTTCGGGCAGTCCGGAAAAAGTGCCCCAAAGGCTACTCCCCGCTTCATCAATCGGCCGTACGTTCCCCCACCAACTACCTCGGCAGGAGCATCCGTTCCCGTTTGGCGGTGGTATACGCCAAGAAGCGTTGTAACCAACGGGTCGTCTAATGCAACGTAATGCGGCGCCATCGCTTCCCCAACACTAATTACAGCATCCCACTGGGATGTCACACGATCAATTGCTGTCCGAATTGTCGCTGGCTCAATTCCTTGCGGATACCGGAAGTTAAGGGTAATTGATCCGGTTTGGCCAGCAGTAAAGTTTAACAGTCCGGCGTTCATGGTGAGATCTCCCATCACCGGGTCGGTAAAGGCAGCACCAAACTTTTCTAACCGCGAAGCCTCGTGCAGGTAATTTGCGATAAACGTAATAAAATGAGCGGCATCGCCCCCAAAATCATAGTTTTTCAAGAATGTAGCCAGATACGTCCCGGCATTAATTCCTTCCCGTGGCTCCATCCCGTGGGCAGCTTTCCCGGTAACTGCAAGCGTTAGTCTATCCAATGTCCGCGTTGCTTTACCACTTACAGGGGCTGTTTTTATAAACCGGTTAAACGCCTGTTCAATTTCGTCTAAGCACGCACCACTCACCGTCGCCTTCGCATTGCCAGGAACCATATTTTCGCGTAATCCAGCGGTAAATTGGTGTAGCATTACGGTCCCACCATTTGTTCCCCCAAACTTAAGTTTCAGGCTAACATTGCCTTTCTCCCCGTTAATTAAGGGAAACTCGGCATCAGGCGAGAAACCAAAATCTGGTGCAGGCATGTGGGCAAAATAATACTTCATTCCCCGCCAACTACTTTCTTCATCCGTTCCTAGAATGAACCGTACCCGTTTGGTTACCGGCAACCCTGATTCTTTAACCACCTTTAACCCGTAGTACGCTGCCATGCTTGGGCCCTTATCGTCCATCGCTCCCCGGGCATAAATCTTACCATCCTTAATAATCGGATCAAACGGCGCGTGACTCCACCCGTCACCAGCAGGCATCACGTCGACGTGCCCCAAGATTCCCAAAGTTTCATTTCCAGTACCAAACTCGATATGTCCCGCCATCCCATCAACGTTCTTCGTTTTAAATCCGTCCCGGGCACCCAACGCCAAAAAATGGTCAAGGGCCTGCTGGGGACCAGGACCAAGCGGTGCATCCGGGGTTGCTTGCCTCTCATCCCGAACGCTTTTAATCCGTAACATTGCCTTGAGGTCTGCTAATAACTCGTCGCGGTGTGCTGTAACCGCCTGCTGCCAATCATAACCCATTGCGAAATTGCCCCCTTTGTGAATAGTGCCTTTATTTTACCATAGTGTTCCCTGTTCCTGTGGTATGCTGAACCCATGGAGGGATTGCAATGCATCAAATCACAGCGAACGTTTTATCACGAATAATTACCCCACGGCCCCGGCAAAGTCATAAGGGAACCTATGGCCGGGTTCTTTTAATCGGCGGAAATACAACCATGGGTGGCGCCATTTTAATGGCATCCCGCGCAGCAGTAAACACGGGCGCAGGCCTTGTTGTGTGTGCCACTGCGCCAGCCAACCAAACTGCCCTCCATGTTGCCGTCCCCGAAGCACTGTTTACATCCCTTTCAGACCAGCACGCAATCCTCGCGCAAGCTAAAAAGGCCACCGTCGTTGCGGTGGGACCCGGATTAGCACTGACGTTAACAAACCAAGCCCTCCTCAAAAAACTTTTCAAAACGGTAACCGTCCCGCTTATTATTGATGCGGGCGCGCTAACCATATTGGCTGCACACCCCGCTTTTCTTGCAACAACAAATGCTCCTGTTATAATGACCCCTCACCAGATGGAATGGCAGCGCCTGAGCCGAATCCCAATTAGTGAACAAACACCAGCACAAAATTGGCGGATGCGCTCACGTTTGGGAGGAACCCTTGTTCTAAAGGGCGCACCCACCATGATTTACCATACTGACAACACCGTGGGCCAGCTCACCGTAGGCACCCCCGCAATGGCAACCGGGGGGATGGGCGATACCCTCACAGGAATCCTTGCGGCATTTTGTGCACAATTTACCTCTCCCCTTAAAGACCGGGTTGAAGCAGCAGTTTACCTCCATAGTGCCCTTGCCACAGAATTAGCCACAACCCACTACGTCGTCACTCCTACGCTTCTAAGTAGCCAAATCAGTTCGTTCATGCGGCGGTTTATATAAATCTGTAAAAAAAGCAGGCGACTGCGACTTATGTCACAATCGCCTGGTTTTAACTACCATTCAAGTTTTATTTTACAAATTACCGAATATGGAACACGCGCCGCAATCCAGCAATCCGGCTCCCTAAAACATCATCCGCAACGCGTGACCGCAGGCACAAATAGCCGTACAATGCCGCCCCGATAATTCCGGCAATAATAATCGTAATTACAGCTTGGAAACGACTAAAGATATTGAAAACGTGTCCGCTCAGCCACACAAAGGTTAGCACAACAGCGAACATGATTAACCCAAAACTGACCAGCCTGTTAAACGTTTGCTGAAGGTGGTTTGTCTGAAGGTTATAACGGTAATACATGTAACGGAAAATCAAAACATCAGTTACCATCATTCCAATCCCCGTTGCCAATAACGGCCCGTATACATGTAATAATGCTGTTAACGGAAATTGAATTATAATTTTAGTTCCGAGCCCCACAAGCGTGTATTTAATCGCCCGTTTATTTTCATAAATCCCCTGGAGAACTGCACTTAACAAATAAAATAATCCAATAAAGACTGCCATATAAGCGGCAATACACAGTACGAAAAAGCCTTGGAGATCATATCCATAAAAAAGAGTATATAGTGGGCGACTGACTGCAGCCATCCCTAAAGCAGCGGGAACCATTACAATCAAGAATAACTCAATTGCATCGGTAATTTGCTGCCGGACGCCCTCATAATCTTTCTTCGTAAACATCTCAGAAAGCACCGGAATTGACGTATCCCCCATTGCAACCGCTAATGAAATCACAATCATCATCAGTTTATTAGCGTTTCCTGCAAACAGTGCATACAAATTATTAACTGCATGCACTGACAAATTAGTTGTCATTCGCATAATTGGCTGGAAAGAAATTAAATCAAATAAATTATATCCGTTAAAAGCAGCCCCAATTATAATAAACGGAACAGACTGAATCAGCACATCCTTAATAATTCGCCGATCCGAAACAACCAGCTCATTATTACTTTGAGCAACTAACATGTCATGCTGGCGCCGATTCCGCATTAAAAACCATCCCAGAACCAATAACCCCGCACTAGCGCCAATGAACGCGGCAAAAGTTGATTGCACGATTGCCGTTTGATAACGTCCCTGCCACACCCGCATAATGAAAAAGGTGACAAGAAGCATGTATAAAACCCGCACTAGCTGTTCCGCTAACTGTGAAATCGCTGACGGCGCCATATCTTGGTATCCCTGAAAATAACCCCGAGTAAGGCTAAGGGCAGGAATAACAATTAAGGCAATTGCTAACGACCGATAAACCGGAATTACCGCCTTTGCCCCCTGCGTAATGTACGGTGCCGCAAACCACATAATGGCCGCACTAATAATTCCTAAAACTGTTAATAATGCTAAACATTTTCGAAAAAGGCGCCGCCCAATGCCATATTCGTTTTGTGAATTATAATGAGAAACCTGTTTTGATACTGCGCTTGGCACTCCAGCCGTCGAAATCATTAAAAACGTGCTATACAATGTGTATCCCTTAGTGTATAAGGCATTAGCCTGAAGACGATTGGGACCCAACCATGCATACCACGGAATTACGTAAATTGCCCCCAAAATCCGGGAGAAGATGCTTCCGATTGTTAACCATGACGATCCTCGCAGCATTTTTTCCTTAGCAGAAACATCCTGTTGCTTGGCCGTTGCAATCGTCCCAGCCGTTGTTTCATCATTTATGTGTGTATGTGTTTCGTTATCCACGCCGTGCGTTCCTTTCCGTTTAGTTTTACTCATTTTCCAGCGCTTAAAACGCCGCATAAACACCTTACCACAAACCACAACTAGGGGGAAACTTCATCCTATTGTAAACGGCTGCGGAACCACTTAAGTAAACTATATCCGCCTAAAAGGACAGCCACCCAAATAACAGCAAAAACTAACGCTAACAACGTCGACGGTTGCATTACCAACAATCCCAAAACACCAACGAAAAAGAGCACTGTTAGAATTGTTGTCCACGGGTATCCTGGCATCTTAAACGTTGTTGTCAAGTGCCGTTGCTTAAACTTCGCATGGCACCACAGAAGCGCTAACCACACGAAAACAAAACTTACGGTCGCAACGCTGGAAATGATGGAAAAAATTTTTGCCGGAAGAACATAATTCAAGAAAACAATGATTAACAAAACTGCTGACGAGAATATAAGTGCGCTTACCGGAACACTTCGGTTATTCGTCTGGTGCATCCGCTGAGGGGCAAAATGACTCTGAGCAAGAACAAAGAGGGTTCGACTAGTACTGAAAAGTGTACTATTACATGCTGACAATGCTGCCGTTAACACCACAAAGTTAATAATTCCGGCTGCAGCCTTCACTCCCAATGCACTGAATACCTGCACAAACGGGCTGGCAGTGGTTGTAACCTTATTCCACGGATAAATACACATCAATACAAACATTGAACCCACGTAAAAGAGAGCGATCCGCAGCAACAGAGTATTAATTGCCTTGGGGATATCACGATGAGGATGAGCTGTCTCACCAGAAGTTAACCCCACCATTTCAATTCCAGTAAAAGCAAAAATCACCATTGGTAATGCACTAAGAATCCCCCGAATTCCCCGGGGAGCGAACCCCCCGTAGTTCACCAGATTACGCATTGTTACCACCTGTCCGCCTATATGAGCGTGTAAAACAAGGAGCACCACTCCAGTCACAATTAAGGCAAGAATGGCAAAAACCTTAATGCTTGAAAACCACGATTCAAGTTCACCGAAAAGGCCAACACTTAAGAGGTTAAACGTCAATAAAACCGCAACGATTACCAGCGCCGTCACCCACTGCGGAATCCACGGGAACCAATATTTAATATAGATTCCACTTGCCGTTAAATCTGCCATTGCCAAACTTTCCCAGCATAACCAATAGGTCCAGCCAACAACAAATTCCCACCGTTCTCCCAGATACTCGCGAATAAACTCGATAAACGATGATTTACCAGTATCAGACAACACCAGCTCGCCAATCGCCCGCATCATAAAAAAACAGAATAAACCGGCTAACGCATATAATCCCAACAAAGCGGGACCAGCGGCATGGATTGCCGTCCCAGAGCCCAAAAATAATCCAGTTCCGATTGCCCCACCAATCGCAATCATCTGAACATGTCGGGAAGATAACTGGCGAGCCAACTTATTTTCACTCATTTTCCTTCACTCCACTTCGTTTTCGTTCACTAATCATTTCTTCAAAAATAAAATTGTGCCTTTAATTATACCGCAACCTCCCATTAAAGCGAACTAAACCTGGCAAATAGTCACAAAAACGTTCGGTTATAAGTGGAATTTCCACCATTAACCGAACGCTTTATCACCATATTCTAATTAGCCACTACGTTAATCAGCTTGCCTGGAATAACGATTATTTTCCGAATTGTTTTTCCTTCAAGGTGATGGCGCACCTTTTCATCCGCTAACGCTTGTTTTTTAAGCGCATCCTTCGTGATGTCCTTCGGCACCGTTAACTTCGCCCGTAACTTCCCGTTAACCTGAACGATAATTTCAGCAGTGTTTTCTTCCAGCTTACTCTCATCGTAGGTCGGCCACTGGGCATACGCAATACTTCCAACGTGTCCCAGTTTCGTCCACAGTTCTTCTGCAATATGAGGGGTTAACGGAGCAATTAACTTCACGAATCCCTCAACGTATTCAAGTGGTAGCGCATCAGCTTTATAGCACTGGTTAACGAAAACCATCATCTGTGAAATCGCCGTATTAAAGTGTAACTGCCCAAAGTCGTCCGTTACCTTCTTTACGGTTTGATTATAAATTCGGTCAAGCGAACCATCGTTTTCGGTTGTCACTCGATCACGTAACCGGTCCTGCTCATCAATTAACAGGTTCCAAATCCGCTTGACAAACCTATGAGCACCGCTCAAGCCATCTTCACTCCATGCGATGGAGGCATCCAGTGGACCCATGAACATCTCGTACAAACGCAGGGTATCCGCCCCGTACTGCTCAACAATATCGTCCGGGTTAACTACGTTTCCCTTTGACTTCGACATCTTCTCGTGGTTATCGCCAAGAATCATTCCCTGGTTAACCAGGCGCTGGAACGGCTCCTTTGTCGGAACAACCCCGAGATCATACAAAAATTTATGCCAGAAGCGCGCGTACAGAAGGTGCAAGACGGCATGCTCCGCTCCCCCAACATATAGATCCACTGGTAACCACTGCTTTAACTTATTATAATCAGCAAGAGCCGCCTGGTTATGCGGATCAACGTAACGCAAGAAGTACCACGAACTTCCAGCCCACTGTGGCATGGTATTCGTTTCACGCCTTCCGTGCCGACCGTTTTCATCAACAACGTTAACCCAATCGTCTAGGTTAGCCAACGGACTTTCTCCCGTCCCAGACGGCTTAATGTTATCCGTCTTAGGAAGCCGTAGCGGCAACTCATCCTCCGGCACAAGGGTCGTTTCCCCATCATCCCAGTGGATTACCGGAATCGGTTCTCCCCAGTACCGTTGCCGGGAGAACAGCCAATCGCGGAGACGGTAATTAACCTTCTTGTCACCAACACCGTGCTCCTTCAACCAGTCGATCATCCGGGTAATGGCCTCTTGCTTCCTTAACCCATCAAGAAACCCTGAGTTAATGTGCTTACCATCGCCGGTATATGCTTCCTTTTCCAGGTTGCCCCCTTCAATTACGGGTTTAACCGGTAAATCGAATTGCCGGGCAAACTCATAATCCCGGTCATCGTGCGCCGGAACGGCCATCACAGCTCCTGTCCCGTATGATGAAAGAACATAGTCCGCAACCCAGATCGGAATCCGCTCTCCGTTAACCGGATTAATTGCATAACTTCCGGTAAAGACTCCCGTTTTCTCCTTTGCAAGGTCGGTCCGTTCCAGATCGGACTTATGCGCCACTTCTTCCAGGTACTTATCCACGGCAACCTGATGTTCTGGGGTGGTAAGGTGCTTTGTTAGCGCGTGTTCCGGTGCCATCACGATGTACGATACCCCATAAATAGTATCTGGCCGTGTCGTGAAAACCTCAATTTCGGCATCTTCATCCCCAGCAACTGGGAAGTTAACCCGTGCCCCCACAGAACGACCAATCCAGTTCCGTTGTTGCTCCTTAATTGCTTCCGGCCAGTCAAGGTCATCCAGGTCGTCAATTAACCGGTCCGCATAAGCAGTAATCCGCAGCATCCACTGCCGCATTGGCTTCCGAATAACCGGGAAGCCACCCCGCTTCGTTTTTCCATCAATAACCTCTTCGTTAGCCACAACGGTCCCTAAATCAGGACTCCAGTTTACCGGAACCTCTGCTTCATAGGCTAATCCTTTTTCGTACATTTTCTCAAAAATCCACTGGGTCCACTTATAATAGTCCGGATCCGTCGTATTAACTTCCCGGTCCCAATCATACGACAACCCCAGTGACTTAATCTGCCGCCGAAAATTATTAATATTCTTTTTGGTAAATTGGCGGGGGGAATGTCCCGTTTTTAACGCATATTGTTCAGCCGGTAATCCAAACGCATCAAATCCCATCGGATGAAGAACGTTATACCCTTGCATTCGCTTCATTCGCGCTAAAATATCCGTTGCCGTGTACCCCTCAGGGTGCCCAACGTGCAATCCCTGACCAGACGGATACGGAAACATGTCTAAAGCATAATAGTTTTTCTTATCCGGATCTTCCGTTGTTTTAAACGTCTTATGCTCATCCCAGTAACGTTGCCACTTTTGTTCAATCTGCTTGTGATCGTACGCCACGATTTATTCGCCCCTTACTTCTCTTAATTAAAAACGTCCTGCCGGGAAACTCCCGACAGGACGCTTACACGCGGTACCACCCATCTTCTAGTCCGCAGAGCGGTACTAGCACTTTTTCTTTTAGTTCACTTAATCATGCACAGCAAGTTCGGGGGCATCCCTATGACCTCACAGCACCGATCACTCTCTGAAAAGAATTTACACCCTACTACTCTGTACCACCCAATCATAACAAAGCCCCTACTTGGATTCAAGCGCCTTAACTGCCTGCTTTAACTGCTCAATTCGGTCGGTATGCTCCCACGGAAGATCGATATCCGTTCGGCCAAACGCACCATATGCGGCGGTTGGTTTATAAATTGGTCGCCGTAGATCAAGCATCTGAATAATTCCTGCTGGACGTAAATCAAAGACTTGCCGCACCACTTGTTCAAGGAGCGCTTCTTCAATTTTGCCTGTGCCAAACGTATTTATGTTTACCGAAACAGGCTGAGCAACTCCAATTGCATACGCTAGCTGAACCTCAACTTCGCGGGCTAATCCAGCCGCAACAATGTTTTTTGCAATATACCGGGCTGCGTAACTTGCTGACCGATCAACCTTGGTAGCGTCCTTTCCGGAAAAGGCACCGCCACCATGGTGGGCCGCCCCGCCATACGTATCAACAATTACTTTTCGTCCGGTCAATCCAGCATCACCGTGGGGACCACCAATTACAAAACGTCCCGTTGGGTTAACCAAAAACCGGGTTTTTTCATCAAGCAAATCGGCAGGAATCACCTGCTTAATAACACGTTCGACCATGTCACGACGAATCTGATCGAGGGAAGCCGTCTCCAGGTGCTGGGTTGAAAGAACAACCGTATCTACCCGAAATGGACGATCATCCTCACCGTATTCAACCGTTACCTGTGTCTTAGCATCCGGCCCTAAGTACGTTAACTCTCCTGATTTACGTATCTGAGCAAGCTTAATCATTAACTTATGACTCAATTCAAGAGCTAACGGCATTAACTCGGGTGTTTCATCGGTTGCGTACCCAAACATTAACCCTTGATCTCCAGCGCCAATCTGATCAAGCGGGTCTGTATTCCCGTCCCGTTGTTCCAATGATGCATCAACGCCCTGCGCAATGTCCGGGGACTGTTCATCAATCGCCGTCATTACCGCACATGAGTCACCATCGAACCCAAAACGGTTGTCTTTGTATCCAATTTCCTTAATGGTATTCCGCACAACCTGCTGGATATCAACGTATGCCGTTGTTGAGATTTCCCCGACGACAACAACCAATCCTGTTGTTACGGTCGTTTCACAGGCAACCCGTGCATTAGGGTCCTGTGTCAATAATGCATCAAGAATTGCATCGCTAATTTGATCCGCAACTTTATCTGGGTGCCCTTCTGACACTGACTCTGATGTAAATAAATGTTTCTCGGTCATTTAAAATTCCCCCAAAGATAATTTGGTTACAAGGCATCTTCACGATTGTGAATCCTATCGGGAAATGGACTTATAACAGTCCTAGTCTAACACAAACAGCAGGGCAATGTAGGACATCATACATTACTTGATACTTAGTATGGTTAATTAAAAGCAATAAAAAACCGCCGCAATAGCGACGGAAAAATAATTAAGTCACACGGTCGTACCGAGAATCGAACTCGAATCTCCGCCGTGACAGGGCGGCGTCATAACCATTGGACCATACGACCATAATTGCGGGAGCTGGATTTGAACCAACGACCTTCGGGTTATGAGCCCGACGAGCTACCAGACTGCTCCATCCCGCGATAATTTTACCTCTAAAGGAGGGTGAGAGATTCGAACTCTCGCGCCGAGTTGCCCCGACCTGACGGTTTTCAAGACCGTTCCCTTCAGCCAGACTTGGGTAACCCTCCGTAAAAAGTGACCCGTACGGGATTTGAACCCATGTTACCGCCGTGAAAGGGCGGTGTCTTAACCACTTGACCAACGGGTCATAACGGAGAAGGAGAGATTCGAACTCTCGCGCCGTGTTACCGACCTACACCCTTAGCAGGGGCGCCTCTTCAGCCACTTGAGTACTTCTCCAATATGGGCCTAAGTGGACTCGAACCACCGACCTCACGCTTATCAGGCGTGCGCTCTAACCAGCTGAGCTATAGGCCCAAATATTTAAATAAAGCGGGTAACGAGAATCGAACTCGCGACAACAGCTTGGAAGGCTGTGGTTTTACCACTAAACTATACCCGCATGGGTCAAATGGCGCGGGACAGAATCGAACTGCCGACACACGGAGCTTCAATCCGTTGCTCTACCGACTGAGCTACCGAGCCATTTATAACGGTCGTACCGAGAATCGAACTCGAATCTCCGCCGTGACAGGGCGGCGTCATAACCATTGGACCATACGACCATAATTGCGGGAGCTGGATTTGAACCAACGACCTTCGGGTTATGAGCCCGACGAGCTACCAGACTGCTCCATCCCGCGATAATTTTACCTCTAAAGGAGGGTGAGAGATTCGAACTCTCGCGCCGAGTTGCCCCGACCTGACGGTTTTCAAGACCGTTCCCTTCAGCCAGACTTGGGTAACCCTCC